>JAMBEQ010000051.1 GCA_024506175.1 Methylocystis sp.
ATCAAGGTTGTCCGCCGCGGTAAGGTTCGCCGCGCCAAGCTGTATTATCTGCGTGACCGGCGCGGCAAGTCGGCCCGCATCGCCGAGCGCGTCGACCACAAGGCCAAGGCCGCGAGCGAGTAATCGCTCCCTTCGGAGCAAGCTTAGCCGCCCGAGGCCGAGAGGCGCTCGGGCGGTTTCGTTAGGTGGCCCTCGCCCTAGTAGCCCATTGGTTCGGCGCGATTTTTCGTCGCTCGCGTTATTTAATTTTGTTCATGGGCCTCTTCCCGACGCGTTGTCGGATCGTCGAGGCTAGGTCTCCTTCGATGCCACAGCCTCCCGACCTAGCGGCCGCTCGTGTGAGGGCAAGCTTTGCGGGCACCCGACAGCCACATAGGCTTTCCTTACCGCCTTCAGCTTGGCTAAAGTCCATGCGTCAGTTTCGAAAGAAGTCGAATGGACGAGCAACTCACGCAAGCGGTCGCCATTCTAGCGGTGGCGATGATTGTCGCCATCGCCGCGCGGCGCGTTAAGCTCCCCTATACGGTTGGCCTCGTCATCGTGGGGGCGGTGTTGACCCGCTCGCAGCCGGCGTTTGGGCCCCATCTCACCCATGATTTGATCTTCGATTTGATCCTGCCGCCCTTGCTGTTCGAAGCGGCCCTGGCGCTCTCTTGGAGAGAGCTGTTGCGCGACTCGCTTCCTTTGCTGACGCTCGCAGGGCTTGGGACGCTCGTCTCAGCGGCAATCGTCACTACGGCCTGCGTGACGCTGCTGGGCTGGCCCACGCCTTCCGCGCTTGTCTTCGGCGCCCTCATCGCCGCGACCGATCCAGTGGCGATCATCGCCATGTTCAAGGACAATGGCGTGAGGGGCCGTCTGCGGTTGCTGGTCGAGAGCGAAAGTCTCCTCAACGATGGCGCGGCGGCGGTGCTGTTCGTGATGGCGCTCGCCTGGGCGGAGAGCCATGGCGTTGGGCAGGGCGCAAGCGACGTTTTGGTCACGCTTTTGCGCATTGTGCTCGGCGGCGTCGCCGTTGGCGCGCTTGTGGGCGCGGCGGCGATTCTGCTCGCCATGGGCACGACCGAACATCTCATCGAGGCCGCGCTCACCACGATCGCCGCCTTCGGGGCCTTTTTGATCGCCGAGCACTTCCACCTTTCGGGCGTGCTCGCCACGGCGACGTCCGGGCTGATGATAGGCAACCTCGGCCTCTCGAGCGAGGACGGCCGCAGTTACCTAAGCGACAAGGGGCGCGAATTCGTTCACGGCTTTTGGGAATTCGCGGCCTTTGTCGCCAATTCCGTCGTGTTTTTGCTCATTGGCGTCGACGTGGCTTCGACGCCCTTCGGCGCCTATGGGCTGCCGCTTATTTTTGCTGTGATCGGGATCGTTCTTTTTGCAAGGGCGCTCACAGTCTATCCCTTGAGCGCATTTTTTCTAACTTCGCGCTGGCGGGTCAGCTTCGCCGAGCAGCATGTCCTTTGGTGGGGCGGCCTTCGCGGCGCGCTCGGCCTCGCGCTTGCCCTCTCCTTGCCAGACAGCTTGCCCATGCGCGATGTGATCGTCGCCGCGACCTTCGGCGTCGTGGCCTTTTCCATTGTCGTGCAGGCGCTGACCATGCCCTTGCTGCTGCGCGGGCTCGGCTTCTTGCCGAAAGCGTAGCGCGCCTCCGATCCTTTCGTTATGCGTATGGGTTCGTTGCCTGCGCGCGAACGCACGGCCGCGCGGTCTATTGTCCTTAAGCTCGTCGGCGGCGGCCGCTGCTCCAGCGCGTTTCGCAGACCGTTCTCCACGAGGGGCACTCTAGTGCGGGAACGCGAATAAGCTCCAGGCGGCAAACGATGTCGTGGCTGTCGCGATCATTAGCGTCAACGCCGCCTTTGGGTAGAACGAGCGCTCGCCTGCGACGCGCAGCCCCTCCACATGGCGTATGCGGCGCCCGTATGGATGGGCGTTAATCCTCGCTTTGAAGGAGTCGCTGACAGAAAGACCCAGTTGAGGCATGGCCTGATTTCCCATTTTTGACCGGGAGGCGCGCTTTTCGTCCCAAATAGGGACAAAGGGGCGCCACTGGCTACCGGGCTTCAAGCCGCGTGCCTCTCAGGCGATGATGTCGGGCGTCACCTGATCCTCGAGGAAGGAGATGCGGTCGCGCAGGACGAGCTTTCGCTTTTTCAAGCGTTGGACCTGAAGCTGATCGGGCGCGCCCACGGCCATCAGTGCGTCGATCGCGGCCCCTAGGTCTTGGTGCTCTAAATGTAGGCGCTCGATTTCGGCGCGGATCGCGTTCTGCTCCGCATCGCTGGGATTGTTATTCATGCCGCAAGACTCGCCCACAGAGGCGCCAAGAATCGATCCCGGATTATTGCGCCGCAAACGACCGGCGTTCAAGAAAAAACCGGTCGCCGGGCGTAGCAAATTCAGCGCTCGGGGACCCGACCAATTGCCGTAGCCTCAGGCGGGGGCAAAGCCGTAGGCGTCGCGCATCTCGCCAATCCGGGCGATCTTTTCGCGTAACGCTGACCAGTCGTCCGTTTCGGCGATGGGCGCCCAGATCAACTCGACCTCGTCGATCAGCATGGCGCACGGCGCTTCTCGGCGGAAATAGGGGTGATCGAGCCGGGCCTCGGCAGTCGCCTCGTGCTCGGCCATCGCCGCGCGGACGGGCGCAAACTCCAACGTCTCATAGAAGGCCGCGGACGGGCTCTTCGCGGCTCGTTCGTGGCTTGCCAGCCCGCCGCGCCAGTCGAAGAATGTCTGCTCGAAAGGTGCGCGAGAGGCGGTCAGAAAATCGGTAAAGGCTTTGGCTAGGCGGGCGTCCGCCTCTTCACCTGCCGACGCCAATGCGAGGCGGCGCAGCAAGGCGGCGCGGAACTCCTTCTGGATCAGTCCGGCAAAGCGATCGAGCGTGCGCTGCGCGGCTTCGAGCCCCGTCAAGTGCAGCAGGCATTCGGCGAGGCGCGCGAGATTCCAGGCCAGCGCCGAGGGCTGGCGGCCGAAGGAGTAGAGCCCGGTCTCGTCGAAATAGGCCGCCGTGAACAGCGGATCATAAACCGGCGCAAACCGCCAGGGGCCATAATCGAAGCTCTCGCCAGTGACGTTGATATTATCGGAATTCAGCACGCCATGGACAAATCCGGCTGACATATAGCCCGCGCCGAGCTTGGCCACGCGCGCAACTGCCGTTTCAAGAAAAGCTTGCGCCTTTGATGGACCGGAGAGGTCGGCGAGCGCCGGGAAATAATGCGCGCAGACGTAATCGAGCAGCCGGTCGATCGCCCCCTTGTCGTCGTGGAAGGCCAGCCGTTGGAATGTGCCGATGCGGATGTGCGAATGAGAAAGCCGCACAAGCACGCTGGAGCGGGTGGGCGAGGGCTCGTCGCCACGCACCAAAGCTTCGCCCGTCTCGATGAGGCTGAAGCTTTTCGAAGTGTCGACGCCGAGCGCCTCCAGCATTTCGGTGGCGAGAATCTCGCGCACGCCGCCCTTGAGCGTCAGCCGCCCGTCCCCGCGCCGCGACCAGGGGGTCTGCCCGCTGCCCTTGGTCCCGAGGTCGAGCAGGCGCCCGTCGGCGGCGTCGCGCAATTGCGAGAAGAGAAAGCCGCGCCCGTCGCCGAGCTCGGCGTTGTACACGCGGAATTGATGGCCGTGGTAGCGGAGCGCCAGGGCCTGGGGCAGCCCGCCGGGTAGGGGCTCGAACCGGCCAAAATGGGCGATCCATTCCTCGTCGGTGAGCGCGTCGAGGCCGACCCGCTTGGCCCAGCGCTGATTGCGATAACGCAGGATCGTCTTTGGAAATTTTGCCGGTTCGACAAGATCGAAAAAGGGATCGCCTAGGCTCTCGTGCAGAATCTCGGGTTGATAGGCGGCTGTGGTGGGCATTGGAGCGGTCTCTTCGGGGGCGCGTTCGTCCGCGGAGCAAGGGTTGCGCCAGAAGATAAGGCGGAAAGCGTTGTCGGCCCCTCGCCTTGACGGCATGGAAAAAACGCAAACAGCGCGAAGTCCCCTCTATGGGGAGGTCGGCGGGCGCACGCAAGTTTACGCAGCCTGCGTAAACTTGGCTGCGAGGCCGCCGGGAGGGTTTCGCGTAGAAATTGAACGGTTGGCGTAACCCCACCCCACGCAGCTTCGCTGCGCCACCCTCCCCGCAAAGGGGAGGGATTCGCTCACCCCGGGCGCGTCACATCCTCTCTGTCACCGCCGTCTCCTCGATTTGCGGGGTGCGGCGCGCGGTCGCCAGGATCATTGGCAGAATATCCTCCACCCGCTCGGCCACCATATAGCGGACGTCGTATCCCCCACGGATAAAGCCCGAATTGTGCATGTGCGCGAAGAGCGTCAGCAAAGGCCGCCAGAAACCGCAAATATCCGCGATGACCAGCGGCTTGGTATGGCGGCCGAGCTGAATCCAGGTGAGCTGCTCCGTCAATTCCTCGAGCGTGCCCACGCCGCCCGGCAGCGCGACAAAAGCGTCGGATTTCTCGAACATCAGGCGTTTTCGCGTATGCATGTCGCCGACGACGATAAGCTCCGTGATGCCCTGGAGCGCGATTTCGCGCTCGTCCAGGAAGCCCGGGATAATGCCTGTCACGCGGCCGCCGGCGTTGAGCGTGGAGCGCGCCACGACCCCCATCAATCCGCAGGAGCCGCCGCCGAAGACGAGGCCGATATTGGCCCTCGCCAGCGCCCGTCCGAAAGTCTCCGCCGCAACGGCGTAGCGCGGGTCTTCGCCCTCAGCAGAGCCGCAGTAGACGCATATGTTCTTGATTTTCTGCATAACTCTCTTCCGTCAACTGGCGCCTTCGGCGCGCCCGTCAAGCGGGGTGCGCCAAGAGGCTAAAGGTCTTATATGACGCGAAGGCCTCACCGCCGGGGCGCCCTTTCATCCATCACTGGACACCGAATGCTCAGAATAGGTCAGCGCGTCTCGGGCGCACATGCGTCCGATCCGCAAGACGCTTCCCTTTCCGAAGCCTCTCTTCTCGCCACCATCCGCCGCCTCTGGCCCTACATCTGGCCGCGCGGACGGCGCGATCTGGAGCGGCGCGTCGCTCTGGTTTTTCTGCTGCTTGTCGTCAGCAAGCTCTTCAACGCGCTCACCCCTTATGCATTCAAATGGGCGACGGATGCGCTGGCGGAAAGCGGAGCAGATGCGCTCCCCGTTTTGGGCGCGGGGGCGGTCGGCTTCACTTTGCTGATGGGCGCGATCCGCATTGTCTCCGTCATCCTTATGCAGGCGCGCGACGGCATTTTCGCGGCGGTGGCCATGCACGCCGTACGGCGCCTCGCAACCGACCTCTTCGTCCATATGCACGAATTGTCGCTGCGCTTTCACATCAGCCGCAAGACCGGCGGCCTCACGCGCGTGCTGGAGCGTGGCCGCAACGCCATCGAGACTTTGTCGCGCCTCGTGATGTCGACCGGCGCGCCGACGGCGCTCGAAATGGCGCTGGTGCTGGGCGTTTTTCTCTACCAATTCGACTGGCGCTACGGCGTCGTGCTCATTCTGACGCTCGCCGCCTATTTCGCCTATACGACTCTCGCCACCAATTGGCGCATCGCCATCCGTCGCCAGATGAACGAGAGCGACACGGACGCCAACCAAAAGGCGATCGACAGCCTGCTCAATTACGAGACTGTCAAATACTTTTCGGCCGAAGCGCGCGAGGCGGCGCGCTACGACAAATCCATGATCCATTACGAGAAGGCGTCGACGCATTCCTACGTGTCGCTGGCAGTTCTCAACGCCGGACAGACGGTGATCTACATCATCGGCGTCACCGCGATGATGGTGATGTGCGTCTACGGCATTCGCGACGGCCGCAACACGGTCGGCGATTTCGTGCTCATCAACGCGATGATGCTCCAGCTGGCGCAACCCTTGAACTTCATGGGCACTTTCTATCGCGAGGTGCGCCAGGCGATCATCGACATCGAGACCATGTTCTCGATCCTCTCGCAGCATCCCGAGATTTCGGACAAGCCCGGCGTCCAGCCGCTCATCGTGCGCGAAGGCCGCGTCGTCTTCGACGACCTGCGCTTCCACTATGATCCCGACCGGCCGATCCTGAAGGGCGTGAGCTTCGAGGCCGAGCCGGGGCAGACCATCGCGATCGTCGGCCCGTCTGGCGCGGGCAAATCGACGATCTCGCGGCTGATGTTCCGCTTCTACGAGCCGCAGGGCGGGCGCATCATGATCGACGGGCAAAACATCCTCGACGTCACACAGGCGAGCCTGCGCGCGGCGATCGGCATGGTGCCGCAAGATACAGTGCTCTTCAACGACACCATCGGCTACAACATCCGCTATGGCCGGTGGGACGCGAGCGAGGAGGAAGTGCGCGAGGCCGCGCGTCTGGCTCAAATCGACGGTTTCATCCGCAGCGTGCCGGGCGGCTATCAAGCGCAAGTGGGCGAGCGTGGGCTCAAGCTTTCCGGCGGGGAAAAGCAGCGAGTCGCCATCGCCCGCACGATATTAAAGCGCCCGCCGATCCTCATCCTTGACGAGGCGACTTCGGCGCTCGACAGCTTCACCGAACACGAAATTCAGGAAGCGTTGCGCCGCGTCGCCAAGGGCCGCACCACGCTCGTGATCGCCCATCGGCTGTCGACGGTGGTGGACGCCGATGAAATCCTCTTCCTCGATCACGGCCACATCATCGAGCGCGGCCGGCACGCGGAGTTGCTGGAGCTTGGCGGGCATTACGCCGCCATGTGGAACCGCCAGCGCGAAGCCGCCGAGGCGCGCGCGAAGCTCATGGAAGCCGAGCGGGAGGAGGCCGCGGAGTAGGGATATGGCGCACCTCGCCGCCGATTAAGCTTATGAGGCCCGCCGCGCCAGCATCTCATCGTAGACGGCCAGCGTTTCCGCCACGTGCCGGGCGAGCGTCGGGGGCGCCGTCCAATAGGCGTCATAGGCTTTATTGGACATCGATGCGACGACCGCGTCGTTCCGCAGTTCACGAATTGCGGAGGCGAGCGACTCCACGTTACCGCTCTTGAACCACAGACCGTTGATGCCATGCGTCACCGGCTCGCGCCCGGCGCAGAGGCCGCTGACGATCACGGGCGTGCCCAGCGCAAGGGATTCGAAGACGGTCAACGGCTGGCCTTCGTACCACAGGGAAGGAAAGACCAGGGCGCGCGCCGCGCGCATCGCCTCGCGCGCCTCGGCGGGGGAGCGCCAGCCGAGAAGCCGCGCCTTTGGAAAGCGCTCGCGCAGCTCTTCTGCAATGGGCCCGTCCCCGACGAAAACAGGCGTCACGCCCGCGCGCTGCGCCGCCTCCGCGAAGAGAACGGCGCCTTTCTCGGCTGAGAGGCGGCCGACGAAGAGGAAGTCGCCTCTCGTCGGGTCCTCCTTGTGGCCGAGCGGCTCCGCCTCGACCGGGTTCGTCACGCGGTGGATGATCGCGCCAGGCGGAAGAGTGGCGGCGAGAACGCTCTGCTGGAGGTCGGAGAGCAGCACGATGTCCGAGAAGGTTTGCGCCAGATGCGCGACGTGTTCGGCGACGAACATGCGGGCGTTGCGCCAGAGCTTGAAGGTATAGTTGCGAGAGTCGCAATTCGTCGTCCAGCACGCAAGCGACATGGGTTTCAGCGGACAAACTTCGTTTTTGGGGTAGTTGAAGAATCCGCCATTGGGGCAGCTTAGGAAATATTCGTGCATCGTATAGACAGCCGGCAGGCCGCTTGCCCGTATCGGCTTTGCAATCGATGGCGAGAGCGCCTTCGCCCAGCCGTGCACATGCACGACCGCGCCTTCGCCGGGAAGCGAATCGAGAATGCCGGCGAGGGTTGTCGCAGCCTTCGAGTTCCATATCCCCTGCCGGGCGGCCTCGAGACGCGAAGGATTCCCCAGAATATCGTGCTGGCCAAGAGAGATGGTCTCCACCCCTGAAGCGGCAAGGCGCTCGTCGACCGGACCGCAGGCGGCGAAGAAAATCACGCGGACGCCGGCGGCTTTGAGCCCAATGGCGCTTTCGATCGCGACTTTCGATTGGCCGCCGCTGACATAGGCGTGATCGACGCAGATGACGACGCTTCGTGGGGGCATGGCCTCTCCGGGGTTGGAGCCAGGACGGTAGTGACCCAAGCTTGCGAGCCCGTAAACGCTTCAACCGGAGCGTTAGATTACGGCTCGGTCCAAGGTTTTTTAATCTTTTGCGTGCATCTTCATTAACCGTGCAATTGTCAGTTCTACGCGCGAAGTTCCGAATTGACGGAGATGGATGCGCCGGGTCGACAGCACGAGAATGCAACTTCTCATGGGCTGAGATGTCGGACATCGATTGTGGCGGTTGCGAAAAACCGTTCATGCTCGGGCTGAGGGCGATGCAGCACGACGCCTTGGAAGGCGTCGCGCGCGACCTCCCCGTGCAAACGGTCATGAACCGGCTCTGTCTTCAGGCGGAGCGCCTGGCGGCCGGAGCGATCTGTTCAATTCTGTCCGTCGACGCGATGGGGAGGCTGCATCACCTGGCCTCTCCGAGCCTGCCGGAGGATTATTCTGCGGCGATCGACGGCTTGGAAATCGGCCCCGCGGTGGGTTCTTGCGGGACGGCCGCCTATCTGGGCAAGTCCATCGAGGTCACCGACATCGCCAATGATCCGCTGTGGACGGAGTTCAAGGGGCTGGCGTTGCCCTTGGGCCTTCGGGCATGCTGGTCGACGCCCATACGCGCTTCCGACGGGCGGGTGATCGGCGCTTTTGCATTCTATTACCATAGCTGCCGGGGTCCGAGCGCTCCTGATCGGACGATTGTGGAGGCTTGCGTCAATCTCTGCGCCATCGCTCTGGAGCAAGAGGAGCGAAAGGCGCGAATTCATCGCCTCGCCTATTTCGACGCTCTGACCGGAGCGCCCAATCGGGCGTCCTTCGAACGGCAGGCGCGCGCTATGCTGTCCGCGGCGGTCAGGGATAATTCCGTCCTCGCGATCCACTGGATCAATCTCGACAACTTCAAGAGCGTCAACGACACGCTCGGGCACCAGGCCGGAGACGCCGCGCTCCGGATCGTCACGCAACGGCTATCGAGCGCGCTGCGCGCGAACGAGTTTTTCGCCCGACTCGGCGGCGACGAATTTGTCGTGCTGCAATGCCCCGCCAAGCGCGACGAGGACATAGAGGATCTTGCACGGCGCCTGGCCGCGGCGGCGAGCGAGCCGATCGTGTTCGGCTCGGGAAGCTCGGCCTCCACCAGCGCGAGAATCGGCGTCGCGCGCGCGCCTCGGGACGGCGTGACGCTCGCCGAACTGATGAAAAAGGCTGACCTGGCGCTCTATGAAACGAAGCGGAACGGCCGCAGAAGCTTCTCCTTTTTCGACGAAGAGATCGAGGCCCGCTTCGCTGCTCGCTGGCTGCTGGAGAAGGATCTCGAGCAGGCGCTCGCGCGCAACGAATTCGAGCTGCATTTCCAGCCGATCGTGGACCTCGCGAAGACTGAGCTGGCCGGCTTCGAGGCTCTGCTTCGCTGGCGGCGGCCAGGACATGGGCTCCTGACCCCGCCACATTTTCTCGAAGCCGCCGAAAAGGCGGGGTTGATCGGCGAGATTGGAGCCTTTGTCTTGGAGGAGGCCTGCAAGCTTGGCGCGTCCCTACCGAAACCCCTGCGCATCGCCGTCAATCTTTCGCCCACGCAGCTGCTCGAGCCCAGCTTTGCGCTGCAGGTGGCCAAAGCCGTACTCAAAAACAGTTTTTCGCCGCGTCGGTTGGAGCTCGAAATCACGGAATCGGCGCTGCTTCTGGAGAACGGCGCCACGCTCGCCTGCCTGAGCGATTTGCGGCGCCTGGGCGCGTCTATCGCTCTGGACGACTTCGGTACAGGATTTTCGGCGCTCTCCCATTTGCGCGTTTTTCCGGTCGACCGCATCAAGATAGACCGGTCCTTCGTGCAGGAGGTCGACCGCGATAATAAATCGGCCGCGGTTGTCCGGGCGATTATTGGCCTTGCGCGGGAGCTCGGCCTCAAGACGACCGCCGAAGGCATCGAAACCCATTCGCAGCTGCGCATGCTGCAGAGCCTTGGCTGCGACGAAATTCAGGGTTATCTGGTCAGCCGTCCCAAGCCGCTGCAGGTTTTCCGTCTTACCGAGCGGAGCGCTGCCGGCGCTTTCCCGGCGCTCTCGGCTTAAAGCTGGCTATTCTCGGC
Source organism: Methylocystis sp. (assembly GCA_024506175.1). Classification (GTDB taxonomy): domain Bacteria; phylum Pseudomonadota; class Alphaproteobacteria; order Rhizobiales; family Beijerinckiaceae; genus Methylocystis. The sequence goes on from JAMBEQ010000051.1 coordinate 10,131, forward strand.
GCGGGCGTCGCGCATCGATCGCCGAATCGCGCTAATATGGCCCCATGGCCACCAAACCTGATCTTTTCGGCGGCGCGCCCCGCAAGGCGCTCGCGCCCAAAGCCACAGCAAAAACAACTCCGGCAGAGTATGACGCCGACTCCATCGAGGTGCTCGAGGGGCTGGAGCCCGTCCGCCGGCGCCCCGGCATGTATATCGGCGGCACCGACGAGACCGCGCTGCATCACCTCTTCGCCGAGGTGCTGGATAACGCCATGGACGAGGCCGTCGCCGGCTACGCTACTTTCATCGAGGTGACTTTGGAGCCGGACGGCTGGCTGACCGTCAACGACAATGGCCGCGGCATCCCGGTCGGCCCGCATCCCAAGATGAAGGACAAGTCCGCGCTTGAGGTCGTGATGACCATCCTTCATGCGGGCGGCAAATTCGATTCGGGCGCCTACCAGACCTCGGGCGGTCTCCATGGCGTCGGCGTCTCGGTGGTGAACGCCCTATCCGAGAAGCTCGAGGTCGAGGTCGCGCGCGATCAGCAGCTTTACCGCATGGAGTTCTCCCGCGGCCTGCCGCTCGGCAAGCTGGTCAATGTCGGTAAGATCAACAACCGCCGCGGCACGCGTGTGCGCTTCAAGCCCGACGCTGAGATTTTCGACGCCAACGCCCATTGGAAGCCGGCGCGGCTGTTCCGCATGGCGCGCTCCAAGGCCTATCTCTTCGGGGGCGTGGAAATCCGCTGGCGCTGCCATCCTTCACTGATCGAGGCGGGCTCCGACGTTCCGGCCGAGACGGTGCTGTGCTTCCCCGGCGGCCTCAAGGACTATCTCGCCCGCGAGACGCACGACAAGGAGCTCGTCACCGACCAGCCCTTTTCCGGAAAGGTGACCCGCGAGGGCGGCCATGGCTCGCTCGAATGGGCCGTCGCCTGGTTCGCCGAGGACGACGGCTTTATCCACTCCTACTGTAATACTGTCTGGACGCCGGACGGCGGCACGCATGAGGCCGGCTTGCGAAATGCGCTGCTCAAGGCGCTCAAGGACCACGCGGATCGCACCAATCAAGCGAAGCGCTTCAAGGACGTGACCGCCGACGATCTCATGGGGCAGGCCGCGGCGATGATCTCCGTCTTCATCCGCGACCCGCAGTTCCAGGGCCAGACCAAGAACCGGCTGATGAGCGCCGAGGGTTCGCGCATCGTGGAGGGAACGCTGCGCGACGCCTTCGACCATTGGCTCGCCGCCGCGCCGACGCAGGCCAACAAGCTGCTCGACTTCGCGGTCATGCGCGCAGAGGAGCGCCTGCGCCGCAAGGCCGAGAAGGACGTCGCCCGCAAGACGGCGACACGCAAATTGCGCCTGCCGGGCAAGCTCGTCGACTGCACCAATAATTCGGCGGAAGGCTCCGAGCTTTTTATCGTCGAAGGCGATTCCGCCGGCGGCTCGGCGAAGGAGGGCCGCAATCGCGTCATGCAGGCGATTCTCCCCTTGCGCGGCAAAATTCTCAACGTCGCTTCGGCGACCAAGGATAAGCTGCTCGCCAATCAGCAGCTCGCCGATCTCACGCAGGCGCTGGGTTGCGGGCTCGGCGCGCATTATCGCGAGGAGGATTTGCGATACGAGAAGGTGATCGTGATGACCGACGCCGACGTCGACGGCGCTCATATCGCCTCGCTGCTCATCACCTTCTTCTATCGGCAAATGCCGCGGCTCATCGAAAAGGGCCATCTCTACCTGGCTCAGCCGCCGCTCTATAAGCTCACTCAGGGGCCGAAAACTGTCTATGCGCGCGATGACGCCCATCGCGACGAATTAATCCGCACCGTGCTCACCGGCAAAGGCAAGGTGGAGACGAACCGTTTCAAAGGTCTAGGCGAAATGAGCGCCGCTCAGCTCAAAGAAACCACCATGGACCCGGCAAAGCGCACTTTGCTCAAGGTCGTCCTGGTTGGCGAGGAGCGAGAGGAGGTGGCCGATTGCGTCGAGCGGCTGATGGGCAACAAGCCGGAGGCGCGTTTCGCCTTCATCCAGGAAAAGGCGGCCTTCGCGACGGAGCTATTGGATATTTGATTGTTGGGACGTCACTGCGAGGAACTGGAGGAGATCACCCAGCCGCTCGCGCCCGCGCCAGTTCGGCGCTATAGTGGCGTGTCCCATAAAAGGTGATGCGTGAGCGATACGGACACACTCTCCGACGCCGGCGATAGGCGCGCCACGCCTTCGGGCTGCGGCGCGATCAAGGACCAGGCCTATGCGCTCGAGCGCATGCAGCTTGCGCTCGACGCGGGCCGCACCGGCGTCTGGGATTGGAACCTTGTCACGGGCGAAGTGCATATAGACGCGCGCGTGCGTCAGTTTTGGAGCCTCGGCGACATCCAGCCTAGCTTCGAGGTTTTCCGCAACGCGTTGCATCCGCAGGATCGCCGCCGCACGAAGGAGGCCGTGGGCCTCGCGCTCGACCCCAGCCACACCAGCGACTACGAGATCGAATATCGCGTCATCGGCGTGAAGGACAGAATCGAGCGCTGGATCTCCATTCGCGGCCGCACATTTTTCGAGGATGGCCGGGCCGTGCGCATTCTCGGCACGGCGCGCGACATCACCGAGCGAAAGATGCGTGAGCAGCACGTGCGCGTTCTGCTGCGCGAATTGGTGCACCGCTCGAAAAACCTGCTGGCCGTGGTGCAGGCCATGGCGCGCCAGACCGCGGCGGGGGCGGCCTCGGTGGAGGAATTCCAGCGCAAATTCGCCGCGCGGCTGCAGGCGCTCTCCATGGCGCACGACATTCTGGTCTCGCAGGATTGGCGCGGCGCCTCCATGCGCGAATTGGTGCGCGCGCAGCTCGCCTATTGCATGGATGTGCCCAAGGACGACATCGTGGAGCACGCGCGGATCGAAGGTCCGAAGATCCTGCTCAAGCCGGAGGCTGCACAGAATATCGGCCTCGCGCTGCATGAGCTCGCCGCCAATGCGCTGAGCTATGGCGCGCTGTCCGTGACGGATGGAAGCGTCTCTCTGAAATGGGGCTTCGAGGGCGACAGGCTCAATATCGAGTGGCGTGAGAGCGGTGGGCCGCCGCTCGTCGCACCGCCCAAGGAAGGCTTCGGCCATAAGGTGGTCAAGAAGCTTGTCGCACAGGCGCTCGATGGCGAGGCGATATTGAGCTTCCCGCCGGACGGGCTCATTTGGACGCTTTCAATTCCCGCGACTTTTGCGATGTTAAAGGAGTAGAATCCGACGCGGGTTGGGAGGCGCGATAGGCCTCATAGTCTTTCACGGTCTGGTTCGCGTAGAGCATTGCGAAAGAGGCGAGCGCATCCTCGAAGGCCTCTCCCTTGCCCATATAGCCGGCGAGAACGGCGGGCCGCGATGAGCGGGCGTGCGCCCGCGCGAGCGTGCTGCCGCAAAGCTCGGCATAGCGAGGAAACGCCTCGTCTTTCAAAAGTTCCGAGATCGAGCCGAGACGACGCGTCTTGAGATGCCGCATATAGAAGCACGTTCCGGCTTCTGGATCGTCGGCTTGCGCGAGGAAAATATCGGAGGCCGCCTGCATGACCCGCTGCCCCGAGGTCACGCGCTTTGCTTGCGACTCCTTCCAGCGCCCCAGTCCAAATCGCTCGAGAACCGAGGGCCGCGCTTCCTTTATTTGCAGCGCAAGCGGCTCATCATCCTCGGACATATAGAGGCCGATCGCACAGAATGTGCCGACGCTGCCGACGCCTACGGCCTTGAACGCAACGTCGCAGAGCCGATAGCGGTCGAAAAGCGTGGCGACTGGCGGTTGAAGGCCTTCCGCCACCAGACGGTTAAAGAGCTTTGGCAGGTCGATCGCAAACGAATGGGAGACCGCGTCCACATGTTGAAGCTTCGGCGGCCTGTCGACAAAACGCCAGCTGTCGCGAGTCTTTTCGATCTTGGGGAGTCCGTCCGTGCGGTCTTCCGGGCCTTTCCCCTCATAGATGGCGGCGCTAAGTTTTTCGTGCAGAACGCGGTCGCGCAGGGTCTTGACGATCTCGCGCAGATGGACGCGCACGTTCCAGACCTCCATCGGCGACATTGCGGCGAGCTCGAGCATCCGTTCGCGATAGGTCCTCATCGCCCGGCGCGTGAGGTGGCGTGCTTCGCTATTCGAGAAATTCATATCGAGCGCGACGACTGCGACGCTCGTCGCCAGCCGGCGCAGATCGAACGCGATATCTACGCGCGGCAGGGTCTCGTCGAAGTCGTTGACGTCGAAAAGCACATTGCCTTCCGGCGAGGAGAAGGCGCCGAAATTCATCAAATGGCAATCCCCGCAAGCCTGCGCCGTGAGGCCGGGCGAAAGCTGGCTCGCGAGATCGAAGGCCATAACGTCGGCCGCGCCGCGCAGGAAGGCGAAAGCCGATTCCCTCATCAGCTCGCGTCGCATGGGCAGCAGCGACTGCAGGCGGTTGCGCTCTGTCTCTGCGATGAGCGCAATGGGGTCGCGCTTCGGGGGAGGCGCGAAATCCGCGAGGGCCTCGCGGGGGATCGCGTCTCGCAAGCGCTTTCCGAGCTTGTAGCAATCACGGCGGCCAAGGCTGGCTGCCTCTGGGTGGCTAAGATATTGCCAATCGATTTCCGTCATGGGCGGATGTTTAACCCGCCCAAATGGCGATACCAAGTCGTCGATCTAGCGCGCTTTCCGTTCGCATGGAATCAGGCGAGCGATAAGAAATCGCGCCAAAATCAAAGACCTTGCGCGCATTCTTGTCGCAAAAGTCTGCCACCTTTTGCGGAATGCGCTCTAGCCGAGCAAGTCGACGAGCGGCGCAATGAGCGGCGCGTCGGCGGGCGGCATGGCGTAATTGCGCAAATCGCGCGCGGGCGCCCATTTCACTGCTTGCCCCTCGGCGGGCGTAACGAAACCTTCCCATTTGCGGCAGACATAAAGCGGCATGAGCAGGTGGAATTCCTCATAGGCGTGGCTCGCGAAAGCGAGCGGGGCGAGGCAAGGCGCCTTCACCGTGATGCCCAGCTCCTCCGCGAGCTCGCGGATCAGCGCATCCTCCGGCCGCTCGCCGGCGTCGATCTTGCCGCCCGGAAACTCCCACAATCCAGCGAGCTGCTTGCCCTCGGGACGCTGCGCGATCAGCACGCGATTATCGACGTCGACAAGCGCGCAGGCGACAACAAGGAGGAGTTTCATTAAAGGTCCTATTTTCCGGAGACGATGACCTCGACCGGCTTCGTCTCCCCGCCGGTCACGGCGACTTCCTCATATATCAGGCCGCCCTCCTGCTGGAAGGCTTGGTCCGGCTTCCAGATCACCTGCGTCGAGACATAGTAGCGGCCCGGCGGCACATTCTCGAATTCGAAGCGCCCCGTCGGCCCAGCCTTTGTCGTACGCGTGTGCGACATAGTCAGGATCGGGGTCGTTCTTCGGGATGGCGGTCGCGGGCGCGAATTTCGCCCCGTGGAAATAATAGTCCAGCCGCTCCTTTGCGTAGCTCGTGGCGGGGATGAGCCGCACCACCTCGCCCGCTGCATAGCGGACATTCGTATGACCGGTCTTGTCGGGGAGGAAAGCCTGGCCGCTAATCTTGGCCTTGCCGGGCTTGTCCAGAAAAGCCGCCTCGCTGGCGTCGAACCGGGCGGTGGGCGGCGGCGCGGCGGAATTGCAGGCAATGAGGGGCAAGGGAAGGAGAAACAGAATAATACGCAAGAGCAACATGGGCGACGCCTCTAAATCTGAGCGCCGACAACCAATGCAGAGTTTACGGCTGCGGTAAATAGCGACCTGCGCCGCGAGCTCCAAAATACTTCGTGTCTGGGGCTCGGGCATCGCAGGCTGCACTTGCGCCAGGCGCCGGCCGAGGCCAAATTCGGCGCCGAAGGTAGAGAGTGTTGGAGGCGCGATGCAGGGTGGCAGGATTACAATCAGCGGCGTCATTTTCCCTGCATTGGCGCTCGGGCTTGCAGGCGCCTTCCGGGCCACTGATGGCTGGCTCGATAACTTGCATCCGGCGATCGCCTTCGCGCCGCCGCTCATCTCGGCCATCCTGGTCGTCGGCGCTGTCTTTGCTGCGCTGCAGCATGCCGAGATCGTGGGCGCGAGAGTCGGCGAGCCCCTCGGAACGCTCGTGCTGACCATCTCGGTGACGATCATCGAGGTGGCCATCATGGTTTCGATGATTTCTCATGGCTCGGAGAGCCCGACCGAAGCGCGCGAGGCGGTGTTCTCGGCGATTATGATCGTATGCAACGGGCTCGTGGGACTGTGCCTGCTGCTCGGCGGGTTCCGCCACGGCGAGCAGGAGCTGCATCCCATGGGCGCGAGCGCCTATCTCGCCGTTTTGATCGCGCTGTCCATCCTGACGCTCGTTCTGCCCAATTACACGACAACGACTCCCGGCCCGACCTTGTCGCGCGCCCAGCTCACCTTTGTGAGCGTCTTGTCGATCCTGCTCTATAGCGCTTTTCTCTTCATCCAGACCGTGCGCCACCGCTCCTATTTTATGGACGCGCATGCAGCCGCTGTCGGCTATGGCGAGGCGAAGCCGACGGTCGGCGAGACGCTGTTCTCATTCGTCGGCCTCGGCGCCAGCCTTTTCGGCGTGTCACTGCTTGCCGAAAGAGTCATTCCGGCGCTGGAGGAGGCGCTGACCTGGAGCGGCGTCGAGAAGGTGAACCCGGTGACGGGCGCCGCCGTCGCGGCGCTGGTGCTTTTGCCCGAGTCGCTGAATTCCGTTCGCGCAGCCGCCCGCAATGCTCTGCAAACGAGCCTTAACGGCGCGCTCGGCTCTGTCGTCGCCACGATCGGCCTCACGGTGCCGGCGGTCGCGTTGATGAGTCTCTCCATCGACCGCGACATCGTCTTCGGACTCGACCAACGCGATTCCGCGATGCTGATGCTGACGCTGATGCTTTCCGTGGTCAGCTTCGGCGCAGGCCGCACCAATGTGCTCACCGGCCTTGTGCACCTCGTCGTCTTCGCGACATATGTTTTCTTTCTATTCATCCCATAAGGGAGCGGCGGATGAGCGGCGATCTGATTTTTTACCATTCCCCGAATACGCGTTCGTCGAGCGTGCTGATCCTCCTCGAGGAGCTCGACGCGCCCTACACGCTGAAAGACTTGAATTTCAAGATCGGCGCGCAGCGTCAGCCCGAATATCTCGCCGTCAATCCAATGGGGAAAGTCCCGGCGATCGTACACAATGGCGCGCTGGTGACGGAGCTTGGCGCGATCTTCATCTATCTCGCGGACTCCTTTCCGCTGAAGAAGCTTGCGCCCGGCATCGGCGACCCACTGCGCGGGCCCTTTCTGCGCTGGCTGGTCTTCTACGGCTCCGCCTTCGAACCGGCGATCATGGACCGCTATACCAAGCACGAGCCGCCCAGGAACATGAGCGCCTATGGCGATTTCGACAGCGTGATGGCCGTGATCAACGACCAGCTCGCGGCGGGGCCCTACATGCTCGGCGAGCGCTTCTCGGTTGCCGACATCCTCTGGGGGACGGCGCTGCGCTGGACCACCGGCTTCGGCCTCGTGCCGGTGACTCCGCAGATCGCCGCCTATATCGAGCGTGTGGGATCGCGGCCCTCGGTGGCGTGGGTCGCAGAGACGGATAAGCAGCTATTAGCGATCCATGAAGCGGCTGCGGCGCAGGAGAAGAATTAAAAGTCCGCGCCATAAGGATGTAAAATCCCGTCATTGCGAGCGAAGCGAAGCGATCCAGAGCCTCAATCCTGGCTCTGGGTTGCTTCATCGCTTGCACTCCTCGCAATGACGGGTTTGCGCCTTCACCACTCTATCGGCGTCTGGCCGTGGGTGATTAAATACTCGTTCGCCTTGGAAAAATGCTTGCAGCCGAAGAAGCCGTTGTGCGCCGAGAGCGGGGAGGGGTGGGGGCATTCGAGCACGAGATGCTTCTTGCGGTCGATGCCCGCCCCCTTGCGCCGCGCGTAGGAGCCCCAAAGCATGAAGACGATCCCGGAGCGCTCGCGCGAAAGCGCGTGCACCGCGGCGTCGGTGAATTGCTCCCAGCCCTTGTTCTGGTGTGAGCCAGCTTGGCTCGCGCGCACGGTGAGCGTGGCGTTGAGAAGAAGCACGCCCTGCCTCGCCCAGCGCGAGAGGTCGGGATCGCGTGAGACCGGATGGCCGAGATCGGCTTCGATTTCCTTGAAGATGTTCTGCAAGGAGGGCGGCGGCGCCACGCCGGCTTGAACCGCGAAGCAGAGCCCGTTCGCCTGCCCAGGACCGTGATAGGGGTCCTGCCCGAGGATGACGACCTTCACCTTGTCGAAAGGGCATTCGTCGAAGGCGCGGAAGATTTGCGCAGCCGGAGGAAAGATGGCGCACGCGGCGTATTCGTTTCGCACGAATTCGCGAAGCTCCGAGAAGTAGGCTTTCTCGAATTCCGTGGCGAGATGCTTCTTCCAACTTTCCTCGAGGCGGACGGGCTTGGTCATGGAGCGCTGACAATCTGTCTTATCGCTTCGACAGCAATTTTGAGAGGCGGTAGCTCGTCGCGAAGGACGTTCCAAATAATCGCGTCCGAGAGGGAGTGGTGTTCGCGCCTTAGAACATTGCCGATGCTGCGAATGGCCCGCATGATCTCGACAGACCGCTTCGCTATGGCCGTAGCTCTGTCCATGCTTCTAATTCTACCGCAGACGCGAGCAACCTCAATCCTGCAACGGCCCCCACGCCGGATCGCTGGCGTAGTTCGGCGTCGACACCAGCGTCTCCGACCGGCCGAAGACGTCGACCATGTAAATCTTCGGCCCGCCCGAGCCGCCGCTCTCGCGGAAGAACATCAGGAACAGCCCGTTCGGCGCCCATGTCGGACCCTCGTTATGGAAGCCCTCGGTGAGGATGCGCTCGCCTGAGCCGTCGGTCTTCATGACGCCAATGGCGAAATTCCCGCTATTCTGTTTGGTGAAGGCGATGTAGTCGCCCTTGGGGCTCCACACTGGCGTCGAATAACGTCCGCCGCCGAAGGAGATGCGTTTGGCCTCGCCGCCATGCGCGCCCATAACGTAGATCTGCTGGGAGCCGCCCCGGTCGCTCTCAAAGCAGATGTGCGAGCCGTCGGGCGAATAGGAAGGGGCCGTGTCGATGGCGCCCGTGTCGGTCAGTCGCGTCGTCGTGCGCGAGCGCAGGTCCATCGTGTAGAGATTGGTGGACGAGCCTTGAGACAGCGACATGATGATCTTCTGCCCATCCGGCGAAAAGCGCGGAGAGAACGTCATGCCGGGGAAATTGCCGACGACCTCGCGCTGGCTGCTCTCGATGTTCATCAAGAGGACCTTCGGCTCGCCGTCGTCGTTGAAGGCCATATAGGTCACGTCGAGCGAGGAGGGCGAGAAGCGCGGAGTGACGACGAGCTCGTCGCCGCGGGTGAGGTAGCGCACATTGGCGCCGTCCTGATCCATCATGGCGAGGCGCTTGCGTCGCTTGTCCTTGGGGCCGCTTTCGTCGACGAAGACGATGCGCGTGTCGAAGAAACCCTTCTCGCCAGTGATGCGGGTGAATACGGCGTCCGAGAGAAGATGCGCGACGCGGCGCAGATTCGCGACTTCCGTCACAAATTGTTGCCCGGCGACCTGCTCGCCCGTGGTGACGTCGAAGAGGCGGAATTCCGTCTTGAGACGCCCATCGCCCGCGCGCATGGAGCGTCCGGTCACCACGAATTGGGCGTTAACGGTCTTGTAGACGTCCAGGTCCGGCTGGTCGGGCGAGCCGGCCGCGCCGACATTGGCGTCGATTGGCCGAAGGAAAACCGAACGCTTGAAATTATTGGTCGCCACGGAAGTTATGGTGCGCGCCGCTTCGTCGCCGACAAATGGCGCCACAGCGATATTGGTCGGCTGGAAGCCTCCGCCTTTGAGGTCGATGATACGGCCCGCGCGCGCGGGTGAGAGGGGCGCGAGGGCGGCGCTGGCGATGAGTCCGGCGGCGGCGCGGCGGGTGACGAAGCGGGTCATGCGATTTCCGTTGGTGACGGTCTGATTCCGTCCCCCTTGGGGGGAGGGTTAGGGCGGGGGAAGCGCATCAGTTCGCATCCCGGAAGCGGATGGTCACGTCATGCAGCGCCTCTTCGTAATAAGGCATGAATTCGGGAGGAATCCGCATGGGGCTGCAGCGGCGAACCGCCTGAAGCGCCTGCTCGCCGCGGGCCTGCTCCACCGGATTGCCGGAAGGATTCAACAGGCGCGGCCGTCCCTCCAAGGCGCCCTCGCGCGACAGGTGGAACTCGACGACCGGCGCAAAGGTCTCGCCTCCGAGTGAGAGCCCGGAGACCCAGCAAGGATGGTAGTGATCGTGGATGTATGAGGCGATGCGCGCCTCGATCGACGCCGACAATTTGGGCGCGGCGCCTTCGGGGGCGCCGAGCGAGGCGGTCTTGATCTCCTTGCCCGTCGCGGCGCGGCGCTGCGGCGCCTCCTTGCTGAGAAGATTGGCGATGCTCGCTGCATCGAACCTCGATTTGGGCGCGCTCTCGTCGCCAGATTTCGGCTTGGCGCCCTTCGCACTTTTCTCCGCGGTCTCGCCCTCGGCGCTATTTTGCGGCTTTGCCGGCTTTTCCGCGGCCTTCTTACTGTCGAGCAGCTTCGCAACCTCGTCGGTCTTCAGGCGCGTCTCTTTCGGCTTCTCGGGAGCGGGCTTCGGCGTCTCCTTCACCTCTTTCTCGGGCTCCGGCTTTTTTTCAGGTTTCGGGCGCACGGGGGGCTTGGGTTTCACGACCTCGGCCTCCTTGGGCTCCTCTTGCGGCTTTTCTTCGGGAGCGGCCGCTTTTGGCTTGGCGGGGGGAGTTGGCGCGGGCTTGGCTTCGGTCTCGACAGGCTTCGGCGGCTGCGGCTTTTTCTCTGGCGCGGGACGCTGCGGCGGCTCCGGCGCCGGCGGCGGAGCGGCGACGCGTTTGGGCGGGATCGGCTCGGGCTTGTCGTCAGCGCCCGGGTCCGGCAGGCGCTTCAGCGGCGGGGGAGGAGTTGGCGCGTCCTTCTTGGCTTCAGCCAGCGACGGATGCGGCTTGGCTTCAGACTCCTTTGAGACCTTGTCGACGCGCGGCCCGGGCTTCGGATCGCGCGCAGTTTTCTCGCCCTTGGTTACTTGAGTGATCGCATCGTTGGTGACGACCTCGATGGGGATCGTCTCGAGCGCGTCCTCGAATTTCTTGGCGTCCGAAGCCAGCACGAGCGCCGCCACCAGCAGGCCCGCATGGGCCGCGGATGAGATGACAACGCCGGGCTCGGAGCGCGAAACTCTCATTCGAGCCTCACTTCTTCTCCTGTTCCGTCACCAGAGCGACCTTTTTGTAGCCCGCGGTGGTCACGAGCGACATGACCTCGGCCACGCGGCCATAATTCACCGCCTTGGAGCCGCGCACATAGATGCGTTCGTCAAAGCCCTGCTTGGCGGAATCTTTCAGCCTGTCGAGAAGCTGCGCGACCTCGATCGGCTGATCCATCAGGAAGATCTGGCCCTTGTCGTCGATCGCGATGGAAACGGGCTTTTGGTCGATGTTGAGCTGACCGGCCTTGGTCTGCGGCAGATCGACGGCGACGCCCGTCGCGAGCAAAGGCGCCGCGACCATGAAGATGATGAGCAGCACCAGCATGACGTCGATGAAAGGCGTCATGTTGATCTCGGCCATGGCGCCGTAGCGCGGCACGCCGCGGCGGCGCCTGCCGCCCTTGCGCCCAGGTGTGGAAACCGACGCGCCCATGGGTCAGGCCGCCCGGTCGCGGTTGGCCGCGTGCTGGTCGATCTGGCGCGACAAAATGGCCGAGAATTCGTCGGCGAAGCTCTCCATGCGCGCCTGCGCCTTGGCGACGTCGCCCTGCATCTTATTGTAGGCGATGAGGGCCGGAATGGCAGCGAAAAGACCGATGGCGGTCGCGAGCAGCGCTTCGGCGATGCCGGGCGCGACGACGGCGAGCGAGGTGTTCTTGGAGGCCGCGATCGAACGGAACGAGGTCATGATGCCCCAGACCGTGCCGAAGAGGCCGACAAAGGGGCCGGCCGAGGCCACCGTCGCGAGCACAAGGAGGTTGGATTCGAGCTTCTCGACCTCGCGGGCGATCGAGACGTCGAGCACCTTCTCGATGCGCGCCTGCAGTCCCATGAAGCTGGCGGCGGCGCCCGTCTGGAAGGAGCGCTTCCATTCCTTCATCGCCGCGACGAAGAGCGTGGCCATGCCGGTCGTCGGGCGCTCGGAAAGCTTGTTGTAGAGCTCCTCCAGCGAGTTGCCCGACCAGAAGCTCTCCTCGAAACGATCCATCGAGCGGCGCATGCGGGCGAAGAGCAGCGTCTTGTCGATGATGATAGCCCAGCACCAGACCGAGGCGAGGAGCAGCCCCACCATCACGAATTTCACGACGATATGCGCGCCCCAGAACATGGTCCAGATGGTGATGTCGGCGGCGGGGGCGGCGAGCGGGCTCGCGGCGATCTCGGCTGGATTCATGATTTGTCCTTGAAGCGGAATGGCGCACGCTTGCAGTATCAGCGGCGCCTTTTATTCCCCGCGATTCCGCCCTTTTCTGGGCCGCGGGTGCGCCGCACAACGATACTTATCGCGAAAGCGTTAACAAGCGGTAAGGGTTAAGGATTGATCACCGCCGCTCGAGCCCGCTTATGGAATGCTTCAGACTCTCAAAGGCCTCGCCCGGGAGCGTCCCGTAATAACTGGGTTTCCGGCTGGGCCTTTTATATGGGCAGCCCCGAAGGCGCATATACTCGGCGTGGAATTCTCCTTGGGGCGGATTTGGATTGTTGGTTGCGACGCCACCATGAACTTGATGGAACGTCGCTTCGCCCAAGAGCATGATCAATTGGCCATGGGGGTCAGCGCAGGCGCGCGCCCACATGTCGAGATTCACAAGCCCGCCCCCGGGCGTCACGAAATTTTCGTCCCACCCGCCAAGCTCCTTCCAATGCTCCGCGCGCAAGAAGATCGAGTTGCTTTCAGCCGGAACTTCAAACCAGCCACCAGCCGAAGAGCCCGCGAGGGCGGAAATCGAGAACAAGCGGTAGCCGTCTTCCTCCCACCCGCTGCTCGCTAAAAGCGCGTCCTCGACCTTTTGGTTATAGCCGTTCCTCAAGCTTTCCATCTGCGTCGTCGGTCCGAGATGGAAGGCGATGGCTCCGATCACCGGCCTTTCGTGCAATTTCGACGCCGCGAGCGCGTTGGCCAGCAGGCCCGGGGAGGCAATCCGGGCGCCGTCGATAAAGACGCCGACGAGATCGCCTCGCGCCAGCGAGATCCCATAGTTTATCGCAGGGACTGGCGAGACGGTGGCGTTTGGTTGGCGCTGAATTGTCAAATTCGGAGCCATGTTCCGTATCTCAGCCTCGTCAAACGGGCATGTTGATCCGTTATCGATCACGATTATTTCGTATTCCGTGGGATCGATTCCTCTCTGCATGGCGGGTGAGAGTGAGCGTATGGTGCGCGGTAGTTCCCGCGCCATATTGTACGCGACAACGACGACCGAAAGCTTAGGCGTTTGCGGCGCAAAGGCGCGCCGAAGTCTCGACACGAGTTCGGTCGGCGGGCAGGCCGCGGCGCCGCGCGCTGCCTTCAACGCATCGAGGACGCGCGTGAATTCCACGCTGGAGGGATCGATTGCGCCTTCACGCTCCAGCGCCGACCGCGGCGGTCCGGGGAGCGCTGCGATTTCGCGTAGCATTGGGTTGTAAATGTCCCAGAGCAGCCGGTTCGTGGGGTCGAGGCCGGCCACCAGGAGCAAGCCGGTTGGCGCGGCGTCGAGCGGGAGAAGGAACAGGTCGGGTCGGTATTTGCGTAACGCCTCAACAACGCGCCAGACGTCGCCCGTCCAGGCGCGCGTTCGACGTTGGCGCTCCGCCTGGGCCGGATGATTGGGGAATATGTCGTCGATGACCAATACCGCTCCTGGCGCCGCGCGCGCCTCAATATTCATGAAATCACGAAGCGCATATTCGAAGAGATGCATGCCGTCGATGAACGCCAGGTCCGGCGAGAGATCGGCGAGAGGACTGGCGAAAAATACATCGCTCGTCATCCGCGCTATTGCTGTGTCCCGCCCTAACTCGCCAGAGAGTTCGGGCGCAGGGTCGACTCCAGTGGCGGAGCCGCGCGCCATGGCGAGGCTTACGCCGTGACGAACGCCAATTTCGAGGTAGTGGGTCGGCGTCAATTCGCGGTGGAGGCGATCCAAAACTTCCAGATAGGAAAGTTTGCCCCTTAGTGCCTCTTCTTCGGGGGCTCCTGACGGACCATCCCATCCGCTCGCGGGAACGGTCGCCGCTGGGACTGGGTGGATCGGCGGCGCGTCGGCCCGGCGGAAAACTCCGACCAGATCGCGCCAAGGGCCGCGCGGGTCGAGCCAACTTTCGACGAGGACGCAACCAGCATATTTGGCCAACGCTCCGAAGGCGTCCGGGTAAAATCGATAGCAGTCCACTGGGTAGCGGTGGATGGGTCCTGCGGACGGCGCGATCAGGAAGATGAACCCTTCCGGATGCAACACTCGGTTCATTTCCGCGAAAGCGCGCCAAAAAAACTCGCAATGCTCGAGCGCCTGACCGGAGATGACGAGGTGCACGGAGGCGTCCGGCAGAGGGATGCTGTAGGGGTCGGTGAGCACCATCTCAACTCCTGGCCCGGGAGTGAGATCGGCCGCTATATAGCGGAAAGGCTCGGCGCCAAATATTTCACGATAGCTGCCATTTACGTCTGCGCCCCCGATGTCCAGAACGATCGTTTCGCCGCGTGTCTCGAGAGGGCCGCCCAGAACGTATTTCTGATAACAACGGCGCATGTTTTCGAAGGAGGATCCGTGCATTTGAGGCTCCCTCAGAGTTCCTGCTTGCGCCATAAGGCCGACTCGAATTTCTCCCGCACGTCCGGCGCCAGGCGCTTTGCGCGGCCGTTCTCCACGCAGACGGCTTTCACTTGCGCGGTCGCCAAAATCTCGGCGCCGCGCAAGACGCGCTGATACATTGTCACAGATGCGCCGCCGATTTCGTCCACATTGGTCTCGACCGTTAGGAGGTCGTCCATGACCGCGGGCCGGAGGAATTCTATGTTCACCGCCCGCACGACGAAGAAGCTGGGTGCGCCGGGGGCGCCTTCGAGGAGGGGGCGCTGATCAAGCCCGATCGCGCGCAGCAGCTCCGTGCGCCCGCGCTCCATGAAGCGGATATAGGAGGCGTGATAGACAAGCCCGGAGGCGTCGGTGTCTTCCCAATAGACGCGGACAGGGAGGGTAAAGGGGGGCATTCGCGATCCAGTTGCGCCTCGATATCCGTGCGGCGGTCAAAGACGCGCAAGACGAGGACGGTAGTCGTGCCAAAGCTTTAAAGGATGATTTGGTTTTGGCAAATAAGCGCGCTCGCGCCCGCCGATATTCGGGTCGAGGGCCGGGTAGCCGCGCTCAGAAAGCGGCGCCGAAACGTTTCTCCGCCGCCGCGTTAACTGGGAAGATCAGTGCGCCGCGGCGCCCGCATTGCTCGGCAACACCTTACGCACGCGATTGCCCTCTACCCAGGCAAAGCCGGCTTCCGGCTCGGCGCAGTCGATTTCCTGCTCGGCGATGAGCTTGTCGCAGAGCATCACGCAGATCGCCTCGATCGGCGCGCTGGTGTCGTTTTCCTCGGTCATGCGATCTATGGAGATTTCGCCCATCTCCTCGCCATCGACGAGATGGATGATGAAGACCTCCTCACGGCCTGCGACGCCGTGCGCATTCACGCGGAAGGTTTCGCCCTTGTATTTAAATTCCTGGATCATTTCCGCCCTGCCTAATTTTTAATCGCATTGCGATGTGCTCACTCCTGGAGCAGCGCGGCGAAGTTAGCTGGGCTTGGCGTGTCGTCAAGGGCTGTTTTGTCGCGGGGAGGCCCTCATTCCTCCTCCCCAAACAGCCCAAACTGCCCTGCCGCCCGCGGTGGCTCCGCGAGCCCCAGATGCCGGAAGGCGTGCGGGGTCAGCAGGCGCCCGCGCGGGGTGCGCTGGAGGAATCCCTGTTGGAGCAGATAAGGCTCGATAATGTCCTCTATGGCGTCGCGCGGCTCTGACAGGGCGGCGGCTATGGTCTCGATTCCCACCGGCCCGCCGCCAAAATTCACGGCGACCATGTCGAGATAACGTCGGTCCATAATGTCGAGGCCGATGCGATCGACCTCCAGCAATGAAAGCGACCGGTCGGCGAGCGCGCGGGAGATCGTGGCGGCGCCCTCCACCACCGCAAAATCGCGCACCCTTCGCAGCAGGCGCCCGGCGATGCGCGGCGTGCCGCGCGAGCGGCGCGCAATCTCGCGCGCGCCCTCGTCACTCATGCCGACGCCGATAACGCGCGCCCCGCGTTTGACGATCAGCTCCAGCTCCTCGGGCGTATAGAAATTCAGCCGCACGGGAATGCCGAAGCGGTCGCGCAGCGGCGTCGTCAGCAGGCCGGCCCGTGTCGTGGCGCCGACGAGCGTGAATTTGGCGAGGTCGATCTTCACCGAGCGCGCGGCCGGTCCCTCGCCGATGATGAGGTCGAGCTGGAAATCCTCCATGGCGGGGTAGAGGATTTCCTCCACCGCCGGATTGAGACGGTGGATTTCGTCGATGAACAGCACGTCGCGCGGCTCGAGATTGGTGAGCTGCGCCGCGAGATCGCCGGCCTTGGCGATGACAGGACCCGAGGTCGAGCGGAAATTGACCCCCATCTCCCGCGCCACGATCTGGGCGAGTGTGGTTTTCCCGAGCCCCGGCGGGCCGACGAGCAGCACATGGTCGAGCGCGTCGCCGCGCGTCTTGGCCGCCTCGATGAACACCTTGAGATTGGCGCGCGCGGCTTCCTGGCCAGTGAAATCGGCGAGGGTGAGAGGCCGGAGCGAGGCGTCCGTATCATCCTCGCGAGTCTCCGGACTGACGAGGCGGCGGGGAGGGGTTGTCAAGGAGAAACTCCGTACGCCGATGCGAATGCCCTCGGCCTATGTTAGTTTAGGCGACAGAAGGAGCGCGCCCGTGAATCGCCCAGACTGGCATTTTGAGTATATGTCCCTCGACGATTTCGAGGAACTTCTGGCCGACAAGCCCGCGGATGAAAAGTGGGAACTGATCGGCGGCCGGGTCGTACGCATGATGGTGGGGGCGCGGTGGGAGCACCATCTCATCGCCCAAAACCTGGCCTTTGGATTGCGCCGGAGGCTTTACAAAAAGGCGCCGGCTGCTTCGTTTTCTTAGAGACGTTTTACATGAAGGAAAATTCCATCGAGTCCGCGACCTTGCCTGACGTTATGGTCCCTGGTCCCATGGAGCCGGGCGCGACCTCGACCGATGATCCGACGTCCTCGTCGAAGTCATGTCCGAAGGGAGCAGGGTCCGAGATCGGTTCGAGAAGTGGGCCGTCTATCAAAAACTCCCGAGCCTCCGGCATTATGTTCTTGTCGAACGCGACCGACCGCATATCGAGGTATTCGACCGGATTGGGGAAACTTGGTCCGGCGTGCGTATACTCGACGGCCTGGATGGGACGCTTGATTTCCCGGCAATAGGCGTCAGCGTGCCGGTGCGGGAGATTTATCTGCAAGTGATCGACGGATAAACGCCCACCCTTGCCCGCCGCTCGGATTCGGGGGGAGTCAATGTGGCTCGGCGATGTCTACGAGGATATTCTCGCAGCCTTGAGACGCTGCCTTGCCCTGTGTGGTGGCAAACGTTCGCGTCGGCCAGCTTCAGCTACCGTGCCTCCCGATGGTTCGAGAGACGGACCTTGGATAGGGGGCAACGATGCGTTCGACATTTTTCAGCCTTTGCTTTTCTATGGGCGTCAGCGTCACTGTGGCGGGGCCGTCTTTGGCCGGAACGGGAGAACTCCTGAGCGGCGACGCCTATGAGACCGTCGACGCGAGCATCGAGCGCCGACGGCGGCGCGCTGCTCGGGCCTTTCGTCACGACCTCGGCGAGATGCCGCAAATCGGCGGATTCCCGCGCCTGGATCATGGAGGCGGCGAGATATGGCAAGGCTGCGGTGATCAAGCGGCGGAGCGAGATCGCCTACGGGGACGACCACCCATTCGCCTACTGCAACGACCGCCCGATTTCTGGGACGATGATCCGCTACCGGCCGGCGCCGGGGTTCGTGGGCGACGATACATTCGTCTTCACCATTCGCTTCGTCGACGGCGAGGTGCGCACGAAGCGCGTCAATGTTCATGTCGAGTAGGCTACTTCGCCAATTCCTTTAGGCCCTGGCGGATCAAGGCGCCTGTTTCCGCGCCTTCGCCCAGCGCCTTCACGCTCGCGGCGACGGCGGCGGCGGCTTGCGGGCGGCCATAGCCGAGATTGACGAGCGCCGAGACGGCGTCGCACACGACCGAGGGGGCGTTCGCCTCCTCGTCGCCGCCGGAGAGCTTCGCTATCACCGGGTCGATGGAGCCGAAGGCCGGAACTTTGTCTTTCAGCTCGGCGACGATGCGGGCGGCAAGCTTCGGCCCGACGCCGGGGGCTCGCGCCACCATGGCCTTGTCTTGCCCGGCGATCGCCGAACCGAGCTCAGAGATTGAGAGGATGGACAATAGGCCGAGCGCCACTTTCGAGCCGACGCCTTGGACCGTTTGCAGGAGACGGAACCACTCGCGTTCGGCCTCCGCCTCAAAGCCGAAAAGCTTGATCGAATCTTCGCGCACCTGGGTCTCGATGGACAAAGCCGTCGCTTCGCCGGGGCGCGGCAGTTTTTGCAGCGTGCGGCCGGAGCAGTGCACGACATAGCCGACGCCATTCACGTCGAGGATCACGTAATCCTCGCCGTAGCTGTCGATGAGGCCCTTGAGCTTACCGATCATGACAGGCCGATCATAACTTGCCGCAGCGCGTGAAGACGGCGCTTTTGGTTCCGTCCGCCCAGAGGATTCGCAGCCCGGGGGCTTCGAGGACGAGGGTGAAGCTCTCCTTGCGGGGCTGGCCTGGCTCCTCGCCCAAGCAAGAGCGGGCCGTCACCGCGTAGACCGCGCGGCCGGCCTTGTTTTCGGTCTGGTCATAGGAGACGCCCTTGCAGCCGAGAGTCGGCAGGGTGATCGCGTCTTCCGAGAGTGTAACGAAATAATCCTCGGCCTTGCAGGCTGCATTGTCGAGCGCATAGCGTCCGGCCGGCGGGCCATTTCCGGCGGCGGCTAGGTCCGTGCTGCCGAGTGCGGCGGCGAGCGCCAGGTAGAGCAGATGTATTTTCATCCGATCGCTTCCTTCAGCGCACGCGCGCCCCGGTGCTGGGCATGGCAGATCGCAACCGCCAGCGCGTCGGCGGCGTCGGCGGAGGAGGCCTGGCTCGTGGGCAATAGGACGCGAACCATCATCTGAATCTGGGCCTTCTCGGCGTGCCCGGCGCCGACCACGGTCTTCTTGACGAGATTGGCCGCATATTCAGCGACCTCGAGGCCGGCGAGCGCCGGCGTCATCAGCGCCACGCCGCGCGCTTGGCCGAGCTTGAGGGTCGATTGTGGATCACGGTTGACGAAAGTCTCCTCAACGGCCGCCTCGTCGGGGCGGTGCTCCGCAATGATGCCCATAAGCCCCTCGTGCAGCTGGCGGAGCCGGTGGCCCATGTCGAGCGCGTTGTCGGATTTGACCCGTCCGCAAGCAATGAAGGAGAGGCGCGAGCCCTGGGTCTCGATGACGCCCCAGCCTGTGTTTCTCAGGCCGGGATCAATGCCGAGGATACGAATCGAGGGTGAGGACATGCCGCAAGGTAGCTGAAACGCTCCCGCTCTGGCGAGGCCTCGGTGACGGCCTGCTAGCGAACTCGCGCAAGGCTGGCGAGAGCTTCGGTTTCTACAAGAGAGCATCCCGCTCGGAGATTAGCCATGCAGGCCTTGCCCTTTGTCAAACAGCTGCGCTCGCGCCTTCAGATTGAGATTGCCGCTCTTCCGCAATGCGTAGAGCTCGAAAGGACCGAGCGCATGCTCGGCATTTACGAGCAGATCATCATTCAGAGAGGGCTGGAGCGAAAAGACATCGGGCCGAAAGTGCAGCGCGCCTTCGATCATCTGATCTCGGTCGCCCGGGAGGCGCTCGAGGCGGATAAGTCCAAGCTGGACAAGCTTAAGCCGGCTCCCGTTTCCAAAAATTCCGTCGGCGCGGGCGGCGCTGTCGCAGGCGGCGCGGTCGAGGGGGCGCCCTTCGCGAGATGGCTCAGGGCCATGGGCGACTGAACCGGGGACGCCGAAAAGCTAAGCCAGCTTTTTTTCGGCCTGGGTAACGGCGTCCGCCACCGCGTCGAAAGCGAGCATGGTCGAGCCGTGCCGGGCTTTGTAATCCCGCACGGGCTCGAGAACCGCGAGATCGGCCCATTTCCCCGCTGGGGGCGGACCGTTCTCTTTCAGCATCTTGCGCAAGGCCTCGCGGGCCTCGCGCAGCTCTTCGGGCGTAGAGCCGACGATATTGCGCGCCATGATCGACGCTGACGCTTGGCCGAGCGCGCAAGCCTTCAGCTCATGCGCGTAATTTGTTACCTTGCCGTCCCGCAGGTCGAGGTCGACGGTGATGGTCGACCCGCAGAGCTTGGAATAGCCCTTGGCGGTCGCGTCTGGGTTTTCCAGCCGCCCGAGGCGGGGGATATTTCCGGCGAGCTCTAGAATGCGGGCGTTATAGACCTTGTCGAGCATGTGGGCGCGTGCTTCACGGTGCGGGGCTTACCTTCGCTCTCGCTCACCTCTATATAGAACCGCGAGGGCTGATGCGAAAGCTTAAGTCCCGGCGCAACGCCGAGGCGCCGCAATTTTTGCATGGCTCTGGCGAAGTCTCGAATTCTCGCGGGTTCTCGAAGGCAGAGGGCGACGATTTGAGGTTGTTACCCATGCGTTTGAAGCGCATGGGGGAGACAGCGTCGTGAGTTTAGCGACGCGACTGTCGAGGAGGCTCCACATGGATGACGTGGTTAAGACCTTTCCCGTCCGCCCCGGTTTCGAAGAAGACCACAACGACACAGTGACCCATTCCCCATCCCCGATCAAAAACCGCCCGGCGGCGCTGGAGCCTGTGCCGAAGCTCGAACGACCCAGCCGTGAGGAGGCCGAGGCTGCCGTGCGCACGCTTTTGCGCTGGGCGGGCGACGATCCGGATCGTGAGGGCCTTCGCGAGACGCCGCGCCGCGTCGTCAAGGCCTATGAGGAGTTTTTCAAGGGCTATCAGGAGACCCCCGACGAGGTGCTTTCCCGCATCTTCGAGGAGGTCGAAGGCTACGACGATCTTGTGCTGGTGCGCGAGATCCCCTTCACTTCGCACTGCGAGCACCATGTCGTGCCCTTCGTCGGCAAGGCCCATATCGCCTATTATCCCACGGGCGGGGTGGTCGGCCTTTCGAAGCTCGCCCGCCTTGTCGACGTCTTCGCCAAGCGCCTGCAGACGCAGGAGGCCATGACCGCGCAGATCGCCGACGCGATCGAGAAGCACCTAAACCCTCGCGGCGTCGCGGTGCTGGTCGAGGCCGAGCATATGTGCATGTCCATGCGCGGCGTGCTGAAACAAGGCTCCTCCACCGTCACGGTGCAGTTTTCCGGCGTCTTCCAGGACGATCCTGTTCAGCAGGCGCATTTCTACACGCTGCTGCGCGGGGCGCGCTGATGTCAGCCGACAAAGCGGCGCTGGAGGAGGGGGCCGAATTTGCGCCCCGTTTTGACGCAAATGGCCTCGTCGTCTGTGTGACGGTCGAGGCCGGGACGCGCGAGATCCTCATGGTCGCCTATATGAATCAGCTCGCGCTCGACAAGACGATCGAGACAGGCGTCGCCCACTACTGGTCACGTTCCCGCAATGCGCTTTGGCGCAAGGGCGACACCTCGGGGCAGGTGCAGCGGGTGATCTCGCTCGCCGTCGATTGCGATCAGGACGCAATTATGCTGACCGTCGAGCCGGGCGGCGACAGGAAGGCCTGCCACACGGGCCGCAAGTCCTGCTTCTACCGCCGACTGGATTTCAACTCGGGGCGTCTCGTTTTCATGGAGTAAGAATAATGACCAAGCGGCGAGTAGTTATCTTTGCTGTCGCCCTGCCGCTTTTTTCGGGACAGTCGCTCGCCGATGAGCTGCAAAGCGCGCGCGACGCGGTGAATCGGGCGCTGAAGAGCGATGGCGCAGGGCTCGTTTCGCGTCTATCCGCCTGTCCTAAATCCGAAGACGACAATGGGTCCGAATATGTCACGCTGATCCAATCGGTTCCCGTTGGAGACGCCTCGGAGGCCACATTGATAGACAGCGGGATGTGTGGGGGCGGAAACAAGCACGGCCAATATCTTGTCATCACGCGCCACGGTAAAAGCCAACTCGTCACCGACGCCGAAATCGGCGACATGAGCTTCATCGGTGAAATCAGCCATGTCGACGGGAATAAGGTCTTTCTTTCCGGCAACCGGTGGCTTCCTGACGATCCGCATTGCTGCCCGTCCCGGCAGGCCGTGTTGGAGTATGACGTCGAGACCGGGAAGCACAGCCTCAAGCTCACGCCCAAGAAGGCGCGAAACTGACTGATCAGGTCGCGCCTTAGCCGAGAAGCGGTGGGCGCTCGCAGGTCGGCAAGCATGATCGCATGACGAGAGGTTAACCCTCTGGCCATTTTCCAGGCGCAGCCTCGCTCCCATATAAAACATAACTCAGGGGCAGCGAAACGGCTGAGCGGGAATAATGATGTTATCCTTGCTAAGACGCAATGACTCGCCCACCACCGGCGAAGCTCGGGATGTGGCGGAACCTACAGAGACCAGCACAGGAACGACAGCGCCGGCAGTCGTTCCGGAGACTCCGGACTCGGGCGGCCAGCCGCGCCGCGGACAACCTTTGATCGGCCTCGCTCTCGGCGCGGGCGCGGCGCGCGGCTGGTCGCATATTGGCGTGCTGCGCGAGCTCGCGGACCAAGGCATCCGCCCGGACATAATCGCCGGGACCTCCATCGGCGCAGTCGTCGGCAGCTGCTACGCTGCTGGCAGGCTCGACCAGATCGAGGCTTTCGCGCGCTCGCTGACCCGCCGGCGCGTCTTTACGCTGATGGACCTTTCTTTTTCCGGCGCGAGCCTTATCACCGGGGAAAGGCTCAAGGCGGCGCTCGAGCAGGAGCTCGACCAAATCCGGATCGAGGAGCTGCCGATTCCCTTTGCCGCCGTGGCGACCGAGGTCGGAACAGGCCATGAGGTCTGGTTGCAGCAGGGTTTGCTCGCCCACGCCGTCCGCGCCTCTTACGCCTTGCCGGGCATATTCGAACCCGTGCGCGTCGGCGATCGCTGGCTTTTCGACGGCGCGCTGGTCAATCCGGTTCCCGTGACGGTCTGCCGCGCGCTCGGCGCGGAATTCGTGATCGCGGTAAACGTCACTGCGGATACGATGTATCGGGCCCGTGTCATTCGCGACGACCCTGTCGCCGCCAAGATGGCGGCCGAGGCGGGGCCTTTCGGTGAAAAGCCGGACGTCTCCTTTGTCGACCGGATATTGCCGCGCTATTTCGACCGCCAGGCAAGCGAGGCCCCGAATGTCGCGACCGCGATGATCGACGCCTTCAACATTATCCAGGACCGGATCTTGCGCTCGCGTCTCGCTGGCGACCCACCGGACGCCACCATCACCGCGCGGATGGAGGACATCGGCATGTTCGATTTCCACAAGGCCGACCAGCTCATAAATGTTGGGCGCTCCGCTGCAAAGCGAGCGCTGCCCAACATTTTCGCCCATATCCCCATTCCGGGCGCGACGGCATGATCATGCTTGCGCGATATACTCGCGCATGGAGCGGTGCTCTTCCTCGATGACGCGAATCCGGTATTTCACCACATCGCCAATCGAGACGAGACCCGATAGGCGCCCCTCGCGCAAGACTGGGAGATGGCGCCGGCGTTGCAGCGTCATGGTCTGCATGGTCAAGTCGACCGTGTCGCTGTCTTCAGCCATCACCGGATTGCACTGCATGTAATCGGCGACAGGCGCCTCGAGCGCCTCCGCGCCATAAGCAGCAATCGCGCCGACAAGGTCGCGCTCTGAAATGATGCCCAAGACTTCACCGCCGGCATCGACGATAACCAGCGCGCCGATGCCATGGCGGATGAGATCCTGCGCGACCTCCCGCAATATCCTCGTGGGCGAGCACGTTACGACATGGCGGCCTTTTTCGGACAGTATCATAGCGACGGTCATGGGTTCCTCCTCGGCGCAACCCTCGCGCGCGTCTTTGGAGGCGTGGAGTGGGAATCCTTACCCGGATTCTCCGGATTCCGCTCCCCAGCGCCGCGCCTGATAATCGAAGGCGCCGAAGGTCACTAGTCCGAACAGGAAGCCTCCCATATGCGCTTGCCACGCGATGGCTTCGGAGGAGCCGGCGGCCTCCGGAAAGGCGCCGAGAAGGGCGTTTGCGGCGAACCATACGACAAGAAAAATGACCGCTTGCCTATTCTGCCCGAGCCGCCGCAGCGATGTGGTTTGCGCTTTCCTGTCCGTGCCATCCTCTCCCAGCCGCGCGCCGGGGCTAAAGGCGAAACGCACGACAGCGGCCATGGTTCCCGAGATTGCGGCCGAGGCGCCCACCACTGGCGCGGCGTCGAGCGGATGAAGAGCAAAGTGCGCCATGGCGCCCGCAACGGCGCAGCAAGCAAAGAAAAGCAGGAAGAGGGCGGCTCCCAGCCGGCGCGCGACAGGCGCGCCGAAAGCCGCGAAGGTCAGGCCGTTAATGGCGAGATGGGTCCAGCCTCCGTGGAGGAAGGCATAAGTGAGGGGCGTGATATAGACCGCCGCCCCGGCGTTCAGCGCCGCCGCCAATTGCTCCTGGCCGCTCGTCGTGTCGAGCGATGCTCCATGGTTCAGCGCGCCAAGCACGGATTGTGGATCGAGCAGGAAGCTGAGCCGCAGCGGGACGAAGGCAAAGGCGTCAAAGAAAGGGTAGACGAGGCCTCTTGGCCCCGCCGCTGCGAAGCATTCGATAGCGACCATGGCTCCGAGCAGAGAGGTGATCACGCCCGGCAGATTGATAATGCGTTCTTCCGAGCTCGCCACGTCTTCCTCTTCACTACTGGCGCATCGTCGGGCGAGGCTAGAGAGTCCTTGTCCCGCACTGGCGAATTACGTCCCGCTCTGGGACAGGAAAGAGCCAATATGGAACAGGAGAGGAAGCGGTTGGATCAAGAGAGGGGGAATGCCGGAGCATGCATCCCCCCTCGAGCCGTTTCCTGTCGCTTGGGGAATTTTTATTAAAAACTTAGCTATCAGTCGGCTGCCGCGGGCTTTCCTGGGAGCGGAGCGCTTCCCGATCTCTCCCCGGTGCGCTCTGAAGGTGTCACAGCCTTCGCTTCGCCACAACAGCATCGTTGAGAAAAGGTTAATGGCGTCGCCTCTGGCACGGGCGCTGCTGCCACCGGTCTGCGCACGGAGAAGCTGGCGCTCTGCGTCTCGACCTGGCGCAGGAACGTACCGGAGCGGGATGGATGAGACAGCAGATCAGCAAGGATTTGTTCGCCTATTGGAACGGCTTAAAAGGCGCCCGCGCTGCTCCCGATCGCGCGGACATCGATCCGGTCAAGATCCGTCATATCCTTGCCGACACATTCATCATCGAAGTTGACGCGGACCGGGCGTTCCCGCTGCGGCTTTCCGGCACGCGCGTCAACGCGCTTTGGCTCCGCGAACACAAGGGCCTGTCCTTTGTCGATCTGTGGCGCGAAGAAGACCGCCTGGGCCTGCGCGCTGCGCTCATGACCGTCGTCGAGGGCGTGACGCCGATCGTGGCCGGCGCAAGGTCCAGCGGGCCCGGAGATATCCCGCTAGAGCTCGAACTGCTGCTTTTGCCCCTGCGACACTTTGGAAAGACCCATTCGCGGGTGCTCGGCGCTCTCTCTCCCGCCTACCAGCCCGATTGGCTTGGCCACCTCGCGGCTGGCCCGCTGGAGCTGGTATCGATGCGCGTGATGGAGCCGTCTATCTGCCGCCCCTCGGCTTCTTTCCGGCGAGCCGAGCGAGTGCGCCATCGCTTACGCCTCGTCGCCAGCCACGGACTATGCCGCGATGTTGATAATGCATTTTAAGCGATCGTAAGCGATCCTTAACGCGGCCGGCGATAGGTTGAGCGGAGCTTGACGCGAAAGCAACGTATAGACATGGCCGCGATTCAGCCGCAACTCAGTTATCTTTACGATCTACAGGAGAAGCGCCGTTTCCAGCGCGTTCCGGTCAAGTTGTTTGGGCGGTACATGCTCGAATCACGGCGTGAATACCCGTGCCAGACCGTCGAGATGTCGCCCGGCGACATGAGCCTATTCGCGCCCATGAGGGCGGAGATTGGCGAGAAGGTCGTCGTCTACCTCGATGAGGCCGGCCGTTTCGCGGGGGTGGCGGTGGGCCAGACAGACGTCGGCTTTACGATGGCTTTCACGCTGCCGCCGATGAAGCGCGACAAGCTCGCCGACCAGCTTACCTGGTTCGCCAATCGGCACGCCATCAGCCTCCAGGAAGACCGCCGTCACGATCGCATAGTGCCGCTCATGCAGCGCACGCTGCTACGCCTGCCTGAGGGGCAGGAGGTTATCGCCAAGATCAACGATATTTCACTCTCCGGCGTGGGCATCGAGACCGATAGTCGACCGCCGTTGGGCGCGCGGGTGCTCATCGGATCGACGCCGGCGAAGATCGTGCGTTATTTCGAAGGGGGCATCGGCGCCGAATTCGAGAAGCCGTTCAATCCGGGCGACATCGACGAGTCCACGCGTCTCTGACCAACGCGCGGCGGCTCTAATTTGCGTCATCCGCCCACTCGTCGCTCGACGTCGTCCTTGCTGTAAGCCAAGACCGTCATCGGCCAGCGCCGGCCTCGGGTTTCGCGGAAAAAGGCCGTCAGCCGCCGCCGATCCCTTCGACGATGCGGCCGCTTCCGTCGCAACGCGGGCAGGGCTCGTCGATCTGCGTTCCGGTTTCAGGATCTGTTCTTTTCCCGCTGCCATGGCACTCGGGGCAGACGTCCTCGCCCGTTCCCGGGGCTCCCGGCTCGGGGTCGTCTGACGGAGTGCGCTGTCGGGAGGGGGGCTTCGGCTGCATCGCTGGCGCTGATGTCGTTGAAGGGAGGGCAGATAGATAGAGCCGCAATCGTCGCGGAAAATAGCGCGTCTCTCCGCCGGTGGTGGCTCGAGATGCAGGCGCCGCCAGCTTTCAAAGCGGCAGCGCCATGGTCTGAGCTGATGCTCGGCGCGCAGCGAGAAACCGAGGACCGAGCGGTGGGAAGCATCACGCGAAGCCGCGCTGGCGTAGCAGCGGCTCGACCGTCGGCATGCGTCCTCTGAACGCCAGATAGGCCTCCGCCGCCTCCTGTCGGCCGCCCGCCGAGTAGATATGTTTGTGAAGCTTTTCGGCCACCTCGGGGGCGAAGGGATCGCCCGTCTCCTTGAAAGCCTCGAAAGCGTCCGCGTCGAGAACTTCCGCCCAAAGATAGCTGTAATAGCCGGCGGAATAGCCGTCGCCCGAAAAGATGTGGCTGAAGTGGGGGAGGCGATGGCGCATGACGATCTCCTGCGGCATCGAGATGCTCTCTAAGCTCTCCCGTTCAAACGCGCTTGCGTCGAAGTCTGGCGCGGCGCCGCGCTCGTGAATGTCTAGATCGACATAGGCCGAGGCGCAAAACTCGACCGTGCCAAAACCCTGGTTGAAATGGCGCGCCGCCGCGATGCGTTGCAGAAGGTCGTCAGGCATGGGCTCGCCGGTCTGCGCATGCAGCGCGAACTGCTTCAGAACCGCGGGTTCCGACAGCCAATGCTCGTAGAGCTGGGAGGGCAGCTCGACAAAATCACGCGCGACATTGGTTCCAGCAACGAGCGGATAGGTGACGTCCGACAGCATGCCATGCAGCGCATGACCAAATTCGTGGAAGAGCGTGCGTGCGTCGTCGAGGCTGAGCAGCGTCGGCGCTCCATCTGCGCCTTTGGTGAAGTTCATCACATTGACGATGGTAGGCCTCACCTCGCCATCGAGCTTGTGCTGCGAGCGGAAATCCGACATCCAGGCGCCGCTGCGCTTCGAGGGCCGCGCAAAATAATCGGCCAGAAAAAGCGCGACATGATTGCCCTCTTTGTCGAGGACCTCGAAGGCGCGCACGTCCGGGTGGTAAAGCTCGAGGCCCTTTTGCTCGACGAAGCGCAGGCCGAAGAGCTTTTCCGCGACATGGAAGGCGCCCGCAATCATATTCTCGAGCTGGAAATAGGGGCGCAAGGAGGCCTGATCGAGATCGTAGAGGTTCTTGCGCACGCGCTCGGCGTAATAGCGCCAGTCGTGCCCCGCCACTGTGAAATTCGCGCCTTCTTCGTCGGCGATGGCCTGGATCTGCGCGCGCTCTTCGGCGGCGCGCGCCAGAGCGGGCGACCAGACCTTATCCAAAAGGTCTCGAACGGCGCGCGGCGTCTTCGCCATCGTGTCGTCGAGCTTGAAGCCGGCGAAGCTCGCGAAGCCCAGGAGCCTGGCGCGTTCAGAGCGCAGCTCAATGATTTCCTTGATGAGAGTGGCGTTGTGGTTTTCGCCGCGACTGGCCCAAGCACGGAACACAATCTCTCGCAGATCGCGGCGCTTGGACGTTTGCAGGAATGTCTCGGCGCTGGAGCGCGCCAGCGTCACTGCGTATTTCCCGGGTGCGCCGCGTTCGGCCGCCGTCTGCGCCGCCGCCGAGCGAAAATCCGCTGACAGACCATCGAGGTCATCTTCCTCAAGGAGGAGCAGCCAGGAGGATTCGTCAGCCAGGACATTTTGCGAAAAGCGCGTGGAAAGCTCGGCAAGCTGCTCCATGATCGTCTTCAGACGCGCCTTGTCCGCGTCCCCAAGCTTGGCGCCAGCCCGCACGAAATTCTTATAGGTCAGCTCAAGAACGCGGCGCTGTTCCGATGAGAGGCCGAGAGCCTCGCGCTTGTCATAGAGATTTGCTATCCGCCCGAAGAGCGCGGGGTTCATCGAAATTTCGCTCGAGTGCCGGGAGAGCGCGCCCGCCATTTCACGCTCGATCTCCTGCAGCTCGGGATTCGTGTCGGTCGCCGTCAGGTTCCAAAACACGGCGCCGACATCGGTGAGCATCTCGCCGGCGCGCTCGAGCGCCTCGATCGTGTTTTGGAAATCGGGCTCAGAAGGGTTGCTTGCGATCTCTTCTATCTGGGCGCGGTGCTGCGCGAGCGCCGTCTCGAAAGCCGGCCGGAAATGCGCGCTCTCGATGCGGCCGAAGGGCGGCAGGCGGAAGGGGGTCGTCCAATTAGCCAGGAGTGGGTTCGACATCGTTTCTCTCTCGCGGAGGCGGCGCTCCGTCATTTCCTGGCAGGATAGCGCTTTTGCGTCTCAGAGGTGACAAAAATCGAGAGTCGGCCGAGGCGGGGAGGCAAGCGCTTCTCCCTGCGGGCGTCTCGGTTTGAAGGTGAGTGCGGGCGCAGGCGGCGCTGGCCGGCGCCCCTCCGGCCGCGGTTGCTTTAAGCGTCAGGCGCGCTAGGTGCCTAGCATTGAGCGCTTATTCTCAGGTCCAAATTCGCGAGACACTCATGCGCAAGCTATGGTCGCCGCGCCTATATGTATTGTCCGCATTTGCGCTGTCGGCCCTTATGTTCGACACGGACCTTAGCTCT
>JAMBEQ010000052.1 GCA_024506175.1 Methylocystis sp.
CAACAGGCGATCGGCTGCGCAACCCTGACCAGCTCCGCCGATCGCCTGTTGCTACATCTGCGCCCTCGGGCGTATCAAACGCAGGGACTCCAGTTGCTGCTGGATGAAAGTTCGGGGGCAGGTCACCCGCCATCGCATTGAGGACTGTCCAGAGGATGGACAAGCCACAATGCGCTTGGAAGCGTTCCGGTGAACGAACAACATTAGCGCTTGTTGTGAGCGAAGCACGCCGCCAGTTTGAAATTCGCCAGTGTTTGGAGCCGAATCCGACATAGCGACTTGTCGCCTGAAGGCGCGAGAGATTTTCTCAACTTGAAAAACCCTTTTGCTGCATACCTTGTTCCGCAGGCCCTGCATGCGGTCTGCCCGGGCCCATCACGTGCGAAGATCGCCTATGTATTGGCTACCCATGACGCCAAGGGGGGAAAGGGAGCGAAAATGGGCAACACCAAACTGCTTTTCCTCGGCCTTGCAGTCTCGATGAGTTTATTTTCGACACCCTCGCGAGCATGCGAAGAACACTGGGGCCGACAAATCTCAGACCAGGGTCACCTCGTTAAACTGGAAGACGGGAGCTTATGGAGAATCGACTCCCGCGATGCGGCTAGGTCGGCGCTCTGGCTTCAGTTCGCAGAGGTTGCCGTCTGCGGAAGCAAGCTTATCAACGAAGATACGCGTCAGGAGCTTCGCGCTGATCGCATAAGGTAGATGACTGGGATCGTCCCGAGAGGGTGCTGAATTCGCGAGATCATGGAAACGTCCTACTCAAGGAGAATTGTTACTCTTTGGGTTTTTCTCCCATCTGGAATTCAACGATATGCTTGAAGGGCTGATTGACAATGAGCTTGTGCCGCACGTTCTTCCTTGCGCCGACGACGACGATCCGTCTTCCCTCCATATGAGCCCTTTCGGCGAAAGCGAAGAAGGACTCCGCCGCCGACCCATCGATGAAGGGCACCATATGGAAATCGATCACATAGGCAGGCGGCGGCGGATCGATGCGCTCCAGCGCATCGAAAATGGTCGACGCGACTCCGAAGAAGAGGGGGCCTTCGAAACGATAGATGAGTGCGTCCTCTGGCTCGCTCGTGGCATCCCCGCTTTTTGCACCATCGGCATGCTGCGCATGTGGTAGGGCAGTCAGGATCTGCCATTCCACGAACTCGGCCATGCGATGCATGAAAAGCAGAGAACCAAATGAAACTCCGACTGCGATGCCCTCGGTCGCGTCGCGGAATACGGTCAGCAGGAAGGTGACGACAAGAACGATGGTCTCCTCGGTGTCTCGCTTGAGAATGGAGAGAAGGGCCTTGCGGTCGATCATGTCCCAGGCGATGGCGACGAGCACCACGGCGAGCGTCGGCAGTGGAATGTGCGACGCGAGCGGCGCGGCGAGGGAAACGATAGCAAGCAGAAAAAGCGCGGCAGAGACGCCGGCGAGTGGGCTTTTTGCGCCCGCGCGGATATTTGTCGCTGTGCGTGTCAGAACGCCGGCGGAGCTCATCCCACCAAACAATCCGGCGAAGAGATTGGCCCACCCCTGGGCGACGAGCTCTGCGTTGGAATTGTGCCGCTCGCCCGTCATGCCGTCGGCCACCACGGCTGAGAGCAGAGATTCGATTGCGCCGAGTGCGGCAATCGCGATCGCCGTCGGCGTGAGTTCGAAAAGCATCTCGAGATCGACGCTTGGGGAAGCAGGTCTCAGCAAGGCGTGTGGGAGTTCGCCAAAGCGGGAGCCGATGGTGTCCACGCCCAGGTTGAAAACCCAGGCGACGGCGGAACTCGCGACGATCGTAGTCATCATCCCTGCATACCAGGGCTTCCGAAGGCGCTGGTAGATGATGAAAGCGAGGGTTGCGGAGGCGAGCAGCAGGCTCTGAAAATGAATGGAGCCCAGGCTTCCAGATATGGCTTCGAGCTTGGGCAGAAAGCCCGCAGGCTCGTGAGCGATTTGCAGCCCTAGAAAATCGCGCGCCTGGCTGGTGAGCAGAATGACGGCGACGCCCGCCGTGAAGCCCACTGGAACCGAATGCGGCAGATATTTTATATATGTGCCGAACCTCATATAGCCGAGGGCGAGCAGAATGAGACCCGCCATGATCGTCGCGGCTAGCAGCCCCTCGAAGCCGTGAGTCTCGACCGTTTTGGCTACAAGGGCGACGAAGGCGGTGGCCGGTCCGCCAATCTGATAACGGCTGCCGCCCAGCAGCGAGGTGATAAATCCACCGACGATCGCCGCCGAAAGGCCCGCGGCGGGCGAAACCCCCGAGGCCACCGCAAGCGCCATTGCGAGTGGCAGGCTTACCACCGCAACGCTGAATCCGGCGGACAGGTCCGCTTCGAAATCTGCAAATAAATAGTTTTTCCTCAGCGCATCCACGAGTCGCGGCGTAAAGGTCTCGTGGAAACTCCTGACGTGGCCGTTGGCGCTGGCGTTGTCTTCTTGGCTCACTTTGCCCCTCGGGATTCTGAGTTCGTCGAAGATTCAGCAGGGGCGTCGACGGGCCGCCGCTCACCTACCTTGATTTCGGCCGTTACGCTCGATCCAGCGGTGAACCCGGCATCGCTGTTTGGCGCCTCGACGATCACGCGGCCCAAGGTTGGCGAGCCCACGCCACTCGTTGCCGCGCCGCTGACTTCCGTGACCTTGCCTTTCAGCGCGCGGCCCGGCGCGGAGTCGGAGAGGATTTGCGCCCAATCCCCTATGCGAAAGCGCTCTAGCTCGTCTTGCGGGGCCTCGAACGACGCCGTTACGCGGGGAGATTCTTGTGCGAAGAGAAACAACGGCGCGAAGCGGGCGACCCTTTGTCCGACCGATGCGTAGCGCGCGATGACGATCGCGTCGAAAGGCGCGCGTATTTCGGTCGGCTTCGCGCTTTTCTCCTCTTCCGCCAGCTCGGCGCGCCACCTGTCGATCTCGTGGCGCTCTTCTCGCGCCCGGGTGAGCAGCCTGCGCCTCAGCGCGGCTGATCGCGCATAACGTCCGCCGCGTCCCGGGCCCCAGAAGGCCAGAAGGCGCTTGTTTTTGTCGAGATTGCGCTCCTCGGCTTCCAGCCTTTCGAGCGCGCGTCCATAGGGTTCCCCGTAGATCGTCGCGCAAAGCTGCCCGCCCCCGACACTCTCGCCCGCGTCGCACTCCAGCGCGCCGATCGTTCCCTCCCTTTGGGCGATGACAAACTGCTCATGCGCCGCCGCTACCTTGCCTCGCAATTTGACGAATTGCGCTGCGGGAGCGGGCCGGGGGCTTTCTGCGACCCGCTGTGGCGGTTTGAATGTCGAAGGCCAGAGCCCTGCCGCTGCGGCGACGATCGCGGCCAAGGCGGCGGCGCCGGTGGGAAGCAGCAAGGGCGCAAGCTTGCGCTTCGCTTCGGCTCTGGGACCGGCTGTGAGGCCAACGCTGGCAAAAACGAACGACTTCAGAAGATCGAGGAAAAGCGCGAAGAGGAGCGTCGCAAGAAGCACGCCTCCAACGATCGGGGCAGGCAGAGGAGCCATCAGCCATCCAGCAAGCACCAGCAGTATGGCTATCGCGACATTCAGCGCCGAAGACGCCGCAAGCCATTTCGAGGGGGCTGAGCTCCAGAGCCGCCCACGGTCGCGCAGAACATATACCGTCGCCTGGCTGAGAAACACGAGCGAGAGAAAGGCGAGGCTCCGCAGTTCGCCGATATCGAAACCGAGCAGCCGCTCGCCAGTGAGCACGATCGCCGATAGAAATAGTAGCCCCGCCAAGGCGAACGATCCTGCGGCGCTGGTAATCGCGCCCAGGCGCCAGACGTCTGGCTGTGTGGAGGGTGTCGCTCTGTCCGTAGCGATGGCCATGGTCAGAAAGTCGCCTGTGATCAACAGCAGCGCCATCTGCATTGGCGTGACGATGGCGTGGCCCGTCGCCAGTAGGCCGACGCCAAGGAAGGGGACGAGCAGGAACTTCTTAACGAGGGCATTGAGCGTGTAGGTCAGAATGCGCTGGAAGGCGACACGCCCTTCCTCGATCGCAGCGACCACTCCCTTAAGGCCGGGCTCGGTGAGGACGATGCTGGCGGCGGATTTGGCGACATCCGTCGCCGTAGAGACGGCGACGCCCATTTGCGCCTGGCGGAGGGCGGGAGCGTCATTGGCGCCGTCGCCGCACATGCCGACGATGTGGCCCCGGCGCTGGAACGCTTGGACCAGCTTGAATTTGTCTTCTGGGAACACGCCAGCGTAGATCGCAAAGTCGTCAGGGTTTGCGTTTTCAGAAATCTTTGCTGCGGGGCAGACGGGTCCGGTGATGCCCACGGCGCGGCCAACCGACGCCGCGGTCGCCGCCGCGTCGCCGGTAACCATGACTGTCTTTACGCCCTCGGCCCGCAGCTCGGCGATCAGAGGTTTCGACTCGGGTCGGGGCGGGTCGCTCAGCGCGATCAGGCCCACGAGCCGCTCGACCCCGCTTGGACCGAAGGCCACGGCAATCACGCGACCGGCGGAGCGGCTCAGAACTTCGATCTCCTGTTCGGCATCGGCCTCGAGAGGTGACAGCCGCCCAACCGCAATGGGCGCGCCTTTGACGATGCGGCTCTCTCTGTCCGCCTCATCCGCGACGCGGGCCTCTGCGAGCTTCGTCGCCGGGTCGAAAGGCGTGAAGCTGAGCAGGCGTAACGGCGGGCTCTCCCCGCCATTTTGTGAAGCGGCCGCGCGGATCGCTGCATCCACGGGATCGAAACCGGCGGTGGAGCTAGCCAGCGCCGCGAGGCGGAGGATGTCCGCTTCTGTGAGCGCCTGTGTCAGCGACTTTACCGCGGCGACGCTGAGCTCGTTGGAGGTCAGCGTGCCGGTTTTGTCCACGCAGGCCACGTCGACCATCGCGGCCTCATGCACGGCCGCGAGCCGTGTCAGCAAGACGCCTTTCCTGGCGAGCGCCTGCGCGCCAAGCGCGGCCGCCAGCGTAAAGGTTGCGGGCAGCGCGACCGGGATCGACGCGAGCACCGCTGTCAGGGTCATGGCGACCAGGCGACCCGGCGACATCGCAAGGCTATGTCCGTAGGCGATCAGGAAGACAGTAACGGCGCCGTTGAAAACCGCGAGATTGCGCACGACGCCGAGGACCGCCTCCTGTTGCGCGCTTCTCGCGCCGGCGGTCCTCACGAGCTCCGCGGTCCTGCCATAGTAGGAGCGAGCGCCGGTGGCCACGACCTCCGCGACGGCTTCTCCGCGCCGCCCTACGGCGCCGGCGTAAGCGATTGCGCCAGCGCCGACCTCGACCGGCGCCGACTCGCCCGTAAGCATGGATTGATCGAGCAGAATGGATCCTTCGATGACGCGCGCGTCAGCCGGCACGAGGGACCCGAGTTCAAGCTTTATAATATCGCCGGGAGCGAGCTCCGGCGCGGAAATCTCCTGCCATGCGCCGTCGCGTTTAACCGTTGCTCTGACGGAAAGCCTCGACTTTAAGATCGAGAGCGCGGCCTGCGCCTTGCCCTCCTGAAAATAACTCAGAGCGACATTAAACAGCAGCAGCGCCGCGATGACCGCGGCCTCCAGCCGCTCGCCGATAGCGATCTGTAAAACAATTGCCGCTTCGAGCATCCATGGGACAGGCTGCCATAGTTCGGAGGCGATCTTGAGCAGGAAGGGCTTCTCACGCTCGACGATTTCGTTTCTGCCGAACTGCGCGAGACGTCGCTCCGCCTCCCGCGAGGTAAGCCCATTAGTGTCCGAAGAACTCATCTCGCATTCCGCTCAATGGCGATAGCCCGCACAACTCTCCGGCAAGGCGCCGCCGTGACTGGCCCTCGTGCGCCGCAGGGGCGAGCAGGAGCTCCGCACAGCGATGGCGTGGTAGCGGCCATGATCCCGGTTTCTCCAAGCACAAACGGCAGCCTACGTTGTTCGATCCGGGCAAAGATGGGGTGGCCGAGACCATGCCCTCACGGCGCTGGCGAGCCCGAAGGGCGCACCCAGAATTACTTCGAGATGCTCACGCGGCCTGCAAGGCGAAGAATGGCGGATGCTCCATCAGCAGCCTGATGAGACTCGACAAATCTGTTGAAATCAGATCGTTCATTGCTCCAATCCCGCGATCCGCTTTGCGCTGAACGGCTTTTTCTTAGCCTTATGCACATTAAGCGGGACCGCGAAAATCCGAACTAAATAAAAATTTATAAAAATCCATCTTGTTTCCAGGCTACAAGGAGCCGGTAAAAAACTCTGAGACCATTACAGTGGCGGGTTCCACAATAACGATAAGTGGCACGACGCGGGCAAACATCCTCTTGATCGAGGACGATCCCGAGCTCTCTTGCGCCCTTATCAAGGAGCTCCATAGGCGCGAATACGACGTGTCCGTCGCTCGGACGGGCTCGGAAGGACTCGAGAAAGCCAAAGGCGCGCATTTTGACGTTTTGATACTCGATCGGATGCTCCCTGAGGTAGACGGCATTACGATAATCAGGTCGCTGCGTTTGGGGAGAATCTTGACGCCCATACTGATCATCAGCGCTCTTGAGACAGTTAGCGAGCGGATCATTGGGCTTGAGGCGGGGGCTGATGATTACCTGGTAAAGCCCTTTAGCTTCGCTGAAATGGGAGCAAGGATCGAGGCGCTTTTGAGGCGTCCTGCACACGCGTCTCGAACAAGATTGCAAGCCGGATCTCTCGTGCTGGATCTCCTGGAGCGAGCCGCCATTTTCAATGGCAATAAGATCGAGCTATCGAATCGCGAGTTTAAATTGCTCGAATATTTCATGGAAAGGCCGGGTCAACTCATTACAAAGAATATGTTATTGCAGCAAGTATGGGGATATACATTTATGCCGCAAACGAATGTCGTGGATGTGCACATAAGCAGGCTTCGACAAAAGTTGGAGGTGTATCAAGGCGCTCCTTTGATAACGAATAAAAGGGGGCAGGGTTACGTCCTTGAAGGAGATGCGTAGGTTTTTCAGGGGGGCGCCGGCTGGGGCCGTTGGGGCTATGGCGGATTGGGGTTAAAGCAGGCCTAGCCACTGGCTTAGCGCCCGGCGCTGGCTACCCATACGGCTACGGCTATTGGGGCTCAGCGTATCCCAGCTATTGGGGCTCCGCTGGCTGCGGCTATTCGGCTCTGCCTACTCCGCGTATTACGGCTATAGCGGCAGGTGCGGCTGCTACTTTTTGCCCGGCCCGGGTCTGGCCCCGGCTCGAAGCCCAACGAATTGTCGCGCATCAGTCAGACTGCAGGGGAGCTGAGGATGTCAGAAGTAAAAAGGGCGGATGATCTCAATTCCAAGGAGCTCGTCGCCGAGATCGTCTCGGCCTACGTTTCGCACAACTCGCTGCCGGTGACGGAGCTGCGAGGGCTTATCGGCTCCGTCGATGCGGCGCTGCGCGGGCTCGGGAATGGCGCGCCCGCTATTTCGGCACAGAAGAGGCGAGAACCAGCCGTGCCGATCAAGAAATCCGTCACGCCGGATTATCTGATCTGCTTGGACGATGGGAAGAAGTTCAAATCGTTGCGGCGGCACTTGGCGGCGCTGGGGATGACGCCGGAAGACTATCGGGCGAAATGGGGCTTGCCTTCCAATTACCCTATGGTCGCGCCGAATTACGCGGTGAAGCGATCGGAGTTGGCGAAGGGGATGGGGCTCGGCCAGAGCCGTCGAAAGCCCGTCCCGGCACGGAGTGGGCGCAAGCCGAAGAGGAACGGGAAAGCCGCCGTCTGAAGCGCATGCGCCTTTTCCAGCGGCCTTTTGAGGCGGCTCTTCCGTGCGTCGAGGCCCACACGTACGACGATGCAGATAAAAGCTTTCACAATGGCAGGCGGATGACCTTCGCCCAATCGAAAAATGGATCCTGACAGTCGGTGTGGCGTGCATGGAGGAGTTATGGGCCCGCTCGACCATCGTTCGTTTCAGGTTACTGGGGCGCCTTGCGCCGGCAGATCTTCTAGATGGCGCTCATGCTAGGCGTATCAGCGCGTTGATCGTTTCCCGCAATGTGGACAGACACCGGCCCGAAGGTCGGCCCTGGAACGTGCGTTGTTCAGATTGATCACGCTGTAGCGCACCAACACCTCCCAGGCGCCGATCCCCCCGGCGCTCACTGGGTTTGATATTGATCTGCCAGAAGTTCGCGGGACCCGCGCGCGCGACCCCGGCGCGACTCACCGGTCACGGACAGCGAGGCAAACGTAGAAACGTGGGAGTTCAGCCGGTCGCCGCCCGGTGCATAGGGGCCCGCTGCATTGCCCGAGAGAAGGTGGACCCCGTTCGCCGCCAAAATGGCGTCTGCGCGTCTTTGGGAGAAGGGAGCCCAGGCCAATGGCGCGCCGGGCAAGAGCGAGCGTTCGATAAATTCTTGGAGCTCGTGCGTTCGAGCCCCATCGACTCGTAGAAATTACCGACCTGTAAGCCGAGCGGCTCCTTGAGAACGGAAGCGAATTCAAGACGGAGCCGCCTTTGGGCGGCTTTGTCGATTCAACGGGGGTGCTCGCCGGGCGGAACTGAAAACCTCAAACGACTCCAAACGCCACGTCACGATCCTGGCGCTACAATGCCTTCAATTTTTTAGCGAATGGACATCAAGCGGAAACACGGGCAAAATTTCCGAAGTAATGAAACTCTAAGCTAGAGATTGAGATGGGGCTTGGCCTTTCTCGATAGCAGGTAGTCTTGAAGACGCGTGACGAAGCAGTGAAATAGTCCGCGCTTACTGCCACCGGAGGGCTCAATGTCGAATGCTTCTTATTTTTGGAGTTATCGCGCCGAGCGACGCAGGGCGGCGCCTCCCACCTTATCCTTGGGATCCTCTCGAGCTTCAGAATGATCGTGCGATCTGCGAAAAGCATTCATGGGATTGCCGCCTTTTTGGGAGCGTCGATCTCTTTGGCGGTTCCGGCTGCCGCCGACAGCACGAGCGAGGAAATTCGCCTCCTGAAGGCAAGGCTGAAGCTGTTAGAGGCGAAGGTCGGTCAGCAGGAGCGCGCGGCCAGGGCCGAAAAACGGGCTCGCGCCGCTTCGCCTGCGCCGGCCAGCGCCACGACAGCGGCTGGAATTCCGGGCCCGGATCACTTTTACTTCAAGGGCCTGGAGATCACGCCCGGCGGCTTCTTCGCCGCCGAAAGCGTCTACCGCAGCCACTGGATGGGCGCGGACAACAACACCCCTTTCCAGAACATTCCCTTCGATTTTCTCCCCGCCGCCCATCAAACGGAGTGGCGCGCCACTGCCCGTCCGTCGAGGCCAAATCTCATGATCAGGGCGGATATCGACAAACAGACTCATGTCATGGCCTTCGGCGAAGTCGACTTCCTCGGCGCCGCGCAGACAGCGAACTCCAACCAGAGCAATTCCTACAACCTTCGCCTGCGCCAGGCGTACGGGAACGTCGACTTCGACGAATACGGGCTGCATGTCGCGGCTGGCCAAATGTGGTCGCTCGTGACGATGAATTCGGTGGGCATCAAGCCAGATACCTCACTGCAACCCTTAACCATAGACCACCAGTATATGCCCGGCTATGTTTGGGCGCGGACGCCGGGCTTCCGCATCACCAAGGATTTCTACAAGCAGTTCTGGGCCGCGCTCTCGCTCGAAAGCACCTCCGCGACCTTTATCGCGCCAGGGGCCCCGGTTTTTGGCACGGCGGCTCTGCCGCTCTTCGGCGCGCCGGTGCTGCTCTCGCCGCCGGCGGCCGGCGGCCTCTTCAACGCAGCCAATCCTATCCTTTCACCCGCATGCCCGACATGATCGGCAAGGTCGCTTGGGACGGCGAGATCGCCGAGCGCAAGATCCACGTCGAGGGATTCGGCCTTCTGCGCGACGTCACCGACCGCGCCTATTGGGGCAACCACAGCCAATGGGGCGGGGGCGGGGGTGGTGGCGTCGTTGTCCAGCTGATGCCGAAACTGCTCGATTTCCAGTTCTCCGGCATGATTGGCAACGGCATCGGCAACTACGGCGCCGGCCAGCTCCCGGTGGGCACATATCAGCTTTCCGGCGCGCCGCAGCTCATCTCCGAGCGCCTAGCGATGGCGGGTCTGATTCTGCACCCCACGCCTCAGACGGAGGTTTTCGCCTTCGCGGGCGGCGAATTCGCTGGCAAGAAGCCGCAGTGGGCCGTGGTCGGCCCGGCGCTTTTCGTCGGCGGCTACGGCAATCCGTTTTACAATAACGCCACCTGCGCGATCGAAAACGACGCCGTGAATCCGACCGCTTTCGGCGTGGCTGCGAACGTCCCCATCGGCGGCTTGTGCGCCGGCCAGACAAAGTCGCTCCGACAGCTCACGGGCGGCATTTGGCACACGCTTTATCAGGGTCCGTTTGGGAAAATCAGAGCCGGCGCGCAGTATTCCTATACGGTGCGTGACGGCTTTGTCGGATTCGGCGGGGCGCCGCGAGGCGCCGAGAACATGGTTTATACCAGCCTTCGCTACTATCCCTTCGACGGGCCGGTTGCAATAACGCCCGCCATAACGAAATA
>JAMBEQ010000053.1 GCA_024506175.1 Methylocystis sp.
CGCCATCGCCCATTTCGAGCGAAGCCGCGACCTCGAAAGCGCCTCGGCGCTTGCCGAATATCTTTCCGCCCGCCGCGCCGGCCGCTGGGTCTCAGCCGCGTCAGCGCCGTCGCTTGCGGCGCTCGTCGCGCGCGCCAACATGGAGCGTGAGGCGGAACAGACCCGCGTCGCCGCCGGCATGAGCGCCGCGGCCGCCGCGCCCCCGTCGCCTGCGCCCACCTCGGCGCCGCCTGCGCCGCAGAAGCCCAAGGGATTCCTGCGGCGGCTCTTCGGGAGTTAACGCTTAGCTCTTGAGCGTTCAGTTATCGCGCGGCGGCAA
Source organism: Methylocystis sp. (assembly GCA_024506175.1). Taxonomy (GTDB): domain Bacteria; phylum Pseudomonadota; class Alphaproteobacteria; order Rhizobiales; family Beijerinckiaceae; genus Methylocystis. Next base: position 320 of record JAMBEQ010000053.1, read on the forward strand.
AACCGGCAAAACGATCTCGGGCTGCTTGCCCGTCAGGGTCTTGAGGAAAGCCACGATCGTCGTCGCTTCGTCGTCCGAGAGTTTCTGGCCGAGCTGTGCTTCGGCCATAACCGCCACCGCCTTCTTCAGATCGAAGGTCGAGCCCGTGTGAAAATAGGGCGCCGTCATTTCCACATTGCGCAGCGACGGGACCTTGAACACATAGCGGTCGGCCTTGTTCCTGGTCACGGCGTAGCGGCCGGCGTCCTCGGGAGGCAGATGCTCGGGACCGGGATTGGCGACGACGCCGAATTTGGCGTAGCTCGCCCCGCCGACGTTCACGCCATTGTGGCAGCCGGCGCAGCCTTTGTCGATGAAGAGCGCCAGGCCGGCTTTCTGCGTGCTGTCAAGGGCGGCGTCGTCCCCTGTCAGCCAACGATCGAAGGGAGAATCGGGCGTGATCAGCGTCGCCTCGAAGACGGCGATGGCGCGGCCGATATTGTCGTAGACGAGAGGATCGGCCTCGCCGGGAAAGGCCTTTTTGAAAGCCTCCACATAGTAAGGAATGGTCTTAAGCTGCTCGATCTCGCGCTGCTTGGTCGCGGCGAGCTCGGCCGGATTAATGGCCATGGGGCCGCCGCGCGTCTTCAGCACGGCCTTTGGATTGGCCATGACAGAATTGACGACCTGATCCTGAAGGTCCGCGGTGCGGCCGTCCCAATATTGCGACTTGTTGAAGACGGCGTTGAGCACCGTCAGCACCTCGCGCCCCGCGAGCTGGGCGTTGTGGCCGCCCGAGAGCAGGCCGCCGTCGACGCCGCTCATGCTCAGATTGTGGCAGGTGGCGCAGGCCATGTCGCGGCGGTCCGAAAGGCGGGGCTCGAAGTAGAGCATTTTGCCAAGCGCCACTTTTTCCGGCGTCGCGGGGTTGCCCGGGAGGGCCGGCGCGCTTTGCGGGATCGGCTCGAAGAGGCCCTTCGCCCGATCGCGCAGGGCGTCCTCGGCGTGAGCCGCGCCGGCGCCGGCGCCGAGAGACAGGAGAGCGAAAACCGAGGCGACAAGGGAATGACGCATTGTTCTTACTCATCCTCCATAGAGAAGAAATGGCCTTATAGCACAGCTCCTCGGCCGCGCCTTATTGGCTCGCCCATAAAATCCGCGCCATCCAGCTCACCTCGTCGCGCGGAAGGACCCGATCGGGATAGGCGGGGTTGACCGAACGCAGCTCAATGGAGCGGGCGGTCTGGCGTTTGAGCTCCTTGGCCAAAATCTCGCCCGCGACGGTCTTCACGACCACCCGGTCGCCGCGGCGGATGGGGGCGGCGGGAGAGACGATGACGATGTCGCCCTCACGATAGAGGGGCGCCATCGAGTCGCCGGAAATTTCCAGAGCATAGGAATGCTCGTCCGTGTCGGCGAGGATGTCGATCTCGTCCCAGCCGGCTCCGACCGCAAAGCCCGCATCGTCGAAAAAGCCGCCCTCGCCGGCCTGCGCCATGCCGATGAGCGGGCGCGTATGGCGCCGCGCCGCCTCCCCGCTGGCGGAGACCAGCGCCATAAATTCGTCGAGGCTCGCCCCTGTCGCCTGCAGAACCTTAGCGATCGACTCTGTCGAAGGCCAGCGCTGACGCCCCGCCTGAGTCTCTCGCTTAGAGCGGTTGAAGGTCGTCGGATCGAGCCCCGCCTTGCGGGCCAAGCCGGATGGCGTCAGCCCATAACGCTCGCCGAGCGCGTCGATCGCCGCCCAGATCTGGGCGTGGGAGAGAACATCCATCATGAGACTGCGCAGGAGGGGAGGAGTTTCCTAGCGGCGGAATATATCCCCACTTACCACGCAGGATAAAGAGAAATCTTAGGACTCAGCCAACGGAAGCCCGGCCACTCATCCGCAAACCACCCCCACCAGCCATGCCTGCCCCGGAGGCGGGCGCGCCCGGCGGTCCGCGCGCGCGATTCTTACAGACCTTAAATCTCCCGCTCCTGCTCATGCGGTTTAGCGTGCGCGCGGCCTTTCTCTTCGGCGCGCTTCAGCTCCTCGGCCTCCTCGGTTTCGAGCGCGTGTTCCGCGTCTTTCGCCGCGGGCTCCACCTTGCCGCTTTCGACGAATTTCCGTTGCGCCTCGTTATATCGCGCGGCGGCGGTGCGATTGCCTTCGCCTTCGTTTTGCGGCGCAGTTTCGTTCGGGTTGCTCATCGCGGTCTCCTCGATAGAGAGCAATGAGCTAGCGCCTTCGGCGCGAGCGGAAATAGCCAGTCTCCGAAAATATGCGAAAGCGCCGCTTAAGGGCCCGCGCGCTCACCTCAGGCGGAAGGCTGTCAGCCTTTCCAAGAACCTGAGGAACAACGTAAGCGGCTTCGCGTTGCAGGGGATGGCTTGGGGCATTGGCGACAAGGACCGACAAGGACCCAGGAGATGGCGATGACTAATCTGCGGAAGATTCTTACCATTGGCGCAGCGGCGACGATGCTCGCTGGCGCGGTCGCAACATCGACGCCGGCCGCGGCCTGGGGCCGTTGGGGCGGCGGTTGGGGCCG
>JAMBEQ010000054.1 GCA_024506175.1 Methylocystis sp.
GCTGAGATCGGCGGCCCGGTGATTCCGAAGTTCGTCGCCGGCGACATGCCCTGATCGAACGAAAGATCGCCTGAAATAAACGCCGGCCGGACGAAAGTCCGGCCGGTTGTTTTTTGCGGATGTGCGATTGCGAATTCGATTTATGCGGCGCTCGGAGCGTCCTCTCGATTCTTGCTGAAAATCAAATGGTGCGTCCTTTCGACGCAAACTGGAGGCCGGCTTTTCACTCGCGCCTGAACATGTTTTGGATGCAAAGTAGCAATAGAGTAGGCGCCGTTTTGTCACAGGCGCCATTGCATGCGCCTTGGCTGGCGCGTTAAGTATCGACGCCTTGCTCGGCAGAATTCCTGAATGGCGGCGAAGGCGAAAACGATTAAGGGCGCAAACAAGTCGCCCACTGAAAAGAACTCGAGGGGAAGAAATGATGAATTGGCGTAGCCTCGCTGCCGCCTTCTTTGGTCTGGCTCTGTCGTTTGGTTTCGCGCCGCAGACGCGCGCGGAGGGCGGCGCGGGACCGGAAGCAATGTCCATGGGCAACATGTGCATGGTCATGTTCGGCTACGACATGATCCACATCACTGTCTTCCAGCCCGACAAGTCGCGCAGTGAATACTGCGACGAGATCCCTGCGACGGGCCGCACCATCATGGTTTTCGACCTCGAGACGCCGTCGTTTCGCGACCTGCCGCTCGAGCTGCGGATCATTCGAGACCCATTGACGCCGATCAGCAAGGACACTGACCGGTCGGCCCTGACAGAACTGCATCTTCCTGCCCAGCAGTATAAAAAGGGCACGTTCAGTCTGGAGCACAATTTCCCCGCCAACGGTCACTATATCGCGCTGGTGACGCTGAAGCGCGAGAATGGCGAGCTGCAGACCGAACAGTTCAGGTTCCGGGTCGGAGAGACGCTCTGGGCCTGGGTGCCGCAGATCGCCGGGACGATCCTCATCGCTGGCATGGTCTTCGTCTATTGGAAGCACACCCATCCCTCTTCGAAGAAGAAGGCCGTCGAGACCGCGGCGTCTTGAACGAGACCGCGCAAGAGCGCATCTGACAGCTAAGAGAAAAAGGGGTCGGTCAGGCCTCGGGGGAAATCTCATGAAGCAACTGTTGATGGCATCAAGGCGCGCTGCAGTTCTGGCGGCTGCCGCAATGTTGGCCGCTTCGATCGTCGGGCCGGCGCGTGCGCATTCCTTCCTCGTCGAGGCGACGCCATCCTCGAAGGATCACGTCGCCGCGTCGCCCAAAACCGTCAAATTGCGTTTCGGCGGCGGCGTCGAGCCGAAATATTCCAAGCTGACGATCGAGGACGGGAGCGGAAAGGTGCTCGGCGAGGGCGCCAATGGCGTTCCGGAGAAGCCGCGGGAACTCTCGATGGACGCCCCTGAACTCGCGCCGGGCAAATATATCGTGCGTTACCGCGTGCTCTCGACTGACGGCCACATCGTCGAGGGCAATTACGAATTCACTGTCGATCCCAAGTAAAGCTCGCGAGCGCGCGGGCGATTAAGACAATGCGCATCGGGTCGATTCCCGCTGCGCATCCCAGGGGCATCCATCGAGACTTGAAAAGCGGAACGGGGCAGGGACGAGAACCAGCAATGTATCTTTCTCTCGCATTCATACGCTTTCTCGAAAGCCTGCCCTCGGCCCTCGCGGTTGGCTTGCTCCTCCTTCCCAGGCTCATCGACGAGGACGGCGGGCGCTTCAAGCCCTGGGTCGCCGGGGCAGCGGTTTTTCGTGCGCTGCTCGGTTTTGCGCTTCTTTATCTCATTGCCCGCGCCATCATTCCCGCGGAAAGGACGATCGATGCGACTGTGCTCGAGGAGTTCACTCTTGGCACAAGCGTCGGCAGGGCCTGGCTGGCGACGCAACTTCTCGCCTTCGTGTTCGCGGGCCTGACGATCGCGCGGCTTTTTTGGTCCTCTGATCTTCTCGACAGGGTGACCCTCTGGACCGGCGTCGGCGTGCTTGCGGTTGTTTCCGTCACCGGCCACGCCATAGACGACGGCCTTCCGCTTTGGACGCAGATCAGCTTCCTGCTCCATACCGCCGCGGGGCTCACCTGGGTCGGGGGGCTGCTCGGGCTCATCTGGTGGATGTTGACGGCCCACAAGAAGCCGCCGGAAATCGCGGCGAAGCTCGCCGCGCGCTGGTCGAGAATCGCGAAAGCCGCGATCCTGCTCGTCGCCGCCACCGGTTTCGCTTTGGCCTATGAGAATGTCGGCAGCGTGCCCAATATGCTTGCGACGCCCTATGGGCGGCTGCTGACGCTGAAGCTGGCGTTGTTGGCGGGCGCCTTGCTTTGCGCCCTGGGCATTGTTCGTTACATGGGCAGGCGCCCGGCCGGGAAATTCGACGTCGATTGGGTGGCGAAGATCGGCAGCCTGGAGGTGGTCTTCGGCCTCGGGCTCTTGGCGATCGCCGGCTATATCGCCGTCATCACGCCGGCGTCTCATGAGACCAACCTCTATTGGCCGCTGCCCTTCCGCCTGTCTTACATCGCGACCTGGGGGCAAAAACCGGTCTTCCCCTCGCCGATCTGGTGGTGGGGCATCGCCTCCGCCGTGCTGGCGATCGCCGCTGCGCTCATTTGGTGGACGCCGGCGACGCGCGAGAGGCGTCTTTACGCCACGCCCGCGGCGACCATGGCCGCTCTGCTGTGTCTCGCCGTGTCCTTCTCGACGGAAGCCTACACGGACACCTACAATGATCCGACGCAGGACTTCACGGCCGAGTCGGTGGCGCGCGCCATGGCGGCCTTTCAGGAGAACTGCGTCGCCTGCCACGGCCCCATGGGCGAGGGCAACGGCCCGATGGCCAAGGATCTCAAGAACAAGGCGGGGTTGCCGATCCAACCGGCCGATCTAACCGCGCCGCACGTCGGGACGCATACGATCGGCGACATTTTCCACTGGCTGACCTTCGGCGGCCAGAGCGGCGTCATGCCGAGCTTCTCCGGGGTGCTCGACGGCGACGAGCGCTGGGACATGATCAACTATTTGCTCATGCTCTCCAGCACGAACCAGTCGCGCTTCATCGGCCCACAGGCCATGGTGCAGTGGCTCGTGGCGCCGGATTTCGCTTTGATCGATCCGCAGGAAGAGGTGACGACTTTCTTCAAGCTGCGCGGCAAGCCGACGCTGCTTTCCTTCGCGCGCTGCGTCGCAAATGGCGAGGGAGAAAGGGAGCTGGAGGCAAGCCTGCTGAGGGCGGCCGAAGCGGCGAAAGCCGCCGGCGCGAACCATGTCACCGTCTACAGCGGGGAGTGCCCGGCGGCGGCGAAGGGCAGGGAGGCGCTGCATCCAGCGGCGGTCGAGAAGGCCTACTCGATCATCAACCGCTATCCGAACGTGCCTTACACGACACAAATCGCGCAAGCGCATTTTCTCATCGACCGGTCCGGCTATGTGCGCGCGCGCTTCAAGGAATTCGGCGCGGACGACGGAAGCGTCACGCAATTTTCCGCTCAGGCCGCAATGATGGCGAAGGAGCCGCTGATCGAGATCAACCTGCACTCGCACTGAGGCGCGGCGGCGGAAAACGCGAGCGGGGCGTTCCTGCTTTCGAGCTGGCGATCAAGCCGGCCGGTGAAGGGAGAGAAACATGATGGTCAAGCGGCGTGATCTTTTGGCGACGGGCGGCTCCTTGCTGGCCGGCGCGTTCTTCGGTGTCTTCGCTCCGGCCCGTTCGGCAAAAGCGCATGAATATGACGTCGGCAAGCTCAAGGTCGAGCACCCCTGGCTGCGCGCGCCGGCCGACGGCGAAAAGAATGCGACCTTCTATGCCTTCATCCACAATAATGGCGACACGCCCGACAAGCTCGTCGCCGTGAAGGTGGAAAAGTTCGACAAGGCGATTATCCACGGCGATCCCAAGAAGCTCGAGCTCGAAACGCCAGTCGTCGTGCCGCCGAAGAGCACGACGACGCTCGCCCCCGGCGGCGTCTATGTGGCGCTGACCGGCGCCAAAAAACACCTGGAGGTCGGCTGGGGCCTCGAAATGACCCTCGTCTTCGAGAAGGCCGGCGAGGTTGTGATCGACGCCGCCATCGACGCGCCCGACGCCATGCATGCGCACGACGCCGAAGCAATGGAGCGCTGGGAGAAGGCGCACAACATGGACACGTCCGGCCCGAAGGAGGAGGCTGGCCATGACGCTCATCATGGCCACGGCCACCATGACCATCACTCAGAGGACGCGCACTGATCCCGAAAAAGGGGGCGGACGACGCCCCCTCGCTCTCCCGATCGGATGAGCGCACGACAAAAAACAACGCGCGCCGGAAAGGCGCGCGTTCATAAGCCCATTCCCGAGATCAGCGATCGACGCTGACCAGACGTCCCGAGAACTCGGTGTGATCTGCTACGGACGTCGACTGATGGGCCGAATTGATCGGCAGCGCGAAGCCCAGCAGAAAAGCGGCTGTGGCCATCGCCGCTACCAAGAGGACGGAAACACGGAATTGCCGGCGAGCCGATTCGCGGTCGAAGCTTCGGGTGAAGGCCGGCTCAATTTGATCATCGAACTTATCAACGAGCGACATGGTTTTACTTCCTTCGGGTAATCGCCCTCATACTCCCCCTCCGCCCCGGCCTTCCCCTGAGCCGCGGCGTACGCGACGAAGGCCCCCTTCGGCCCGCGCCTTAGCATAGAAACGAGCGCCAGCCAGAAAAGTTGCATGCCGGGGTCGGTTTTTCACAATTTTTTAACATCTCGTCCCTTGCTGGTTAACCGGCGATAAAGTTCGCCGTCGAATCACGACCGGAGAGACTGCCGAGCATCGCCTGCGGCAAAGCCCATGGCCTTCGGTTTCGGGCCGCTCGCATGGCGGGCGGTTGCGGCGTAGAGGAGGGCGAGTGCGGCTGCGCCGAGGGGAAGACCGAGCGCATTTGCAGCGGGCCTCGCGACGATCGGAGCGACGTAGGCGAAGGCGAGCGCCGATTTTTCGTAGGGGCGGAAGCCCCTATCGCGCCCGTTCGAGACGAGCAACGTGACCGCGGGGGCCAAAGCCATGAGATCATAGTCCAGGCAATAGGGCGTCGTGAGCAGCATCGCCTCTATGGCGGCGGCGGCTTTAACGCGCGCGTCGGCGGCGGAGCGCAGCACCCAGACGAGCGCGGCCAGGACGCACAGGGTCACGAGTCCCTGCCAGAAATAGGCGGCCTGGACGCCACCGCCCATCATGCGAACAGCGGCGAAGACGCTTTGGATCTTGTCGAAGCCCGGCCCGCCCTCTTCCAGGACCCTGCGGGTGAAGGCGAGGCTGGAAAAAAAGGCGCGCCAGCTCTCGGCGCCGAAAGCGGCGATGGAAGCGGCAGTCATGATGACGAAGGTCGCCGCTGCGCTCGCCAAGGCGCGCCAGTGGCGGCCGATCAGAAGAACGAGCGGGAGGGCGAGGCCGAATTGCGGCTTAAAGGCGAGCAGGGCGAAGAGCGCGCCCGCGGCGAGGGGGCGGCGTTCGAGCAGATAAAAGCCTCCGCCCAAGAGAGCGGCGGTGGCGAAGCCATTCTGTCCGTGGCCGAGATTCACGATCACTGCTGGATAGGCGAGCGCCACGATCAGCGCCTGACGCCGCCCGATTCCTGATTGGCTCGAGATCGCCAGAATGGAAACGAGATAGAGCGCCAGCGTCCCGAACTGCCAGACTGCGAGCGCTGTCAGATAAGGCAGATGCGCGAGCAGCGCCGCGGGCGCCAGAAAATAGGGCGGATAGTGCCAGCCGAACACGCCGGCGTCCGGGCCAAATTCCTGGCGCTGAGCTGCGGCATGCCGGCGAATGTCGAACGGCGCTTCTGGATGACCGGCGAGAACCTCCTGGCCGGCGACCCAGACCTGGCTGAAATCCGAGCCGAGCGGAAGGTTATTGGGCCCCATCCGGTCTTGCGAGGTCACGACCGCCCAAATGGCGGTCGCTGTGAAGAGGGCAAGAAAAATCAGAGGATATAGACGCAGGCGTGCGGCCGTCAGCCAATCGCCGCTTCTGATGGTCGCCAGCATTTAAGGTCCCCGCCGGCGCGCTTTCCGCTCGCAAAGAAATGCGCGAGCGACAAGAAGTCGCGACCTCAGCTCGCGAGACCATAAATTGCCCCGGTTAATGCGGACCAAAGCGCGAGGCAGGCCGAACTTGGGCTGCGGATTTTCGTTGCCGGCCGTATTCCAGCAAATTATGGTGCGATGCACACTTTCCTTGCAGGACAATGAAAACATGACCTTCCTCGCCCACGCTCTCTCGCGCGTAAAGCCCTCCGCCACGATCGCCGTGACGCAGAAGGCGCGCGATCTGAAAGCGCAGGGGCGGGAAGTCATCAGCCTGTCTGTCGGCGAGCCCGACTTTGATACGCCGGAGCATATTTGCAACGCCGCCAAGGCGGCGATCGACCGCGGCGAGACCCGCTATACGCCGGTGCTCGGGATACCGCAGCTGCGAGAGGCGGTGGCGCGCAAGTTCAAGCGCGAGAACGGGCTCGGCTACAAGGCGTCGGACACGATCGTCGCGACTGGCGGCAAGCACATTCTCTTCAACGCTTTTCTCGCCACCATCAATCCTGGCGACGAGGTGATCGTCACCGCGCCCTATTGGGTCAGCTACCCTGAGATGGTGGCGATCTGCGGTGGCAAAACCGTCTTCGTTCAAACGAAGATGGAAGACGGCTTCAAGCTGCAGCCCGAGGCGCTGCAGGCGGCGATCACCCCCAAGACCAAATGGCTGGTGCTCAACTCGCCGTCCAACCCCTCTGGGGCGGCCTACAGCTACGACGAGATGAAGAAGGTGACGGATGTGCTGCTGCGCCATCCGCAAGTGCATGTGCTTACCGACGACATCTACGAGCATCTCGTTTACGGCGATTTCAAATTTGTCACGCCGGCGCAGGTCGAGCCCAATCTGATCGACCGCACGCTGACGATGAACGGCGTCTCCAAGGCCTATGCCATGACCGGCTGGCGCATTGGCTACGCCGCCGGGCCGAGCAAGCTGATCAAGGCGATGGATCTGTTGCAGGGCCAGCAGACCTCGGGCGCCTGCTCGATCGCGCAATGGGCGGCGGTCGAGGCGCTCGACGGGCCGCAGGAGCATCTCGCGACCTTCCGCAAGGCTTTCCATGAGCGGCGCGACCTCGTGGTCTCCATGCTCAACCAGGCGAAATTTCTGCAATGCCCGACGCCGGAAGGCGCCTTCTACGTCTTCCCCTCCTGCGCCGAGGCGATCGGCCGCAAGACGCCCTCGGGCAAGGCGATCGAGACGGACGAGGATTTCGTCACCCAGTTGCTGGAGGCTGAGGGCGTCGCCGTCGTGCACGGCTCGGCGTTTGGCACGGGGCCGAATTTCCGCATTTCCTATGCGGCCTCGGCGCTGACGCTGGAGACTGCCTGCGCGAAGATCCAGGCTTTTTGCGCGAGCTTGACGTAAAGAGCCCGCGCGTCTCCATGAATATGAAGCGATCCAGGGCCGTGAAACGGCTTTGAACGGATTCGCTGCGCGCGCAAAGACGCGCGCGGCCCTGCCAATCACGCAACTTTACGCCTTAGGCCAGCCCGCTCTAGAATAAATCAAAAAAGCATGGGCCAAGGAGCCTGCGCATCTAGAGCGCATTCCGCAAAAGTTGACCGACTTTGCGACAAGACTGCGCTCCAAACTCTTGGTTTAGCGCGATTTTTTATCGCTCGCGCGATTCCGCGCGAGCGGAAAGCGCGAAGGAGGGCTCTCTGAATGACCTTTTTTCTGCTCCTTGTTCTCGCGCTCGTCAGCGGGCTCATCGCCTATGTTTCCCTGCAGCCGAACACGTTCAAGATTACGCGCTCGGCGATCATCGACGCGCCGCCCGCGGCGGTCTATCCGCTCATCAACGATCTGCATAACTGGGGCGCGTGGTCGCCATGGGCCAGGCTCGATCCAAGCGCTAGGAATTCATTCGGCGGCTCCCCGCTGGGGCCGGGCGCGAGCATGAGCTGGTCTGGCAACAATAAGGTCGGCGCGGGCAAAATGACGATCAAGGAAAGCAGCCAGAACGAGCGCATTCGCCTGAAGCTCGAATTCGCCCGGCCCATGCAGGCCGCCAGCGATGTGCAATTCGATCTTACGCCGATCGGGGAGACAGGGACCGAAGTCACCTGGGCCATGTCTGGGCGCAACGAATTCATGGGCAAGGCGATGTCCGTCTTCATGAAGATGGACAAGACGATCGGCGCGCAGTTCGAGCAGGGTCTCGCTAATCTTAAGGCAGTGGCCGAGGCCGAACCGAAGGCGCTGCCGGGCGCGTAGGAGGCGGCGTGGTTAAGACCGTTTCTTCGGCGTTCAGTCGGTCCCTGACCCAGGAACGAACGTGTCGAAGGCCCGCCAGAACTGTTCCCGCATCTCGTCGCGCTCCATCAGTATCTCATGCTTGGCGCCGGGGATTCTCAGGAGCGCCCCCGTGTCGAGATTTTGCGTGAAGCGCTCGATTGCGGCGTTGGAGACGATGTTTTCTCTGCCTGCTTCGAATAGGAGCATCGGCGTGCGTATGGCGCGAGCATATTCGGGCGCTTCAAAACGCTTCATCAGACGAAAGGCGGCGTTGACCCAACCGATCGTCGGGTCGCCGATGACGAGCTGCGGCGCCATGGCGACAATCCTGGCGTTGCGCGCGAAGCGAACAGGGTCGGTCGAAAGCTTATTGCCCTCGAAGGATCTTTCCAGATAGTTGCGTCCCCCGCCGAAAGGAATGAACTGGCCGCCGAGGCCCAGCATGTCCAGCGTATCGGCAAGCCATCGCGCGCCTCGCGGAAAGTGCAGATTAGCAAGATCGATCATTGGCGCGGTGAGCGCCATGCGCTCGAAGGGCGGGCGGGCGCCGTGCGCAAGATCGAGCATGATGGCCCCGCCCATCGAATGGGCGAGCGCGAACCATGGATGCGGCCGGGGGCTCAACACCTGGGCCGTAAAGACGTCCAGATCGCGCTGGTACTGCGAAAAATCGTCGACATGGCCCTTGCGAGGGTTGTCCAGCTCCCGCTCGGAGCCCGCCTGGCCGCGCCAATCCAGCGTGACGACATCGAAGCGGCGTTTGCGCAAGTCTTCGATGGTCTCGAAGTATTTTTCGATAAATTCGTTGTGGCCCTGGAAGAGGGCGACGGTCCCGCGCGGCGTCTCGCGGCAGGGAAAGGTCGCGGCGCGCAGGCGTTTGCCGTCATAGGCGCGCAATTGATGCACGACGGCGCCCTCTGGAACGGGATTATCCGACGTCGCGACCAGCTCGAGCATGTTTCCTCCGTGGCGCTTCGCCCGAATCAATTCCCGCGAACATAGCGCAATTTAGCCGCGGCCCGACAAGCGGGGCGGCGTCAGCTTTGACAGAAGGCGGCGAGGCGCTCGGGTTCCGCAAAATTCATCCTGCCAGCGACAATCGCCTCGACCGCGCCCGAGCGGTTCAGGAAATAATGCATGGGCGTCACCACGCCGCCGTCCTTGGTCGCGCCGTAGAAAGCGCGCGCGGCCCTTGCCCTGGCGACGTCGGTCTTGCTCGCGTCGCCGACTCGGTGGAATTTCCACGGCAGATTATAGCTCTTGAACTTGGCGAGGTCCTTGGGGAAGTCCTTGGCGATCGCGGAGACGAAAACGACGTTCCAGCGCTGGGGGCAGGCTTTGGCCAGCGCTTTGTAGCCCGGCGCTTCGGCGACGCAGTTGGGGCACCAATGCGCCCAGAGGGAGACGAGCGTCGGCTTGCCATTCGATATCAGAGCGCGCAGATCGAGCGGCTCCCCCTTTTCATCTACGAGGTCGACCTCCCGCAAGGAGGCCTTCATTTCCTCTTCGGTCACTGCGCGCTCGACCTGCATGCCGAGGATTTCCGCGCGGGCGAAAGTCGGGATGGAGGCGAAGAGGAGCAGCAATACCCACAATCGCTTCATATGAGAGTCTCCGGAAGATGAGCGCGCGCAGTCCATTGAATAGCTGCAGAAAAAGGAAGAGCGGCGCCCGGCGCCGCCCATTTTAGCTTCTCAGAACTTCACCGTCATGCCCGCCACAAAACTTCGACCCATTCCCGGCACGGGACCGTAATTGAACGGATTGTTCGTGACTTTGGCGAGAGTGAAATAGTGCCCGCCGAGCGGCGGGTAATATTTCTGGTCGAATACGTTTTCGAGCGCCAGATCGAAGCGAAGATTGCTCCATTCGTAGGCCGTGCGCAGATTGAGCAGCGCATAGCCGCCGGTCTTCAACTCGTTGCGCGCGATGGAAACATGCGTCTTGCTGTCGACCAGCTGCAGCTCCACTGCGTTCGACCAACCGCCCAGCCGATGCTCAATGGCCCCGCGCGCCGTGAGCGGCATGATGTGATAAAGGCCGTCGCCGGTCTTGAAGTTTTGCGCCAGCAGATAGCAGTTCGACCCGGAGAGGCCGCAGGGCGTATAATTCGGCATTTCGAAGTCGCGGCCGAAGACATAGTTGATGTTTCCGGAAGCGAAGAACTGCCCGTAATCCGGGGCCTCCCACAGTTTCAGGCGGCCCGAAAGGTCGAATCCATAGATTTGCGCTTTGTGATTGCGGAACTGCAGGACGGGAAAGACCAGTCCCGCAGGGCCGGTGGTGTTGTTGTAGCGCTCGGCGTTGATGAAGTTTTCGATGTAGGTGTAGTAGGGATTCGCCCGCGCTTCCCAATTGCCTCTTGGATCCCTCCATTCGGCGGTGACGCCGAAAGTATGGGCGACTTCAGGCTTGAGGTTGATATTCCCTGTGTAGCCGTTGAGATCGCCAAACCAATTGTTCATGGTGGTCCCCATGGAGACCGCCCAGGCGTAGCGCTCGTAGAGGCTCGGAGACCGGGTCTTGCGCGAATAGCCAACCTCGTAGGCGCTCGCTTCGTCGCGCTGGTAGCGGGCCTTCGCCACCATGTCGAAGTTCACGTCGGTGCGCGAACGGTCTCGACTGTTGAAAATGGCGGCTGTGACGGCGTCGGGGTTATTCATAAACATGGGCATGCCCATCATCATGCCCATCGGAATCCTCGCCCGGGGATCGTAGGGCGAGACATTGCCCGTATCCATCCACACGACGTCGTTGCGGAAGCCAAGCAGAGTGGACCATTGCGGCGTCCAATTGGCTTCCCATTCCGCGAAATGACCGACGCGATTACGGTCGCCGTTGTTGATGTTCCAGAACGTGAACGGGCCCATCATCATCGAGCGGTAGATTGGCTCCCACCAATCATTCAGCCGGAAGCCATGATATTCGCTTCCGAGCCGCAAAAGGTCGCGGCCGGAGAGCTGGGTGAAGGGGATCTCCGTCTTGAACGAATAGCCGAAGTCCTGGCCGATGGTGTTCATCGGCATGTTGGAGGGCTGCTTGTCGTTCAAGAACCCCATCGTGTGCGCGACATAGTGATAAAAGGCGCGCGCGTCGACCTGGCCCCAATCATAAGCGCCCTGGTACTTGGCGTCCGCCGTATAAGCGCGGTTGCCGGTCATATCCATGCGCTGATTGGGGAAGCCCTGATAGGGAATGTTCTCTATGGCGCCGCGCACCGAGAGCAGGTGCCCGTTGTTTTGATAGGCCGCCGTGACCGAGTGCTGCTCGGAGATGAAGTTGGTCGAGAGAACCTTTTTGCCGTCGCCTCCCTCGTGATAATCCGTCGCGCGCGACCACGCGCCATTGTAGAGCACGCTCCAGTGCTCGGTGGCGACATTCGCCGTGCCGGAGACGGTGATCCCGTTGTTGTTGGTGCGGAAGAAGGCGGATATCGCGCCGGTCGCCACAACCTCGTTTTGATTGCCGAAACGGAAGCCTTGGCCATGGAACGGCAGGAACGGCGGATAGGGCGAGCCGAGCAGGAAGGGACCCGGAGGCTCGGCTACAATCGGGGCGGCGCCCGGCTTGGGCGCGAAGGCGGGCTGGCGCGGCGTTACGAGAATGGATCCGCCGATCGAGTCGCCGCCTTTGCTGACCGGCATCACGCCCGAGATCACTTCTATATTTTGGACGTTGTTGGGATCGATGTAGGAGAGCGGCGGATTCATGTGGTTGGCGCAGGCTGAGGTCGCCTCTACGCCGCCGACGAGAATTTTCAGCCGGTCGTCCGCCATGCCATGAATTGCCGGCAAGCGCGAGACGCCGCCGGCTTCGTACCAGCTGACGCCAGGGGCGTTTTGAAGGAGTTTCACGGCATCGGCGGTCGCGGGGAGTTCGGTCACGATCTCGCGGGGGCCGATGACCGTGGCGTCGTCTGGTTGATCGGGTCGGGCGGGCGCAGGAGCCGATACGGGAGTCGCGGCGGCCGCGCCCGAGCCAACGGGGCGCGCCCCGCGTATGGAAATCGGGGGCAGGGGCGTCTGGGCCTGGGCGTAGGCGAGCAAAGCGAGGGTGATCGCGCCGGCGGAAACGCCGCGCGTGAGGGGGTGACGCATCATAGACAAAACCTTCCTGATCCGCCGGAAGACGGCGGCTGAGCGGTGCGGCAAGCCGCGTGACTGGGTTTCAGCTCGTCAGGAGAGAAAGGGTGGCGCGCGCGCCGAATGCGCGGAGAACCTGCGCGAGAGCGGCGGCGCGGCGCCTTCCGGGCTGGAAAACGGCGCTTCGCGCCATGTCGCTTCTACATTGGGGTGCGATCGCGGCTCGATCGCCGTAGGAAAATTGCAGGCGAGGCAAGCGTCGCAATCATGATCGGACGCCGACGCGGGCGCCGGGGCGTCACTGTTATAGAGCCCCGCAGGCTTCTTGCAGTACGGGGTTGAGAGGCCGTCGGCGTGGCCTGCGCCCGCGTGCCCGATATGAAATGCGGCGCCTTGGGCGACAAAGAAAATCGCCATCGCCAGCGCGAGCGCGCCACGCGCCCACCCGGCGATGCCCCGCTCGCGCCGCTCCGCGCGGGATATCTGGCCCCCTCGAATCCGCATGCTGCTACTTAGCTTCACGGCGAGCGTAGCAGTAAGCGACTATGTCTCAGTTGTTGCGATTTGTTTCTAATGTGTGTCTTTCCGGCAACTTGGCTTGGCGTAGGGGCGCCGCCCCCCTCTTGAACTCGCCAAAGCTGCTTCCCAAATCGTGGTCTAGCGCGGGCCGCACCGGACGCGCGAACAGGCGCGGCGCGTTACGCAGCGCGCCGCATGTCGCTTCATATGGAGGATATGTCATGCGTCACTTCGATCTCTCGCCCCTCTACCGCCAGACCGTGGGCTTTGATCGTCTCTTCAACCTTCTCGATCAGGCGAGCGGGGTGGACAGCGCTTCCGCCTATCCGCCCTACAATATCGAGCGCACGGGCGAGAACGCCTATCGCGTAACGCTCGCTGTGGCCGGCTTCTCCCGCGAGGAGCTGACGATCGAGACCAAGGAAAACGCGCTGTCGGTGAAAGGCTCAAAGGAGCAGACGCCGCCCGTCGATGGGCGCGAGTTGCTCCATCAGGGCATCGCCGCCCGCGCCTTCGAGCGCCGCTTCCAGCTCGCCGACCATGTGATCGTGACCGGCGCGAGCCTCGTCAACGGGCTGCTTCATATCGACCTCGTGCGCGAAATCCCCGAGGCCCAGAAGCCGCGCCGCATCGAGATCGGCGGTAGCGCCCCGACCGCAAAGGTCGTGGAGTCCAAGGTCGCCTAAGCTTTTTCGAAGGCTTGAAAATCAGGGAGGCGCTCGTCGGGCGCCTCTTTTTTATTGTGCTTTTGGAAGCGCAGCGCTCTGCGGCGTTTTTGCGCCTTCCGGTGAATGCGCCGTCGCGGCGGCGGGCGCCGGAGGCGTAACGGCCCCGCCCTCCGCCGATTTCGGCGGCACGATGGCGCGATGCGTCGAGCCGGTCGACCGTGCGGCGGTAGCGCGCGGACCGGGACCTTTGACCGTTGCAGGCGTCGCGGCTGGCTTCGCAGCTTCAGCGGCAGGGCGGCTAGGCTGCGTCGGCTTCGCGGCGTCTGTCGTAGTCCTGGCGTCTGGCTTGGCGTTTGTCTTGGCGTCTGGCTTGGCTTCGACCGGCTTCGCTACTGCGGCCGGCTTTGCCGGCTCTGGCGGCCTCGCCGCGACCGGCTTGGGCGTTTCTCCTTGCTTGGGCGCCTCGGCCGCATTTGGCTGCTCTGCCGGCTTGGGCGCTTCTGCGGGTTTCGAGATTTCGGCTGGCGGAGCCCATTCAGTGGGCTTTACGACATCTGCCGGCTTCGGGCCATGCGCCTGGGCGGCCGAAGGGGTCTGCACTGGCGCCGCCGAAGCCGGAGCGGACGGCTTGCGTTTGAGCGCAGGGCGCGAGAGCTCATGCGCCGGCGGCCGAGTCGGCTCAGAGACCGGGATCTGGGGGGCCGGACGAGCGAGGCGGCGAATGCGCTCATTGCCCCGTTCCTCATTGGCTGGCGCCCGGTTGCGGCCGAGTTCCTTCACAACCGGGTGCGAGCCGCCCAGCGGCGGAATGAATCCATCGTCGCGGGGCTGCGGCCAACCCGCAGGGAGCGGCGATCCCAAGCTTATGGCGCGGATAATGACGCCTTCAAATGGGTCGATGAAAAAGCGCGTCTCTCCTTGCCGGCGACTCACGCCGGTCGCCACGATCTGATCGCCGCGCCGCCCAAGCGGGCCGACAAGCTCGAAGCCCTCTCGCGCCAATATGCGCGCCACGGCGCGGCGCGACGCGAAGCGGGGACCTTCGAAATCGTCGTCATCGGGAGGCAGGTCGTAACGAAAGCTGTAAGCGAAGGGCCGGAAATAAAACTGCGCCATCGCGGCGTCGGCGCCGATGCCGCAGACAAGCGCGAATCCCAGGGCGAGGGGCGCCCGCCATTTCCGCCAAGCAGAAGACATCGTCTGTATTTCCCCAAAAAAGCCGCCCTTCTCGCTTGCCATCTTCTCCCAGATTGCGGCTGGGTTTGGACAGCACGCGTCGACGAGCGGTGGAACCGCATTCTTCTTGAGCGGTTGCTTGTCACCGAGGCGCAAATCTGGCAACAATCACAGGCGTCGATATGTCAGCGATACTGACCTTTCGGCGCCGCTTGCCCTTCGCAAATCGCCTCGTTCGAACGCGCCGCCTGAAAGCTTGGACCGCGCCGAGCGGCCGACGATCGGAAAAGTCTGGCGCCTTTTGCCTCACGGCGCGGCGGCCCGACTCGAAGGGAGGGCGCAGCAGGAGTGGCAAGTGAGTAGAAGCCGGGCGCGAGCTTTTCCTTCCCCTTTACGGGGAGGGTGGCGCCGCCTAAGCGGGGTCGGGCGGGGATAAAGCCCCAACCACTTCCGCGGCAGCGTGAACCCCACCCGGCGGCCTTTGGCCGTCGACCTCCGTAAAGGGGAGGTCTGGGGCGAATGACGCCGGATTGTTATTCGCACGATTGCCCTGCACGAGCGTGGCCGGGCGCTTCTATCCGCCCAGAACTTGCTCTATGCAGTTTTTTGGAAACGAATGTGACGGGGCGACAGCCGAGGAAGGGCCGCGCCGCGTCGGGGAGACGCCGCCATGACGAAGGTCGTTGATAACGCCATGCAAGAGGCCCTGGGCCAAGAGATCGCCATCGGCCGCGATCCGGCTCTCCCGGCCGCGCAGGGGCTGTACGATCCGTCGAAAGAGCACGACTCCTGCGGCGTCGGCTTTGTCGCCAACATGCACAATGAGAGGTCGCACGCCATTGTCGAGATGGGTCTGCAAATCCTTCTCAATCTCGACCATCGCGGCGCGGTGGGGGCAGATCCAAAGCTCGGAGACGGCTGCGGCATTCTTGTCCAGATCCCGCACGATTTCTTCAAGGCGGAATGCGCCAAGCTGGGTTTCGCGCTCCCTGCGCCGGGCGAATACGCCATCGGCCAGTTCTTCATGCCGTGCGATCCGGAAACCCGCGCCAAGGCGCGCCAGATTCTCGAAGCGCAGATGAGGGACGAGGGCGTGGTCGTGCTCGGCTGGCGCGAACTGCCGGTGGATTCGAGCGATCTTGGCGACGCCGTGCGCGCGGTCGAGCCGCATCACATGCAGCTCTTCGTCGGTCGTGGTCCCGAGGTGAAGGACGAAGCCGATTTCGAGCGCCGAGTCTATCTCGCGCGCAAATCGTCCTCGAATGAAATCTATAAGATGGAGAATGGCGGCCGCGAATTTTATGCGGTCTCCGTCTCGGCGCGCACGATCGTCTACAAGGGCATGGTGCTGGTCTCGCAGCTTGGCCAGTATTTCCTCGACCTCAAGGATGAACGTTTCGTTTCGGCGCTCGCTCTGGTGCATCAGCGCTTCGCGACGAACACTTTCCCGTCGTGGCGCCTGGCGCATCCTTATCGCTTCGTCGCGCACAACGGCGAGATCAACACGCTGCGCGGCAATCTGAACTGGATGGCGGCGCGACAGGCTTCCGTCTCCTCGCCGTTGTTCGGGGACAACATCAGCAAGCTCTGGCCGATCTCCTACGAGGGCCAGTCCGACACCGCCTGCTTTGACAACGCCCTCGAGTTCCTCGTGCGCGGCGGCTATTCGCTGGCGCATGCGGTCATGATGCTCATCCCCGAAGCCTGGGCCGGCAATCCGCTGATGGACGAAGATCGCCGCGCCTTCTACGAGCACCATGCCTCTCTGATGGAGCCTTGGGACGGCCCCGCCGCCATGGCTTTCACCGACGGCCGCCAGATCGGCGCGACGCTCGACCGCAACGGCCTGCGCCCGGCGCGTTATCTCGTCACCGACGACGGGCTCGTGGTGATGGCTTCTGAAATGGGCGTTCTCCCCATTCCGGAAGAAAAGATCGTCGCCAAATGGCGTCTGCAACCGGGCAAGATGCTGCTCGTCGATCTGGGGCAGGGCCGCATCATCTCCGACGACGAGATCAAGAAAGAGCTCGCCCTCTCGCATCCCTATAAGGAATGGCTGGCGCGCACGCAGATTCAGCTCGAGGACCTTAAGCCCGTCGAGGCGCGCCCGGCGCGCGCCGACGTCACGCTTCTCGATCGCCAGCAGGCCTTCGGCTACACCGAGGAAGACCTTTACACGCTGATGTTCCCCATGGCCGTCACGGGTCAGGAGGCTGTCGGCTCCATGGGTACGGACACGCCCGTGTCGCCGCTCTCCGACAAGGAGAAGCTGCTCTACACCTATTTCAAGCAAAACTTCGCGCAGGTGACCAATCCGCCGATCGACCCGATCCGCGAAGAGCTGGTCATGAGCCTCGTCTCCTTCATCGGCCCGCGTCCCAATATTCTCGACCACGAGGGCTCGGCCAACAAGAAGCGGCTCGAGGTGCGCCAGCCGATCCTCACCAATGAGGATCTGGAAAAGATCCGCTGGATCGGCATGGTCGAGGACAGCTTCGACACCAAGACGCTGGAAATCTCCTATGATTCGAGCAAGGGCGCGGCCGGCATGCGCGGCGCGATCCAGCGCCTCTGCCAGCGCGCCGAGGAAGCGGTCTCGGGCCGCTACAACATCATCATCCTCTCCGACCGCATGGTGGGGCCGGATCGCATACCGATCCCGGCTTTGCTCGCCACGGCTGCGGTGCATCATCACCTGATCCGCAAGGGTTTGCGCACCTCGGTCGGTCTCGTCGTCGAAACCGGCGAGGCGCGCGAAGTGCATCACTTCGCCTGCCTTGCCGGATACGGCGCCGAAGCGATCAACCCCTACCTCGCCTTCGAGACGCTGGAGGCTTCGGTCGGCGAATTCCCTGGGGACGTCGACGCGGATACGGCGATCAAGCGCTACATCAAGGCGATCGGCAAGGGCCTGTTGAAGGTCATGTCCAAGATGGGCATTTCGACCTATCAGTCCTATTGCGGCGCGCAGATTTTCGACGCCGTGGGCCTGGCGCAGAGCTTCGTCGACGAATTCTTCACCGGCACGACGACGCGCGTCGAGGGCGTGGGCCCCGACGAGATTGCCAAGGAGACGGTGCGCCGTCACCGGCTCGCCTTCGGAGACGCGCCGATCTATCGCGACGCGCTCGATGTCGGCGGCGACTATGCTTTCCGCCTGCGTGGCGAGGCGCATAGCTGGACGCCTCAAACCATCTCGTTGCTCCAGCACGCCGTGCGCGGCAACGCCCGCGATCAATATCGGGCTTTCGCCAAGGCGCTGAACGAGCAGGACGAGCGCCTGCTCAATCTGCGCGGCCTGTTCCGCATCAAAAACGCCGAGGAGGACGGCCGCAAGCCGGTTCCGCTCGACGAGGTGGAGCCCGCTTCCGCAATCGTGAAACGCTTCGCGACCGGCGCCATGTCCTTTGGCTCGATCTCGCGCGAGGCGCACACCACGCTCGCTGTCGCGATGAACCGCATCGGCGGCAAGTCGAACACGGGCGAGGGCGGCGAGGAGCCCGATCGCTTCAAGCCGTTGGCGAACGGCGACAGCATGCGCAGCGCGATCAAACAGGTTGCATCAGGCCGCTTCGGCGTGACGACGGAATATCTCGTCAACGCCGATATGATTCAGATCAAGATGGCGCAGGGCGCGAAGCCGGGCGAGGGCGGCCAGCTGCCGGGCGACAAGGTCGACGCCGTCATCGCCAAGGTTCGCCATTCGACGCCGGGCGTCGGCCTCATCTCGCCGCCGCCGCACCACGACATCTACTCGATTGAAGACTTGGCTCAGCTCATCTTCGATTTGAAGAACGTCAATCCGAAAGCTGGCGTTTCGGTGAAGCTTGTCTCCGAAGTCGGCGTCGGCACGGTTGCGGCGGGAGTTTCCAAGGGCCGCGCCGACCATGTGACGATCTCGGGCTACGACGGCGGGACGGGCGCTTCCCCGCTGACCTCGATCAAGCACGCCGGCTCGCCCTGGGAGATCGGCCTCGCCGAGACGCATCAGACGCTGGTGCTGAACGGGTTGCGTTCGCGCATCGCCGTGCAGGTCGACGGCGGCCTGCGCACGGGCCGTGACGTCATCATCGGCGCGCTGCTCGGCGCGGACGAGTTCGGATTCTCGACGGCGCCGCTGATTGCGGCCGGCTGCATCATGATGCGCAAGTGCCATCTCAACACTTGCCCCGTGGGGGTGGCGACGCAGGACCCGGTGCTGCGCAAGCGCTTCGCCGGCCAGCCTGAGCATGTCATCAACTACTTCTTCTTCGTGGCCGAGGAAGTGCGCGAGCTGATGGCGCAGATGGGCTATCGCACCTTCGACGAGCTCGTCGGCCAGATGCAGATGCTCGACAAGACCGAGGCCATTGCGCATTGGAAGGCGCGGGGGCTCGACTTCTCGAAGCTCTTCCACAAGCCCGCGGGCGAGGGCGCGGCGATCCGCCATTCGCAGACGCAGGATCACGGCCTCGAGAAGGTTCTCGACAACAAGCTCATCGCCGAGGCGCGGCCGGCGCTGGACCGCGGCGCGAAGGTCTCGATCGAAACGGCGATCAAGAATGTCGACCGCGCGACGGGCGCAATGCTTTCCGGCGAGGTCGCGCACGTCTATGGGCACGCCGGCCTGCCGGAGGATACGATCAACATCCGCGCCGTCGGCACGGCCGGACAAAGCTTCGGCGCCTTCCTTGCGCGCGGCGTGACGCTGCAGCTCGAGGGCGAGGCGAACGACTATGTCGGCAAGGGGCTTTCGGGCGGCAAGCTGATCGTCTACCCATCCCGCGACGCGAAGAAGATCGATCCCTCGAACTCGATCATCGTCGGCAACACGGTGCTCTATGGGGCGATCGCGGGCGAGTGCTATTTCCGCGGCGTCGCGGGCGAACGCTTCGCGGTGCGCAACTCGGGCGCCGTCGCGGTGGTCGAGGGCGTGGGCGATCACGGCTGCGAATATATGACCGGCGGCGTGGTGGTCGTTCTCGGCCAGACGGGACGCAATTTCGCTGCGGGCATGTCGGGCGGCATCGCCTATGTCTTAGACGAGGACGACAGCTTCTCAACTCGCTGCAACCTCGCCATGGTCGATCTCGAGCCGGTGAGCGCGGAAGAGGCGGTGATGACCGAGAGCTACCATCAGTCCGGCGATCTCGAGACGCATGGCAGGGTCGACATCATGTCCGACATGACGCGCTTCGACGCCGAGCGCCTGCGCCACCTCGTCGAGCGGCATTTGCGCTACGCGGGCTCGACCCGCGCGCGGGAGATTCTCGACGATTGGAAGAGCTACCGCGGCAAGTTCCGCAAAGTTATGCCGACCGAATATCGTCGCGCGCTGACGGAGATGGCCAAGAAGGCGCGGCCTGGCCGGTTGAAGGCGGCGGGGGAGTAGGCCCGCAGCGACGAAAGCCAGGATCGGGGCGGGGCGGAGGGACAGCCTTCGCGCCGCCCGCCTCGTCGGGTGGGACGCGCTTGACTGGGCAATGACGAAAGCGTTTAGAACTTTTGCGAAATCGCGCAGCGGCGGCGTTGCCGGCGGACTGGCGGAATTCGAGCTTGGTGGGATGCAATATGGGCAAGGTCACGGGCTTTCTCGAAATCGACCGGCAGGACCGCAAATATAAGCCGGCGGCCGATCGCATTCGTCACTATGACGAGTTCGTGATCCCGCTTTCGGAAGAGGCGACGAAGAACCAGGCCTCGCGCTGCATGGATTGCGGCATCCCGTTCTGCCACAACGGCTGCCCCGTCAATAATCAAATTCCCGATTGGAACGACCTCGTCTATCACGGCGAATGGAGGCGCGCGCTCGCCAATCTCCATTCAACCAACAACTTCCCCGAGTTCACCGGCCGCATCTGCCCCGCGCCCTGCGAGGCCTCCTGCACGTTGAACCTTCAGGACCAGCCGGTCACCATCAAGACGATCGAATGCGCGATCATCGACCACGGCTTCCAGCAGGGCTGGGTTACGCCCGAGCCGCCCAAGCGCAAAACGGGACGGCGCGTGGCCGTCGTCGGCTCGGGCCCGGCGGGCCTCGCTGCCGCACAGCAGCTCGCGCGCGCGGGTCACGACGTCCATGTCTACGAGAAGAACGCCAAGGCCGGCGGCCTGCTGCGCTATGGCATCCCCGACTTCAAGATGGAGAAACATCTGATCGACCGCCGCGTCGCGCAGATGGAGGCCGAGGGCGTCGTCTTCCATTACGAGGCGACCGTCGGCGTCGACGTGAACATGCGCGACCTTGTCGCGGGACATGACGCGGTGATTCTCGCCGGCGGCGCCGAGCAGCCGCGCGACTTGCCGATCCCCGGGCGCGAATTGCGCGGCGTCCATTTTGCGATGGACTTCCTCACCCAGCAGAACCGGCGCGTCTCGGGCGAGCCGCTCACGACCAATGAGCCGATCTTCGCGACCGGAAAGCATGTCGTCGTCATCGGGGGCGGCGACACCGGGTCGGATTGCATCGGCACCTCTGTCCGCCACGGCGCTCTGTCAGTGACGCAGCTCGAAATCATGCCGAAGCCGCCCGAGAAGGAGAACAAGCTCCTCACCTGGCCGGATTGGCCGCTGAAGCTGCGCACCTCCTCATCGCATGAGGAGGGCTCGTCCCGCGAATTCGCCGTGCTCACCAAGGAGTTCACCGGCGAGGGCGGCGCGGTGAAGGGGCTGCGCTGCGTGCGCGTCGACGGCAAGATGCAGGAGGTCCCCGAAAGCGCCTTCACGATCAAAGCCGACCTGGTGCTGCTCGCGATGGGCTTCGTGTCGCCCGTGAGGGAAGGGCTCCTCGAACAAAGCGGCGTCGATCTCGATGCTCGCGGCAATGTGGCGGCCGATACGCGCGCCTACAAGACCTCGCGCGAGAAGGTGTTTTCGTGCGGAGACATGCGGCGCGGACAATCGCTCGTGGTTTGGGCCATTCGCGAGGGGCGCCAATGCGCCCATGCGGTCGACCTGCATCTGATGGGCGAGACTAATCTGCCAAGGTGAGGAAAATGGTCAACGAGAAACTTAATCTCTGGTATTGCGATACTTTCGTCTCCCAGCCGTGGCAGTTCTTTTTTCTGATCCTGCCGTTAGTGGGCGCGTTTCTTTATGGCCGTGACCAGAAGAAAATCGCTTGGATTCTGATCGGCGCATGGGTCGTCATTCAGATCACCTTCTCCGCGCTGACGAATTTCGTCTTCAGCTGCAACCTTGAATAGGGCCTGCCAAGCCTAGGTTTGCAAGGAAAATGCCCGGCGGGATTCGCCGGGCTCAGACGGCTGATAAAGCGGCACAGGCGCCCCTCGTGCTTCGAGACGCCTGCTGCGCAGGCTCCTCAGCATGAGGGGCTTTTTCATTCTGCGTCAAACACTAGGCCTCATCCTGAGGAGCGAGCGAAGCGCGCGTCTCGAAGGGCGAGGCCGCCGGGTGGGACCGACGCGGCGGGTCATCCCTCCAAATCCGCAAACTCCGGGTGCCGCTTCAGATAATCCACGACGAAAGAGCAGGTCGCCCGAACCTTCAGCCCGCGCGCCCGCGCCGCCATTAGCGCCCCGTGGATCAACCTCGAGGCCGCCCCGTGGCCCTGCAGGGCAGGCGGCGTCTCAGTGTGGGTGAAGGTCATGACGCCGTCGTCGAGCACATAATCCGCGACCGAAATATACCCGTCGAGATCAAGCTCGAAACGGCTCTTTTCGGGATTGTCACGCACCGCCGCGCCTTGCTGATCCATATCTTTCTCCCTTGACCGCCTTCGACATGGCGCCGGGGGGCCAAAAAGGGAAGGGCGGCGAGGGAAGCGGTTCGAAGGCTTGCCTTTTCCATCTACCCGCGCTTCAACCGCTCACGAGCCGCCGCTATGCTCGTCCTCCTCGAATCGCCTCAGTGGAAGCCCCCATGCGTCTGTCCCGTTATTTCCTGCCCATCCTGCGCGAGACGCCCAAGGAAGCCGAAATTGTCTCGCACCGGCTGATGCTGCGGGCGGGCATGATCCGCCAGGAGTCCGCCGGCATCTACGCCTGGCTGCCGCTGGGCCTGAAAGTGCTCAACAATATCACCCGCCTCATCCGCGAGGAGCAGAACCGCGCCGGCGCCATCGAATGTCTCATGCCGACGATTCAATCTGCGGACCTCTGGCGCGAATCAGGCCGCTACGACGCCTACGGCAAGGAGATGCTGCGGATAAGCGACCGTCACGAGCGTGAGATGCTCTACGGTCCGACAAACGAGGAGATGATCACCGAGATCTTCCGCGCTTATGTGCGCTCCTATAGGGATCTCCCGCTCAATCTCTATCACATCCAGTGGAAATTTCGTGATGAGGTGCGTCCGCGCTTCGGCGTCATGCGGTCGCGCGAATTCCTCATGAAGGACGCCTACTCCTTCGATCTCACCGCCGAGGGCGCGCGTCATTCATACAATAAAATGTTCGTGGCTTATCTGCGCACCTTCGCGCGGATGGGGCTCACCGCCATTCCCATGAAGGCGGAGACCGGCCCGATCGGCGGCAATCTCTCGCATGAATTCATCATTCTCGCCGAGACGGGCGAGAGCGAGGTCTACTGTCACAGGGATTTTCTGTCCTTCCCGCCGCCGCCCGCCGATGTCGATTTCGACGACGTCGCGGCATTGGAGGGGATCGTCGGTCAATGGACCAGCCGTTACGCAGCGACAAGCGAGATGCACGATGCAGCCGCCTTCGCCGCTGTCCCCGACGACGCGAAAGTTTCTGCGCGGGGGATCGAGGTCGGCCATATTTTCTACTTCGGGACGAAGTATTCGGAGCCCATGAAGGCCGTGGTGAACGGCCCCGTCGGCAAGGAGGTCGTCGTGCAGATGGGTTCTTATGGCATCGGCCCCTCGCGCCTCGTCGCCGCCATCATCGAGGCGGGCCACGACGATGCGGGCATCGTCTGGCCGGAGACGGTCGCGCCCTTCCATGTCGGGGTCGCCGATCTCAAGGTTGGCGACGCGGCGACCGGCAAGGTCTGCGGCGAGCTCGTCGAGCAGCTCGAAAACGCGGGGCTCGAAGTGCTGCACGACGACCGCGACGATCGGCCCGGCGCCAAATTCGCCACACTCGACCTCATCGGTCTCCCCTGGCAGATTTTGGTTGGTCCGAAGGGCCTCGCCGATGGGCATGTCGAGGTGAAGCGCCGCAAGACTGGCGAGCGCGAAATGCTGACCCCCGCCGACGCCGTGGCGCGCGTTGTCGCGGCGGTCAAGCAGGCGGGCGTCTAATATGGGGCGCGGACGTCGGTAAGAGCGCCTCAAGGGGCGCGGTCGGAGAGTGGGCCCAAGAGTGGGCCTTTGACCGCGAGCCTTCGGACGCGCGGAAAATGCATCGCCATTGGAGGATGGCCATATGAGCGAAGCGACCGCGGATGCTTTTCAGGGCTCTGCGCCCGTATCCCGAACGAGGGCCTTTGCGTCCTTCGAATGGATGGTGGCGGCGCGCTATCTGCGCGCGCGTCGCGCCGACGGATTCGTTTCCGTCATCGCCGGGTTCTCTTTCCTCGGCATCATGCTGGGCGTCGCGACGCTCATTGTCGTGACCTCTGTGATGAACGGCTTCCATCGCGAGCTGATGGACAAGATCATGGGCGTCAACGGCCATGCCTTCCTCCAGGCGGTCGAGACGCGGTTTACGGACTGGGACGAAGTTTCGCAAAAGACGGCAGCCGTGCCCGGCGTAAGGCTCGCCATTCCCATGGTGGAGGGCGCGGCGGGCATCTCGACGCAGTTCGGACAGTCGGGCGTCCTGGTGCGCGGCATTCGCGAGACGGATCTCGTTCGCCTGCCGGGCATTTCAGGCAATGTGAAGATCGGCTCGGTGCAGGGCTTCGACAAGGAAGAGGGCGTCGCCATCGGTCAGCGTCTCGCGGAGACGCTCGGCGTCACCGTCGGAGACAAAGTAAGCCTCTTGATCGCCAAAGGGGCGCAGACGCCGTTCGGCGTCGCGCCGCGCATCAAGGCCTACAAGGTCGCGGCGATCTTCTCGATCGGCATGTCGGAATTCGACAATGTCTTCGTCTACATGCCGCTTGCGGAGGCGCAGAGCTTCTTCAACCGGGACAATGAGGCGACAGTCGTCGAGGTCTTCGTGGACGACCCCGAGCAAATGGATCAGTTTCGCGCGCGCCTCGAGAAGGCAGTCACGCGGCCAATGATCGTCACCGACTGGCGCCAGCGCAACAAGACCTTCTTCGACACGCTGCAGGTCGAGAAAAATATCCTCTTCATCATCCTCACGCTGATCGTGATCGTCGCGGCCTTCAACATCGTTTCCGGCCTCACCATGCTGGTTAAGGATAAGATCCAGGACATCGCCATTCTGCGAACCATGGGCGCCTCGCGGAGCTCGGTGCTGCGGGTCTTTCTCATCATTGGCGCCTCAATCGGCGTCGCGGGCACGATCGCGGGCTTTCTGCTCGGGCTTTTGATCGCTCAAAATCTGGAAACCATCCGCGGTTTCCTGAACAAGGCCTTCGACGCCAATCTGTTTCCGGCCGAGTTCTATTTCCTGTCGCGGCTGCCGGCGATCGTCGAGCCGCGCGAAGTGGCGATGATCGTCGTCATGACGCTCGCGCTCGCCATTCTCGCGTCGATTTATCCTGCCTGGAAAGCCGCCTCGCTCGACCCGATCGAGGCGCTACGGCACGAGTGAGCGCAAGGAATAGCAGCATGAGCGACGCCGTTCTGGAATTGCGCAATATCGCGCGGCACTATCGCGAGGGCGCGGCGCGTCTCGATATCCTCGTCGATGTCAATCTCGCGATTTATCCCGGCGAGACCGTGGCGCTGGTCGCGCCCTCAGGCGCGGGGAAATCGACCTTGCTACATATCGCGGGCCTCCTTGAGCGCGCCGACGGAGGGGAGACGCTGATCGCTTCCGCGCCAACCTCCAAGATGAGCGATACGGAGCGCACCAGCCTGCGCCGCTCAACCATAGGGTTTATCTATCAGTTCCACCATCTCCTGCCGGAGTTTTCGGCGGCGGAGAACATTGTGCTGCCCCAGATGATCAACGGCTTCGGTCGCAAGGACGCCGAGATCCGCGCGCGGCAATTGCTGGACTACCTGCGCTTGGGCGCCCGCGCCTCGCATCTGCCATCTGAATTGTCGGGGGGCGAGCAGCAGCGCGTCGCCATTGCACGGGCTGTCGCCAATGCGCCCCATTTGCTCCTCGCCGACGAGCCGACCGGCAACCTCGATCCGCGCACGGCGGAACACGTTTTCGCGACGCTGATGACGCTCGCCCGCCACTCGGGCCTCGCTGCGCTCATCGCGACGCATAATCTCGAGCTCGCCAAACAAATGGACCGCCGCGTAACGCTGCGCGACGGTCGCATCGAAGAGCTGCCGTAAAAAGAAACGCGAGCCAGAAGGCTCGCGTTTCATATTTTGGGGCCAAAGGCCGCGGCTCTGCCGGCCCGTCTGCAATCAGGCCGCTTTTTTCTTGTCGATAAACTGGTGCTTGTACCACAGGCCAAAGCCGACGACGCCGAGGGCCGCGAAGAAGATGGCGATGGTCATGTTCTTGCCAGCAGTCAGGCCGACGGAGAAGGGGAACCGGGCGATATACTCCTTGGTTCCGTCATCGCTTTTGGCCTTCACGATGCCGATATACTTGCCTTCGTGCTGGAAGTTGTGATCGAAGGTCAGCGTGCCGGTTTTGTACTTTTTCGGCGGAGAAAAATATTCCGTATTCGCCTCGAGATTTTCGTTGTCGTCCTTCTGGCCGACGTCGCGCAGCACGCGCATCTCGAGATTCATATCGCGCAATTCGTCCTGCTGCGCGTCGAGCGTGATGATCGTCGGGCCGGCGTCCGGAATGTCGTCGCAGAATTGCTCGCGGGACTTTAGCGGCTGGTATCCTGTGAAACTCATGGTGTCGGGCCCGATCTTCATCAGGCACTGACCCTGGTCGGAACCGACGTCGCCATGCGCGTGCGCCTGGGCCACCCAACCGAACGCAGCCATCGTCATCGCGACGAGAAAGCGCATTTTCATTCTGTTTCTCCCTCTCACAATCTTGCGCCGCTCTCTGCCGAGCGGTTCTCGTTCCCGGTCGGCGCGCCGTCGCATCAGTGGCGGCCCCCGAAAAGGAGGCGCCTCTTCCGCCTGCAGCAGGCGGACCGCACGATCGGCAGCCTGAGGTTAGCATATATCAAATCATGGGCGCCTGTGGTGCGACCTTCGGCCACATACCGGGCGGGATGAGTGTCGGGGCGGTATTCCTCGCTTCGTGCGTTAACCAAAGGTCTTTCTATTCGCCGGGAACCACCATTTCGGTTTAGCCATTTTTCAACCTTTCGATTAAGCTTTCTTTAACCATCGGCGTTAGCAGAGGCCACCATGGTGATTGTATCGAGTAACGATTGGCAGGCGTTTTCTCTTCCTCGGGCCGGAATCCGGACAAGCTGGCTCAGACAAGGCGAGGCGCTTGTCGTCTCCAAATCCCGCCCAGGATTCGATCGGGCCAGCGTCGACAGAATTTCCGGGCTGTTGCACGAGATCGAGTCGGGGGCGCATCCGCGGCTCAAATTTCTTGTGTTCGACTTCGCCGAAGGCGGCGCGGACGCCGCCATCCCCCCAGAAGGTTTCGATGACATGATTGCTGCGAATGCAGAGCTCATCGTCGATACGCCGGTCATCACGATCGCCTGGGTACGGGGTTTACTCGACGGGCCCGATTTCGATTTCGCCATGAACTGCTCGGTCATCGTGGCGGAGACGGGCGCACATTTTTCCTTTGCCGGAGAGCCTTTCGATCTCTTCGGCCTCTATGCGGCGATCGGTCGCCGCATTGGCTTCACGAAAACGGAGCGCCTGATCGAGAGCGACCGAATTCTCTCGGCGAGCGAGGCCCGCGATTTGATGCTGGTGAAGGATGTCGTCGCGCCTC
>JAMBEQ010000055.1 GCA_024506175.1 Methylocystis sp.
GATAGCGCGTGACGTCCAGGAGGAAATTGGGCTCGATGACGATGGAGTAGGTCCCGAGCCCAAGACCCGCCAGCGCGAATCCGAGGGGCATGCGCAAAAGAGCGCGGCGGCTGAGCATTTTGACGTCCCTGACGAAGCGCCCCTCGAGGCCGCTCGGGGGGATGTTTCTATCAGGCCGCGAGGTCTTCGCCCAGCGGAAGCCACGGGGCTTCATACTCCTGCGGCTCGACATCGCCTGACGAGACTTGCAGCGCCGCAGCGACAGCGGAAATGCCGATCTCGCGATAGAGCCGCGCGAGCAGATCGTGGGGATGGCCGCCGGATTGTGGCAGAGGGAATTGGGCCGTGGCTTCGTCCGACATGGCGGCTTCCTTTACGCGAGACGCTCGACGCTGAGGCAAGATTGAATGATGCGGCGAATCTGGGCGTTTTCATTTAATTTGTCGCTAACGGCGGGCAAATTCGCTTTCATCCGAGCGATAACGGAGCGCGTTGCATTCCGCGGGGGTTTGGTCGAAAAATAACCCGCCCGCTTCCTAGCGGAACTCACATGAGGCTATCCACCGAATGCGCCGCACGCTGCCGCCTGAGCCGTGGTCCGAGGCTGCCCTATGGAGCCGCCGCGTCGCCGTCTTCGCGGCGACGGTGGCGCTGCTGTCGGTGCTTCTGGCGCGGCTGCATCTCATCGAGCCCGCCTCCGCCCTGGCGTCGCTCGGCGCGGCCGTCGCTCTTGCGCTCGTGGCGCTGCTTTTTGTCGGCGTGGCCAGCGTCGTAATTTGGCGCACCGGGCGGCGCGGGGTGGGAGCGGCCGTCGGCGCCGCGATGATTGCGCTGCTCACACTCGCCTACCCGTCTTACCTCGCATTCGAGGCGGTGCGCCTCCCGGTGCTCTCCGACATTTCGACCGATATCGCGAACCCCCCCTATTTTTCGCTCTCGCGAGCGGCCTACGAAGCACGGAAGGGTTTCCAGCCAAAAGGGTTAGCCCCGAAGGCGCGCGAGGCGCAGCGGCCGGCCTATCCCGATGTCGAGCCGATCGTCGTCGATCTCGATGCGGACGAGGCTTTTGCTTTGGCGCTCAAAACCGCCAAGGCCGTTGGCTGGAAGCTCGTCGACCAGCGCCCGCCAGGCGGCCGCACCGGCGAAGGGCACGCCGATTTTCTGGACAAGACGCTGATCATGGGGCTGGACGAGGACATCACCATTCGGTTGAAGCCGCTGACGGGGCAGACCCGCATCGATCTGCGCTCGGCGTCGCGCTACGGACGGCACGACTTCGGCGCCAACGCCAAGCGGATCACGGCTTTTGCGGAAGAGCTGCAGACTCAGCTGGACGCGCGGTAGCCTCACTCGTTTTTGAACAGCGACTCTGGTATGGTTCCGCTCGCTCTCCAGATAATGAGCAGGAGGCCGAGAACAGCCAATGGCCAATGAAGGCGACGGCGCGAGCGCTGTTCCCAGCGTTCCAAACTTCACCCGTGACGAAGAGCTTCATGCGCTCCGTCAGATGCTGCTGATCCGCCGATTCGAGGAGAAGGCGGGCCAGCTTTACGGCATGGGCGTCGTCGCGGGCTTCTGCCATCTCTATATCGGCCAGGAGGCCGTGGTCGTCGGCGCCAAGATGGCGGCGCGCGAGGGCGATGAGTTCACGACAAGCTATCGCGATCACGGCCATATGCTGGCGAGCGGCATGGACCCGAGGGGCGTCATGGCGGAGCTGGCGGGCAAGAGGGGCGGCTATTCCAAGGGGAAGGGCGGCTCCATGCATATGTTCTCGCGCGAGAAGAATTTCTTCGGCGGGCACGGCATCGTCGGCGCGCCGGCGCCGATCGGGGCAGGGATTGCGCTCGCCAACGCCTATCGGGGCGACGGCAAGGCGTCGCTCACCTTCTTTGGCGAGGGCGCCGCCAATCAGGGACAGGTCTACGAGACCTTCAACATGGCGGCGCTGTGGAAGCTTCCTGTGCTCTTCATCGTCGAGAACAACCACTACGCCATGGGCACGTCGCTGACCCGCGCCGCTGCGCAGACCGACTTCGCCATGCGCGGCGCGGCTTTCGGCATTCCCGGCCATCAGGTCGACGGCATGGATGTGCGGGCCGTACGCGCCGCCACGGCCGAGGCGCTCGAATGGTGCCGCTCTGGGAAGGGCCCGTATCTGCTCGAAGCGCAAACCTACCGCTATCGCGGCCACTCCATGTCCGACCCCGCCAAGTATCGCTCGAAGGAAGAAGTGCAGAAAATGCGCGAGGAGCACGATCCGATCGAGCAGGTGCGGCTGCGCCTGCTCGCGGACGGGGTGAACGAGGACGAGCTGAAAAAGATCGACGCCAACGTTCGCAAGATTGTCGCCGATGCGGCGGATTTTGCCATGGGCGACAAGGAGCCGGATCCGTCCGAGCTTTACACGGACGTTTTGGCGTAAGAGGCAGCATTTCAATGACCATCAACGTCCTCATGCCAGCGCTTTCTCCGACGATGGAGCAGGGCAAGCTCGCCAAATGGCTCAAGAGCGAAGGAGACGCGGTAAAGGCCGGCGATGTCATAGCGGAAATCGAGACCGACAAGGCGACCATGGAGGTCGAAGCGGTCGACGAGGGCGTTCTCGCGCGCATCCTTGTGCCGGGCGGCACCGAGAATGTCGCCGTCAATACGCCGATCGCCGTCATCGCGGGCGAGGGCGAGGACGCCTCCGCCATAGAGGCTCCTCCGGCGACCAAGGCGCCGACGCCGCCGAGCGCGCCGCAGGACGAAGCGGGCGAAGCCCCGAAGGCGCGCAGGGAAGCCGCCATCGAGGCTGCGGCGCCCGCGCCGAAGCCCGCGACCGTCGCCGCGCCACCCGCCGTCTCGGCTGCGCCGGAAGTGCCGGCGGGAACGACCATGATCCCCATGACCATGCGCGAGGCGCTTCGCGACGCCATGGCGGAAGAGATGCGCCGCGACCCGAGCGTCTTCATCATGGGCGAGGAGGTCGGCGAATATCAGGGCGCCTATAAGGTCACGCAAGGGCTGCTGCAGGAATTCGGCCCCATGCGCGTGCGCGACACGCCGATCACCGAATATGGTTTTGCCGGCGTCGGCGTCGGCGCGGCGTTTGCGGGCCTGCGGCCGATCGTCGAATTCATGACCTTCAATTTCTCGATGCAGGCCATTGACCACATCGTCAACTCGGCCGCCAAGACGCTTTATATGTCTGGGGGGCAGATTCATTGCCCGATCGTTTTCCGCGGCCCGAACGGCGCCGCCGCGCGCGTCGGCGCTCAGCATAGCCAGGATTACGGCGCGTGGTATTCTCAGGTACCCGGGCTGATCGTCGTCTCGCCGTCCAACGCCAGCGACGCCAAGGGACTGCTCAAGGCGGCGATCCGAAACGACAATCCGGTCGTTTTCCTCGAGAATGAGATTCTCTACGGCAAGACTTCGGAAGTGCCGGCGCTCGAAGACTTCGTCCTGCCGATCGGCAAGGCGCGCATCGCGCGGCCGGGAACCGATGTGACCCTCGTCTCCTTCTCCATCGGCATGACCTACGCGCTCGGCGCCGCGGAGGCGCTAGCGAAAGATGGCATCGAGGCCGAGGTCATCGACCTGCGGACGCTGCGACCGATGGATACGCAGACGCTCGTCGAGTCGGTGAAGAAGACGGGCCGCTGCGTCGCCATCGAAGAGGGCTGGCCGCAATGCGGCATCGCGTCAGAGGTCGCGGCGCGGTTGCATCAGGAGGCCTTCGATTACCTCGACGCGCCGATCGCGCGCGTGACGGGGAAGGACGTGCCGATGCCTTACGCTGCAAATCTTGAGAAGCTCGCGCTGCCGAGCGTGGCGGAAGTGGTGGCGGCGGCGAAGGCCGTGCTTTACCGCGCGTGAAGGCGTCTGAAGGCGCCCAGCCACGAAGCGCGTCGGATTGCGCGCGCGGCGGATCTTTGCTGTAAACCCTTCGCAAACCATAATCCGCCAGGGTCGGACGGTTACAAAGATATCTCCGCGGAGCATCGTCAGCTGCTCGCGGGCGTCAGGAAGGCGCGGTTCGCGCCCAAGGAGCGTGAATGCGCGTGCTCGGCATCGAAACCACTTGCGACGAAACGGCGGCCGCCGTGGTGTCGGACCGCCTCGGGGGCGAAGGCGGCGATATCCTCTCCAACGAAGTTCTGAGCCAGATCGCCCAGCACGCGGCCTATGGCGGCGTCGTGCCCGAGATCGCCGCGCGCGCCCATATCGATGTGCTCGACCGGCTGATCGTGCGCGCGCTCTCCAACGCCAATGTCGAACTCTCTGACATCGACGCCATCGCCGCCGCCGCCGGGCCGGGGCTGATCGGCGGCGTGCTGGTCGGGCTTACCGCCGCCAAGGGGTTGGCGCTCGCCGCCGGCAAGCCCTTTATTGCGGTGAACCACCTGGAAGCCCATGCGCTCACGGCGCGGCTCACCGACCCGCTCGACTTTCCCTATGTCGCCCTCCTCGTTTCCGGCGGGCATACGCAGCTCGTCGCTGTCCGCAACGTGGGCGAGTACCGCCGGCTTGGCTCGACGGTGGATGATGCGGCGGGCGAAGCCTTCGACAAGGTCGCAAAAATGCTCGGCCTGCCTTATCCGGGCGGGCCGCAGATCGAAAAGCTCGCCCAGGAGGGGGATGCGCGTCGTTTCGATTTTCCACGGCCCATGCTCGGGCGCGATGGGGCGGATTTCTCGCTTTCGGGCCTCAAGACGGCCGTGCGGCAGGAAATCCTCGCGCTCGGAACGCCGAGCGAGCAGGATGCGCGGGATCTCGCAGCTTCTTTCCAGGCGGCGATCGTCGACGTCATCGTCGATCGCGTGCGCGCCGGCGTGAAGCTTTTCGCGGAAGGCGAAGGGCGCCCGAGCGGCCTCGTGATCGGCGGCGGCGTCGCCGCCAATGGCGCCATCAGACGCGCCCTGACGCGACTTTGCGCCGAGAGCGGCCTGCGTTTCGTTTCGCCGCCGCCAAATCTTTGTTCTGACAATGGCGCAATCATCGCCTGGGCGGGGCTGGAGCGCTTCAAGCGCGGTTTTTCAGACGACCTCGGCTTCGCGCCCAGGCCACGTTGGCCGCTCGACGCCGCCGCGAGCGGAGCCCATCACGGCAAGGCTTAGGCCTGTGCGTCGGTCATTCGCGCCGGCGCTTGCCGCCATGCTGCTGGCGCCCGAGCCCCAGGCGGCCGGGCCTTTGTCGCAAGAGCCGCTCTTCGCGGGCGTGCGCGTCTTCTATGGGCCGGGCGAGGGCTTCGAGTCCATCGACGCCAGGCTCATCGGCGGCGCGCGCCATTCGATCGACATGGCGGCCTATGTTCTAACCGATCGCGGCTCGTCGCCGCGCTGGGCCGCGCCGCCATGCGCGGCGTGAAGGTGCGGGTCTATCTCGACGGCGAGGAGACGGGACGCGGCTCGCCGATTCACGACATCGCCAGCGCGCCCAATATCGAGGTGCGCCGCAAAGCGCGGGGGCGCGACCTGATGCATTTGAAGTCCTATCAGGTCGACGGCGTCACGCTTCGCACCGGCTCGGCGAATTTTTCCGTCTCGGGCGAGGTCTATCAGGATAATGATTTGATTACCATCCAAAGCTCTGCAGCAGTGGCGCATTTCCGGGAGGCATTCGAGCGGTTGTGGATAAGGCCAGATAATCAACGGCCATGAACTGCTTGATTATTGTTCAGCCTAAAGTGGTATATGGAAGTCGTATGGGTTAACTTTCTGACGATAAATAATAGACTACATCCACGAAACGAAGGTTGTACTGACGCGAGGACTCCCGCCTCCTATTTTCATTCTCGAAGCCGGCGGGCGCCGGTCTTCGAAGTGTGTGAACTTAGGAGCGTATCATGAAGAAATTCCTCGTGTCGGTCGCGATCGTCGCCCTCACCTCGGGTGGGGCCTTTGCGCAGACCCTGCTGCTCGGCGGGCCCGTGACGGGCAGCACCATCAACTCGGCCACCGCTTTTGCGCCCCAGGTTGGCGTCAACGTCGTCCCTCAGACCAACACCTCGACGCAGGTGAACGTCTCTCCGGCGGTAGCGATCGGAGTGGCCGCCGCTGTTGGCGTGCTCGGGAACGCTACGGCCAACGCCATCCCGATTGCGACGACGACGAACACGCAAAGGGCGACCCAGATCAACTTTTCCAATGCCGCCAACACCCTCTCGCAGGGCGTCCTCTACTGAGGCAAGCGCGCCTAGCGTTTAGATTGCGTAACGAAGGACTGCGGCGGCGGGAAAACGCCGCCGCGGTTGCGAAGGCGCGGCCTCCGTGGTCACTCCCGAGGGCGCCCGAAGTCTGGCCATAAACGTCTTGCCCCAGTCGAACGTGGCGGGGCCGGTCAACGTCAGCCGCTCGATCACGGTTGCAGTCTCCCCTTTCGGGAATGCCATTGCGAACGCGAGGCTGGCGCCGCTCTCACGCGCGCAGCGTCTTCCGGCGCTCCGAATGGACGGTCCTGTGGGTTAGTTTATCGTCCTATTGGCCCTAAGCAACGTAATGCATCCCAGAGCACAAATAGTGTACCGACCGAGGTCTCCCGCCTTTCCGTTTCACCCCTCGAAGCCGACGTCGCGTTTGTCGCCCTGACCTCGGGCTCGGAGGCGTTATCTGCGCGCCGTCGCCGCCCCCGCCGTCGCCGCAGGGCGGCAACTGCGCGCCGGATCCCGTCACCTTCGGCCCCCAGACCGCCGTCAATACCATCGTTCAGGCCAACGCCTCGACGCAGAGGTGAACGTCTCTCCGACGATTGCGGTTGGAGTGGCCGTCGCCGCCTCGGGCAAAAGGCCGGCCACGGCCACGGGCGCCGCTCTTGCCGGCCACCGCTTCTCCTGTACGCGGCTATCTACCTGTCAAAGGATCCGGCCGCTATAGAAGCCGCACCGCCAAGCGGATCGGCAGGTGGTGTACAGTGTAACTGGACTGCTGGCCCGCAGCCGGATCTGCGAATTTTTCCGTCTCCGGCTAATTCTATCGGGACAAGGTTTGATCGTTATCCAAAACTCTGCAGCAGTGGCGCAGTTTCGGGAGGCATTCGAGCGGTTGTGGATAAGGCCAGATAATCAACGGCCATGAACTGCTTGATTATTGTTTAGCCCAAAGTGGTAGATGGAAGCCGCACCAGTTAACTTTCTGACGATAAATAATAGACTACATCCACGAAACGAAGGTTGTACTGACGCTACGACTCCCGCATCCTAATTCAACTCTCGAAGCCGGCGCGCGCCGGTCTTCGCAGTGTGGGAACTTAGGAGCGTATCATGAAGAAATTCCTCATCTCGGTCGCGTTCGTCGCCCTCACCTCGGGTGGGGCCTTTGCGCAGACTCTGCTGCTCGGCGGGGCTGTGACGGGCAGCACCATCAACTCGGCCACCGCTTTTGCGCCCCAGGTTGGCGTCAACGTCGTCCCTCAGACCAACACCTCGACGCAGGTGAACGTCTCTCCGTCGGTAGCGCTCGGAGTGGCCGCCGCCGTTGGTGTGCTTGGGAACGCTACGGCCAACGCCATCCCGATCGCCTCGACGACGAACACGCAAAGGGCGACCCAGGTCAACTTTTCCAACGCCCAGAACCGTCTGTCGCAGGGCGTTATCTACTGAGGCAAGCGCGCCCAGCGCTTAGATCTCATCAACGACAGACCGTGGCGGCGCGAAAAACGCCGCCGCGGTCGGCCAGGCGGCGTTGCCCATGCGCTTAACGCCCGGGCGTATGAACGGCGCTTTTTTATTGTTTAGCCTAAAGTGGTATATTGACAGTGGTACGGGTCAACTTTGTGACGATAAATAATAGACTGTATCCACGAAACGAATGTTGTACTGACGGGAGGTCTGCCGCATCCTAGTTTCAGCTATTGAAGCCGGCGCGCGCCGGTTTTCACAATGCGTGGATTTAGGAGCGTATCATGAAAAAATTTCTCGTGTTCGCGTTCGTCGCCCTTACCTCGGGCTCGGCCTTTGCGCAAAGCACGCTACTCGGCGGGCCTGTCACGGCGGCCGGCGGCGGCGCCTCCGCGCCGGGTCCCGCCACCTCAGCACTCCAGACCCTGGAGCTCGGCGGGGCTGTGACGGGCAGCACCATCAACTCGGCCACCAACTTTGGGCCCCAGATTTCCATCAATGTCGCCCCTCAGATCAACACCTCGACGCAGGTGAATGTCTCTCCGGCGGTGGCTGTTGGAGTGGCCGTCGCCGCCGCCGTGGGCGGGTCGGCCACGGCCACGAGCATCCCTACCGCCTCGACGTCGAACACTCAAAGGACGAACCAGATCAACTTTTCGGGGCTCAGCAACGCGCTGGCTCAGGGTGTCCTCTACTGAGGCAATCCTCCCGCGCTTTGGCTGCGTAACGAAGGACCGCAGCGGCGGGAAAACGCCGCCGCGGTCGGCGCGGCGTTTCGCGCGCGGCGCCTACCGGTTCGGTGTTCCGATCGTTATAGAAGGCGCACGGCCATTTCAGCGGATCGGTAGGGGATGACGGGCGACGTAATTGCAGTGCTGGGCGCCGGCGCCTGGGGTGTGGCGCTCGCGAACGTCGCCGCGCAGGGGCGCGAACGCGTCGCCCTTTGGGCGCACGATCCCGCGCATGTGGCGGCGCTCGAACGGAATCGGGAAAACAAGCGCCATCTTCCCGGCTTGCCGCTCGCCCGAGCGGTTACGCCCACAAGCGATCTCGCTTGCATCGCAGATGCGCATATCGTCCTTGCCGTCGTTCCGGCTCAGGCGATGCGCGAGGTCGCGCGGGCGGCCCGCCTGCATCTTGCGGCGGGCGCCGCTTTCGTCATCTGCGCCAAGGGAATCGAGCGCGACCGCGGACATTTCATGAGCGAGGTGATCGCCGAGGAGCTGCCGCAAGCGCGGCCGGCGGTTCTTTCCGGGCCGAGCTTCGCGGCCGACGTCTGCAAAGGCCTTCCAACCGCCGTGACGCTCGCCGCGGAGCAAGAGACTTTGGCGCAAGAGCTCTCCGCGGCGCTTTCGACCAAGACCTTCCGGCTTTATCGCTCGACGGACATGCGCGGCGTCGAGCTCGGCGGCGCATCGAAGAACGTCTTTGCGATTGCAGCCGGCATGGCGGCGGGGCGGCGCCTCGGCGCGAGCGCGCAAGCCGCGCTGATCGCGCGGAGCTTCGCAGAGCTGACGAGGCTGGGCCGCGCGCTCGGCGCCAAAAGCGAGACGCTGATGGGCCTCTCTGGCCTGGGCGATCTCGTGCTCACCTGCGGCTCTGCGCAGTCCCGTAATTTTGCTTTCGGTCAGGCGCTCGGGCAGGGGGCCGCCATCGAGGACGCTTCCGGCGGCAAGCTTGCCGAGGGCGCCTTCACCGCGCGGGTCCTGGTCGACTTAGCGCGGCGAGAAGGAGTCGAGATGCCGATCGCCGAGGCTGTGGACGCCATACTTTCATCACGGCTCAGCGTCGACGCGGCGATCGACGCCCTGCTTATGCGGCCGCTGAAGGCTGAAAGCTGAGCCCGCGCGTTTCAAAGCTATCGACAAGGTCCGCGAGCCGCGCGGCTTCTTGAGCCAGACGGCGCATGGTGGCGCGAGTCTCCTCGACCGCCGCGACGTTTCTTTGCGTGTTCTCGTCGATTTGCCCCACAGCGGCGTTGATCTCAGCCGTGCTCGCGGCAAGCTCGCCCGAGCGGCTCGCAATAGAGGCGACGACTGCGTCGGCGTTAACCATCTCGCCGACGATGTTTTCCAGCGCCTTCGCTGTCTGGGCGACAAGACCGACGCCGCGTTGGACTTCCAACGAGGAGGTCGAGATGAGCGCCTTGATTTCTTTCGCGGCTTCCGCGGCGCGCTGCGCAAGCGCGCGCACTTCGGCGGCGACAACGGTGAATCCCTTGCCGGCTTCGCCGGCGCGCGCGGCTTCGACGCCGGCGTTCAAAGCGAGAAGATTTGTCTGGAACGCGATTTCGTCGATCAAGCCGACGATCTGGCCGATGCTCTGCGATGACTTTTCGATGCGCTGCATGGAGTCGACGGCGCCGCGCACGATTTTGCTTCCTTTCTCCGCCTCGGCGCGCGTCGAGCCGACAATAGCGCTCGCCTCTTCAGCGCCGTTCGCACTTTGCTTGATTGCGATCGTGTTGCTTTGCAACGCGCTCGACGCCTCCTCGAGGCTGCACGCCTGCTGACCCATCCGTGTTGTGAGATCGTCGGCCGCTTGCGTGATCTGGCTGATGCTGGCGCCGATGACGTCTACGCAATGAGCCACCTCTTCAATGGCGCCTTCGAGCTGCTGCGCAGTAGAATTGAAGTCTTCCTGCAGTTGCTGATAGGCCTCCGGCACGTGTTCGGTCATCCGATGGCCGAGTTTCTTGACAGAGAGCTGCGCGAGCGCTTCGCCCACGGACTGCAGCGCGCGCTCGCGCTCGGCATTGGCCGCCGCAGCTTCCTCATTGCGCTGCGCCGCCGCCACCTCGTTTGCGCGGCGCGCCCTGGCGGCTTCGGCTTCTGTTTCGCGCAGACGCTTGGCGTCGCTTCTGAATTTGTTCAGGGCGTCCGCGATGCGTCCGATCTCATCTCGCCGCCCGACGCAGGGGACGTGCGTGTCGAGCAGGCCGTCGCCGATGCGCGTCATCGCGTCGATCATCTGGAAAAGCGGGAGACGTATTTGGGTCCGGATGAACCAGAAGGCGCCGACCACGCCGAGGGCGATCATGATCGCCGGGATGACGACGAGCAGCGTTGCGTTGCGGTTGTGCGCTTCAGCCATGATCGCGCGCGCCGTTTCCAGCCGGTCGAGCGTCTGGCGGGAAAGCCGCTCCATATCGGCGACGATCGCGTCCCGATCCTTAACTGTCGATTCGTCGCTGGCTTGAATGAGCGCGGCTTTCGGTGAAACACTGAGGCCGAGCTCAATCGTTTCATTCTGATAGGCCAGAAACTCCTTCACGCGCATTTCGAGGCGCTTTCGCTCTTGCTGCTGCATCTGATCGTCGGGCAGCCGCGAAACCCATTCCGACGCCGCTTTGGTTTCGGCCACCGCCTGTCGCAGGGTTGTGAGGTTTTTCCGGATTTCCTGCTGGTCGTCGCGTGCGAAGAGAGAAGTTGCGACAACGGCGGTATGCTCGATCGAGTGTGCGAGAGTGCGGGCTCGAAACGCTAGTTCCCACGCCCTTTGGATTTCGTCTTCCTGACGCCTCTGCGCGGCCGCTTGCCAAAAGGCGAAGGCCGATAGGCAAACGGCGAGCAGCGCAAGAACGCCGATCACGAGGCCGAGCTTTTGTCCTAGGCTGATGCGCATGAAATCCCCTGAGGTCGTTCGGGTGCGGAACGATTTTCGGTCGAGGAAAAGCTTCGGACGCGCCGCCTCATCCCAGCCGTTAAAGGTCGGCTTTCGGAGAGCGGGCCCGCTTTGCGAGTGCGAACGCGGCCGCATGCCGGCGTTCTCATAACTGCCACGCTTGATCGGCTTGCGATTTAATCCAAAGGCATTAATGGCGCGTTAGCGTGCGACTGCAACGCACAATCAAAGCCAGAATCACGTCGCCCCTTTCGGTAAATCGCCCCGCGCATCCAGAACGGCGCGTATTTTTTTTGCGAGCTGCGCGAGCGTGAAAGGTTTCGTTAGCAAATTGACGTCGGGGTCCAGCATCCCGTTGCGCACGAAGGCGTGCTGCGAGTAGCCGGTAATGAACATCACATGCAAAGCGTGACGGCGGAATACCGCTTCGCGCGCGAGACGGGCACCGTCCATCTCCGGCATGACGACATCGGTGATCAACAAGGAAATATCCGGGCGCCCGCGGATGATCTCGATTGCCTGCCTGCCGCTGCCCGCCTCGAGGACAGTGTAGCCAAGCTCGCGTATGCCCTGCGCCGTGACCCTCCGCGCGCTCTCGTCGTCCTCGACGAGGAGCACGATCTCCTCTGGCTTGCCGTGCGGGAATTCCTCTTGCGGCGGGGGTTCTCGCGTTGGCGGTGCGATCGCTTTATCTTTGACGTAACAGGGAAGAAAAAGCTTTACGCAGGTCCCTCGGCCGACTTTCGAGCAGATTTTGATGCGCCCGCCCGATTGGGTCACGAAGCTGTGCGCCTGCGAGAGGCCTAGGCCAGTCCCTTTGCCAATGGGCTTCGTGGTGAAGAACGGATCGAAGGCCTTTTCGACGACATCCGGGGGCATGCCCTCTCCGGTGTCGCTCATGGCGATCAGCACATATTTGCCCGGCTTCGCGTCGGGATTCTCCTCCACATGGTCCTCGCCGAACTCCAAATTGGCGGTCTCTATGGTGAGCTGGCCGCCATTCGGCATGGCGTCACGGGCGTTGACGGCGAGATTGAGGATCGCGCTCTCGAGTTCATTGGCGTCGACCCTGGTGAGCCAGAGGTCTTTTGCCAGGACCGTTGCGACATCGACATGGGCGCCGAGCGTGCTATGGAGAATCGATGACATCCCCAACACGAGCGCGTTGGCGTCGAGCGGCTGCGGATCGACCGGCTGAATGCGGGAAAAGGCCAGCAGCCGATGGGTGAGGGCTGCAGCGCGATCCGCCCCATCGAGCGCAGAGCTGATGAGCTCGTCGGCGCCGCCCTCGTTCCTCTTGAGCTTGCGTCGCAGAATATTGAGGCTCGCCACAATGACGCTGAGCATGTTGTTGAAGTCGTGCGCAATGCCCCCGGCGAGCTGGCCGAGCGCTTCGAGCTTTTGTGACTGTCGAAGCTGCGCTTCGAGAGAGCCGCGTCTCGTCGACTCAGAAATCAGCTCGTTATAGGCGCCCTTGAGCGAGTCCCTCGACTTGCGCAGAGCGTTCATTTGTTTCTCTATGACCAGCACGGCGAAGCCGGCCACGCCCGCGATGAGAACGATCATCGATCCAATCGCCGTTTGCAGCGAAGCTGTTGCTTGTGTCAGCTCCTCGTTTCTTTGGCGGTAAAGCATCTCTTCGTGCGCGACCATTTGATCAATCATCGCGTCGATCCGATCGCTGAGCCTTTTACCTTCGCCGCCGCGCAAGATATCGGCCGCTTCGTCGAAACGGCCGGCCTCCATAAGCTCGTATTTTTGCCGGAACTCATCGACACGTTCGCGCAGCATCTCGCGGAGCTTCGACAGCCTTTCGGCCTGAGGGGCGCTATCCGCGACCAGAGAGCCGAGTTCGCTCAGATCCTTTTCGAGCCGTCGGGGAAGCGCCTCTTTCGACATCAAATAGCTGGGATCACGCGTGACCATATAGCCGCGCTGCTCGCTTTCGGCGCGCCTGATAGCGCCGTCGAGCCGATAAAGCGCGCTTTCGACCTCGAGCGTATGGCGAACCCAGGCGCTGCTTTGCCGCCGGTCTTGCTCCGTCTGGACCGTGACCAGACCCGCGAACGCGAGGATCGCGAAAGCCACAAGCAGGCTGACTGTCTCAACCGACAAAAACTTTCGCGTCTCGGCCATGCGCGTCCATTACGCCAGCCATCAGGCGGATTTATGCGCCGCGGTCGACGACGCGGCGGCGCTCCGCCCGGCTTCCTCAAGCCTTTGGCATCTCACGAACCGCCCCGCGCGCCGCGCTGGTCGTCAAGGCGGCATAGGCGCGCAACGCCGTCGATATCTTACGGGGCCGCGGGCTTGCCGGATGGAAACCTGCGCCGGCTTGAACCGCGCGGCGGGCTGAAAGTTCCACGTCGCTCACGGCCAAGGTGATTTTTCTGTTTGGAATGTCGATCTCTATCGGATCGCCGTCCCGCACCAGAGCAATCGTCCCGCCCTCTGCCGCTTCGGGCGAGACATGGCCGATCGAAAGGCCCGACGTGCCGCCCGAGAAACGCCCGTCGGTGACGAGCGCGCAGGCTTTGCCGAGCCCTTTGGATTTCAGATAGCTCGTCGGGTAGAGCATCTCCTGCATGCCAGGCCCGCCGCGCGGCCCCTCATAGCGGATCACCACCACGTCGCCGGCTTTGACCTCGCCCGTGAGGATGCCGGAGACAGCCGCGTCCTGGCTCTCGTAGACGCGGGCAGGCCCGCTGAACTTCAGGATCGACTCGTCGACGCCGGCTGTTTTCACGATGCAGCCGTCTTCGGCCAGATTGCCGAACAGCACAGCGAGGCCGCCATCCTTCGAGAAGGCGTGGGCGGCGTCGCGGATCGCGCCCTTTTCGCGATCGCCGTCGAGCGAGTCGAAGCGGCGCTCCTGGCTGAAGGCCTCCTGCGTCGGCACGCCGCCAGGCGCGGCGCTAAAGAGCGTCCTGGCCGTATTGCTGGTCGTGACGCCGATGTCCCATTGAGAGATGGCGTCGCCCAATGTCGCGCTGTGGACGGTCGGTCGGTCGCCATGCAGCAAGCCGGCGCGCAACAGCTCGCCGAGGATGGCGATGACGCCGCCAGCGCGATGCACGTCCTCCATATGCACGTCCGGCACGGAAGGCGCGACCTTGCAGAGCACCGGAACCCGGCGGGACATGCGGTCGATGTCCGCCATGGTGAAGTTCACCTCGGCCTCATATGCGGCGGCAAGGAGATGCAGCACGGTATTGGTCGAGCCGCCCATGGCGATGTCGAGTGCAATGGCGTTCTCGAAGGCTTCGAAAGTCGCGATCGAGCGCGGCAGCACGCTCGCATCGTTCTGCTCGTAATAGCGGCGCGCCAGATCGACGATCAGATGGCCCGCCTCGACGAACAGCCGCTTGCGGTCCGCATGTGTGGCGACGAGCGTGCCATTGCCGGGCAGGGACAGACCCAGGGCTTCGGTGAGGCAGTTCATGCTGTTCGCCGTGAACATGCCGGAGCATGAGCCGCAGGTCGGGCAAGCCGAGCGT
Organism: Methylocystis sp.; assembly: GCA_024506175.1. Taxonomy (GTDB): domain Bacteria; phylum Pseudomonadota; class Alphaproteobacteria; order Rhizobiales; family Beijerinckiaceae; genus Methylocystis. The sequence goes on from JAMBEQ010000055.1 coordinate 14,725, forward strand.
TCGATCGCCTGCACGTCGCTCTCGGCCACCTTGTCGTCGGCTCCGGCGATAATGGCGTCGACGAGGTCGAGCGCATGTTCCTTGCCCGCGAGCACGACCTTGCCAGCCTCCATCGGCCCGCCGGAGACGAAGACGGCGGGTATGTTGAGCCGCAGCGCCGCCATCAGCATGCCGGGGGTGATCTTGTCGCAATTGGAGATGCAAACCATCGCGTCCGCGCAATGGGCGTTGACCATATACTCGACGCTGTCGGCGATGATCTCGCGCGAAGGCAGGGAGTAGAGCATGCCGTCGTGCCCCATCGCGATGCCGTCGTCGATCGCGATGGTGTTGAACTCCTTGGCGACGCCGCCCGCCTTTTCGATCTCGCGCGCGACGAGCTGACCCAGGTCCTTCAGATGCACATGGCCGGGGACGAATTGGGTGAAGCTGTTGACCACGGCGATGATCGGCTTGCCGAAGTCCTCCTCCATCATCCCCGTCGCGCGCCAGAGGCCGCGCGCGCCTGCCATATTGCGGCCGTGAGTGGTGGTCCGGGATCGATAGGGAGGCATGGCGACGTTCCTGCGTGAAGCGACTTTGTGGAGGCGATAGCCCAGGCGGCGCGCCCCTGCAACCTCAAGGGCGAAAAGCTGGCCCGCGCCTAGCCCAGGCGCCCCAAAAAAGGTTGCGCGAATGGAGGCCGGGGTCCCGGAGCAAGGCTCACATATGCCTTGAGAAGGAAAGGCGCTATGATGCCTCCATGGCCGCGCTTCCCAAAGATCGCATGACCGTCGAGGAATATCTCGCCTGGAGCGAAAACCAGGAGCGACGCTACGAGCTTATCGACGGCGTGGTTTACGCCCAGGCTGCCGAACGGGCCGCCCACGCAGAGATGAAAGGATTGGTTTTCCTGGCGCTGACGAACGCCATCCG
>JAMBEQ010000056.1 GCA_024506175.1 Methylocystis sp.
AAGCGAGCTCCGCCGCCGAGCCGCGCGGGCCCATGATGAGGTCGATGTGAGCGACTTCGTTGCCTTCGCCGACGAGCGACTCGCCGACCAGCATCTTGTTGATCTTCGCCATGTGCGTTCCCTTTCAAAGAAACAACCCCCGCCTCGAAGGCAGGCGTTCAGGAAGGCGCCGCGCGCAAAATTGCGCCGGCCTTGAGAAGCGCCGCGGACCCTTCCCGCGGCGCGCACTCAATCAGTTTCGCGCGTCCTTGCCAAGGTGGACGCGCAGGAAATCAAACGAGCTGACGCGCCAGGGCGAAAGCGTGGCGGAAATCGAGGCAGAGCGGCTTGTCGGATGTCACCATCTGCTTGAAGAGGCCCGCTTCGGCGCCGTATTTGACGTTGCCGATGGCGAGGGCTCCGATGCCGAGCGCGCCATGTTCCGAGATGACGACCCCGTTGTCGTGGAGGCCGCAGCCCTCGACGCCGAGCGGCGGCACGGCGTTGACGTCGGCGGCGATAAGCAGCTTCTTTGCGGCGGCGAGGTCTGCCTTAGACAGAACCTGCACGCCGGCGCGCGCGCAGCAGAGCGCGATCTCATGGTCGAGAAGCAAGGCGCGCACCTGCTCGGCGCTGCTGCCGTCGGCAGGCGCGACCTTGATGTTGAAACGGTGGCTCATTTCTTCGGCCTGCTTGGCCACGCGCTCGAGGCCGCTGTAGCCAACGATCGTCACTTCGGCGCCCTCGAGCGCTGAAATCACCGCAGAGGAATAGCCGACGACGCCCGTGGCGCCGTAAATGACGATTTTGGAGCCCTTGAGCTCACGCTGCTTCTTGTCCCTCAGCACCTTTTCCACGCAGGCGACCATCGCGCCGGCGGTGGTGAAGGAGCCATAGGGGTCGGCAAAAAGCGACACTTCGAAAGGCTTGAGAAGCGCCTTCTGCGCCGCCTCGAGCATATCGAGCGCGAGAACCGCGTCGCGGCCCGCGAAGAAAATGCCGGTCTTGAGGGCGGCCGACGGCGCGCGAGAGAACATGGCGTCCTGCACCAGCGCCGTGACTTCGTCCAACGTGACATTGGTGTAGGGGATCGCCGCGTCATAACCGGCGTCGAGGGCCATGTTCACGTCGAACGGGCTCATATGCTTCAACGTGCTGAGCATATGCAGAATTGCTTTGGCCATAGGAAAATCCCCAACCTTTGTCATTCTGGCCCGGCATCCCTCGCCGAGGCGCGCGAAGGGAGGACAGGCTCCGGCGCTGTCGATCTTGCGTTAGTCTGGAAGGCGCAGGCGTGACGGCCCCGCCCGGAGCGACGAGAGGCTTAGAGCCCAGAACGCCGCTAATGTCCAGAGGCGAATGCGGCGCCGCGGGAGGCGTGTGCGCGGCCGCATGCGACCGCGCCTTTATACACCGGTTGACGCTCGCGGGGCTTTCCACTTATAAGGCGCGCGAACAGGGCTCGGCGTCGGCGCGTTTTCCCACGGAAAGCGCGCTCTCGATCTTTGGGCCGAGCAAGATCCTTCGAAAACGCCTCTCGGCTTTTCGGAGCTTGCTCTCCGGCGGGCTCTTATTGTGTTTTCTACCCATTCGTCGGCGACTCCGGGCGCAAAAGCCCCGTCCGGCGCGTGGTCGGCTAAAATCGGTTCGAAAGGAAGTTCCATGTCCCGGCGTTGCGAGCTGACCGGCAAGGGCGTACAGACGGGCAATCTCGTCAGCCACTCCAATCGCAAGACGCGCACGCGTTTCCTGCCCAATCTCGTTAATGTGACTCTCGCCTCGGACGCGCTCGCCCGTTCGGTGCGTTTGCGCATCTCGGCCGCGGCGCTGCGGTCGGTCGAGCATCGCGGCGGCCTCGATGCCTTCCTGATGAAGGCCCGCGAAGAGGAGCTGTCGCAGGGCGCCCGTGTATTGAAGCGGGAAATAGAGAAGAAGCAAGCCGCCGCCACGGCCTGATCAATGCACGGCGAGCTTTCGGGCTCGCTCTAGGGAATGCGGACCTAAACGCCCGCAATCGACCCCGTCGCCCTTGGCGGCGGGGTTTTCTCGCGTCGCCACGCCTGTTCATCCTCTACGCCTCCCATAGCTAATCGCCTGACACGGCGGTCGACGAGGCGCACGATGGCACATTTCATGTTCAGCACTGGGATCGAAAACAGCAACCCAACAATCGATAATGGGCGCAAGCGAGTCGACGAGATGGAGGCCTGCGGCCATTATCGCCGCTGGCGGGAGGACTTCGATCTCGTTCAGGATCTCGGCGTCAAGACGCTGCGCTACGGCGTGCCCCTGCATTTAACCTGGCCTGCCCCCGACCGCTACGACTGGAACTTTGCCGACCAGGCCTTCAGCGACCTCGAAACGCGCGGCATTATTCCGATTGCCGATCTTTGTCATTTTGGCGTCCCGGACTGGATCGGCGATTTTCAGAACCCGGACCTTCCCGAGCTTTTCTCCTGCTATGCTCGTGCTTTTGCCCAGCGCTTCCCTGCGGTGCAGCTCTATACGCCGGTCAACGAGATGTTTGTCTGCGCCACCTACTCCGCCGCCTATGGTTGGTGGAACGAGCAGCTCAAATCGGATCGCGGCTTCGTTACCGCGCTCAAACATATTGTGAAGGCCAATGTGCTGGCCATGCACGCGATCCTCGCTGTGCGCCCCGACGCGATCTTCGTGCAAAGCGAGTCGACGGAATATTTCCACGCTGAAAATCCAGCGGCGCTCCTTCATGCCGACTACCTCAATGAACGGCGCTTTCTTTCCCTCGATCTCAATTATGGAAGACAAGTCAATTCGGAGATGTTTCGGTTCCTGATGGACAATGACATGACCGAGGGCGAATACGATTTCTTCATGCGAGAGCATCTCAAGAGCCATTGCATCATGGGGAATGATTACTATTGGCGCAACGAGCATAATGTCTCGAATGACGGCAAGACGTCCTCCTCCGGCGAGATATTTGGCTACAACGAGATCACGCGCCAATATTACGAGCGTTATCGCCTGCCGGTGATGCATACGGAGACGAATACCTTCGAGGGCCCGAATGGAGACGAGGCGGTCCGCTGGCTTCGCAAAGAATGGGCGAATGTCCTGAGGGTGAGAAACGCCGGCATGCCAATCGTCGGCTTTACCTGGTATTCGCTGACCGACCAGATCGACTGGGACGTCGCCCTGCGCGAGGCGCGCGGGACAGTATGTCCGCTTGGACTCTACGACCTCGACCGCAAGCCGAGAGCGGTTGGCAAAGCCTATAAGCAGCTCATCAAGGACTGGCGAGAGGTTTTGCCGGCGCAAAGCGTCTGCCTCACCGTGCCGCTTGCGCCCTACGGCCCGCGAGGCGGAAAGGCCTCCGCTGAACCTGAAATGGAGGCGTCGGAAAAGTTGTGAGCCTCAAAACGCCTTGAAACCCAGCCGCCGTGGTTGCCGAGGGGCCCGCGACTCTCATGTAAGCCTTGAAAGCCGATCGCGGAGGCGCAAGGCATGGCGCAGGAAATTGCTTGGAAAGAGAAAGCCCCCGTCGTCGTGGTCACGGGCGCGTCGGCGGGCGTTGGCCGGGCCATCGCGATAGCATTTGCAGGCTGCGGCTATCGCGTCGCGCTGCTGGCGCGGAGCCCGGAAGGCCTCGAGGGCGCCTGGCGCGACGTCACCGACGCTGGCGGCGAGCCATTCGAGCTGGTCACGGACACATCGAAACCCGAGGACGTTTTCGCCGCCGCTGATGCGGTCATCGCGCGCTGGGGCCGCATTCATGTCTGGGTCAACGACGCGATGGAAACCGTCGTCGGCGCCATCGATCGGATTACGCCCGAGGAATACCGGCGCGTCATGGAGGTCACCTTCCTCGGCTATGTGCACGGCACGCTCGCGGCGCTACGCCACATGCGCCCGCGCGACGAGGGCCACATCATCCAAATAGGCTCCGCCCTTTCCTATCGCGCGATACCGCTGCAAGGCCCTTACTGCGCAGCGAAATTCGCCGTTCGAGGGTTCACCGATTCGTTGCGCGCCGAACTGATCCACGATCGCAGCCGGATCCGCCTGACCATGGTCCAGCTGCCCGGCGTCAACACCCCGCAGTTCGATTGGTCCCATACGCATTTTTCGAATCGACACCAACCGATCGGGACTGTCTATCAACCGGAGGCGGTGGCGCAGGCTGTCGTCGAAGCCGCGCATGCCGAGCGCGCGCCGCGAGAGTTGTGGCTCGGCGGGCCAACGGTGCAGACGATTATCGGACAGGCCGTCGCTCCCGGCTTTCTCGACCGCTATCTCGCCGACAACGCCTACGATCAGCAGATCACCAATGACCCCGTTCTGCCCGGAGATCCGGACGAACTGCGAGGCCCCGACGATCACGACCATGGCGCGCATGGTCGATTCGATGAGAGAGCGAAGGATCGAATTTTCGCTTTCGATCCCGCGCATTTGCGCGGCGGCGCAGTAGCGGCGGGGCTGGGCCTGCTGGCCGGCGCCTATCTATGGGGGCGTGGGTCGCGCCCCCACTGACCTCACGCGAAGGCGGGATTAAGCGCCTTCGCGGCCTCGATGAGCGTCTTCACGCTGTGGACCGACTTGTCGAACATCGCCTGCTCGGCGGGATCGAGCTTGATCTCCATCACCTTCTCGGCGCCATTGGCGCCGATGATCGTCGGCACGCCGACATAAAGCCCGTTCACGCCATATTCGCCGTTGAGGAAGGCGGCGCAAGGCAGCAGCCGGCGCTTGTCTTTGAGATAGCTCTCCGCCATGGCGATGGCCGCGGTTGCGGGCGCGTAGTAAGCGGAGCCGGTCTTGAGCAGGCCCACGATCTCGCCGCCGCCCTTGCGGGTGCGGTCGACAATGGCGTCGATGCGCTCCTGGGTGGTCCAGCCCATGGCGATGAGATCAGGCAACGGCACGCCCCCGACCGTGGAGTAGCGCACCGAAGGCACCATGTCGTCGCCATGGCCGCCCAGCACGAAGGCGCTCACATCCTCGACCGAGACATTGAACTCCTCGGAGAGGAAATAGCGGAAACGCGCCGAATCGAGCACACCCGCCATGCCGACGACGCGACTGGCAGGCAGGCCGGAGGCCTTCTGCAGCGCCCAAACCATGACGTCGAGGGGGTTGGTTATGCAGATGACGAAGGAGTCTGCCGCATATTGCTTGATGCCCGCCGCAACCTTCGAAATCACGCCGAGATTGACGCTCAAAAGATCGTCGCGGCTCATGCCAGGTTGGCGTGGCACGCCGGCGGTGACGATCACGACGTCAGCGCCCGCGATGACCGAATAGTCAGAGCCGCCGGAGAGATGGGCGTCGAAGCCCGCGACGGGCGAAGACTGGGCGATGTCGAGCGCCTTGCCTTGCGGAACGCCGTCCATGATGTCGAAGAGCACGATGTCGCCGAGTTCCTTGAGGCCCGCGAGATGGGCGAGCGTTCCGCCGATATTGCCGGCGCCGACCAGAGCGATTTTTTTCCGCGACATAATCAATCTCGTGCTGGGATCGTTCTAAAACTGCTAGCGCGGTTTCGCGCGAGATGGAAGACGGCCAGCCGCTTTTTCGCCCAGGAAAGCCGAAGCGGAAAAAGGGACCCGACTTCGCCCAAATCCATGGCGCCCCGGTAGGGCGCCTCATTCCCGCGCATGAATGTGGAAGGGCCTTGTGGCGGGTCTTGCGGGCGCAAGCCTCGCCTCCCACCTGCCAAGGAAGCGCGCCAATCGCGCGTTTGGAGGAAAAGAAAATGGTCTTTTATGGTTTTCGCCGCGTCGTTGCGGCCGCCGCGCTCCTTTTTGCCGGCTCCGCGGCCGCCGCGCAGGATCCCGATGAGGCCGCGCTTTTGCAGCATTTCGACAAGGTCGACGTCTGGCATTTTCCGGTGGACATAACTGTCCGCTATAACAATCAGGACGCGGTGTTGACGCGGGAGCTCGTTTTCCAGCCGGAACCGCCCAAGGGGGAGCTCTGCTATGTCCGCTTCGACCTCGTGAAGGGCGAGGGAGACTATGGCTACGGCTTCAAGCCCGACGCGGCGCCAGGAGAGCGGAAGAATACGATATGGGGCGTGAACGTGCTCAAGCGCGGCACAGTGCTCGACCAGCACTATTCGGCGCTGAAGCTCAACGTCATCTACTTCTTTGTCGAGGGCCCAAAGACGGAAACCTCGAAAGCGTTTTGTGTGCAGAAGCAGTCGGCCCCGACTGCGGAGGCGGGCGCGGCCTACAAAGGGCCCTGGTCCGGCCTCGTGACCAAGGCGCGGGCCATCCACGGCTGGCCGGCGAAAAACAAGCCGTAGGCCGTTGACGACAGAAATTTGACGTCCGGGGTAAGACGGCGCTGGACAGGGGGGCCGGCATTTGATATTCGCACCCTCGTTCCGAGGGCCTCAGGCCCCCCCGGACGGGCGCATAGCTCAGTTGGTAGAGCAGCTGACTCTTATCAGCGGGTCCAAGGTTCGAGCCCTTGTGCGCCCACCACTAAAATCAAGATTTACAGATCACAACCGCCTCGCGTGCTCCCAGAAATGGCGATTGGCGGCCGCACTGCTCCTCCTTGGCCTTCTCACGCGATCCCCTCGCGCGGCTGCGTCTGTCCGCCACGGTTTCCGCGTTGCCAACGCCCTCCCCGGTCTGGCGCGCCCGCCCATGCCTCCGAGAGGAGCCCGGGCCCCTAGCGCTCACCTTCCCAAAACCTCTTGCGGGCTCCCTCATCGCCGCCCGGCGCAGCTCATGCTGCTTCTCGAAAATTTCCAGGAACATAGGGTTCTTTCATAAGTTGGCTTCGCTCTAGGAGGACCAAACACCATGAAAAGAAC
>JAMBEQ010000057.1 GCA_024506175.1 Methylocystis sp.
CCAGCAAAACGGATAAGCGCGCCACCCTCCTCGACGAAGCGGTTCAGAGCGTCGTAGGTCGCGCCCGGCGCGAGGCCGACATCCGCCAGCACGATGACGTTCGGCCGCTCGGCGAGCAGCGTCTGGATCGGGTCGATCGCGCCCGGCCGCGCCTTGCGTAGCTGCGCAAAAGGCCCGAGCGCCTTTTCAAGGTAATAGAGGGGCGAGAGCAATGGCTGCGCGTCGTCGAGGCCCGCGCCGCCGGCGACCGCGACTCGCCGCACTTTCGAGCGCGCGTCGAGGAGCGCCACGGCCCCGGCGGAATTCTCGCCCTCGATGCGCAGCATGCTTACGTCGTTGCGCAGCTCGACCGGAAGATCGAGCGTCGCCCTTGCGCGCAGCGAGGCGCCAAAAGCGGCGCTCGCGCGCCCGATGATCTGGCCCTTGGCGTCATAGGCCGCGATCGTCGCCGCGCCGGGCGCTGAGGCGTCCGGGCGCAAAACGTCGACTCCGAGAGTGGCGGCCTCGTTCGCCGGCGCCGCGAGCGCCAGCGGCGCATGGTCATCGGTGAGAACCTCCACGCGCGCCCCCGAGCCTGCGGCGCCGCTCAGCGCCTTGGCGAAAGCCCCCGCGTCTCCTTGCGCGAGGCCGTCGCTGATCCAGATGATCCGCCCCTTGGGGTTTGCCTTGGCGAAAGCCGTTAGCGCGTCGGCGGCCGCGCGCCGGTCCGAAAGATAGTGCTTCGGCCGCGTTGATCGCAGCTTTTCGAGCGCGCGGGCTGCGTCCGCGAGCGTCGGGGCGGCGGTCTCTGAAACCGTCATGACAGCAACGGGCGCGCCGCCGCGCGCGGCGCTTTCGATGAGGGCGGCGCCCGCGGACAGGCGTCTCTCCCAGGAAGGCGCCGCCGCCCAGCTATCGTCGAGCGCAACGAGCGTCGGCGCGGAAGACGCCACCACTGTGCCGGAGGGGCTCCAGACAGGACCCGCCATAGCGAGGATCAGCGCCGCCGCAAGCGCCAGGCGCAGCAGCAGAAGCAACAAAGGCGTCTTCGAGGGGGTCTCTTCCTCCCGACGCAACTCGCGAAGGATTTTGGTCGGCGGAAAGACGATCTCGCGCGGGCGCGGCGGCGTGACGCGCAGCAGCCAATAAATGAAGGGCAGACTCGCGAGGCCGATCAGCGCCAGGGGCGCGGCGAAGGAGAAGCCGCCCATCACAGCTCCTCTTCTATGCCATGGAGCCCCATGACGAGCGCAAGCGCCGCCTCCGCCGCAGGCCGGTCGGTGTGGTGCTGCAAAAAGAGAAAACCGAAGTCCCGCGCCGCCTCGCGCACCGTCTCGCGATGCGCCTCGAAGCGTTTGGCGTAAGCGGCGCGGAGCATGCGCGCGTCCCCCGCGTGAAAGGCGGGGCCGCCGTCGGTGTCCAGAAACAGCGTTTCGCCCGAAAAGGGGAAGCTCTCTTCGCTGGGATCGGTAATCATCAGCAAGGCGCCCGAGGCGCCGGCGTCTGCGAAGCGCCGCAGCCGACCCGCGAGCGCGTCGAGGTCGCAGAGGAAATCGGAAATCAGCACGACGCGCGCGCGCGGCCGCAAGGGCGCGTCCGGCGGGAGCTCGTCGCAGGCGGTCTCTCTGGCGCGCTCGTAGAGCGCGCGCGAAAGCCGATCGATCACGTCGCGCGCGGAGATGGGCGCGGTCAGCCCCAATGCGGCGACGCGCTCGCCGCCCCGCACCAAAACGTCGGCGAGCGCAAGCCCGAGCGTCACGCCGCGGGAGAGCTTGTCGTCCTGGGCGAGCGAGGAGGCGAAGGCCATGGAGGACGAGCAGTCCATCCAGAGGAAATAATCATGCGCCGCCTCCCACTCCCGCTCACGCACATAGAGCTGGTCGCTGCGGGCGGAACGCCGCCAATCGATGCGATGCGCCGCTTCGCCATTGGCGAAAGGACGATATTGCCAAAAGGTCTCGCCCTGCCCGGCGCGTCTGCGGCCGTGCACCCCATAAGCGACGCTCGCGGCAATCTCATGGGCGCGATGGACCATGCCCGGGAGACTCGACGCGAGATCGGCTGCGACGGCGCCATCCACATGGACGCGCGTTCCGGGGTCGTAGGCGCGGGTTTCGACAGGTCGGATCATCGCGGGATCATCACCCGATCCTCGACACGAGCTTGTTGATCAGCTCCGGGACGGTCGTCTCGCGGCGGGCGGCGAAATTCAGCGCCATTCTGTGGCGCAGGATCGGCGCGGCCAGAGCGGCAACGTCGTCGAGCGACGGCGCGAGACGGCCCGTGGCCAGCGCGCGGGCGCGGGTCGCCAGCATCAGCGCCTGGGCGGCGCGTGGGCCAGGCCCCCAGGCGACATGGGGCGCGATCGCCGGATCGCCCTCGTCGGGTCGCGCGGCGCGGACGAGATCGAGGATGGCGTCCACCACCTTGTCGCCGACCGGGAGCCGGCGCACGAGGCGCTGCGTCGCCATCAGCTCCTCAGCGTCGAGCGCCTGGACGGCCTCCGCCGCATTGTCGCCGGTCGTCTCGAGCAGCACGCGGCGCTCGCTCGCCCGGTCGGGGTAACGCACGTCGATCTGCAGCAGGAAGCGGTCGAGCTGCGCCTCGGGAAGCGGATAGGTGCCCTCCTGCTCCAACGGGTTCTGCGTCGCCAGCACGTGGAAAGGCCGCGGCAGGTCGTAGCGCTTGCCGGCGACGCTGACATGATGCTCCTGCATCGCTTGCAACAGAGCCGACTGCGTGCGCGGCGAGGCGCGGTTGATTTCGTCGGCCATGAGGAGCTGGGCGAAGATCGGCCCCTTGATGAAGCGGAAGGAGCGCGTGCGATCCGCCCCTTCCTCCAACACTTCCGAGCCGATGATGTCGGCGGGGAGCAGGTCCGGCGTGAACTGCACGCGCTGCTCGGCGAGGCCCAGCACTTTGCCCAGCGTCTCGACGAGCTTCGTCTTGGCGAGGCCCGGCACGCCGACGAGCAACCCATGGCCGCCTGCAAGAATGGTGACGAGCGCCTGCTCGACCACCTCGTCCTGGCCGAAGATGACGGCGCCGATGGCGGCGCGAGCGCGCCCGATGTGGTCCAGCGCGCGTTCGGCCGATTCGGCGACGGCGGTTTCGAGCGGCGCGAAGTTGAAAGAGTTCATGGGCGCGAGACGGTCCATCTGCCACGTTTGTTGAGAAGATAGGGATCGGCGCCGGCCATTGCATGGTCCTGGGCGCGACAATCTTCGCGGGAGGCGCAATTGCTTCGGCGGAGGCGCAACTGCCCTTTTCGCGATTTTGGACTCTGACAGTATTTCCGTCAAACGCGCGGGAATTGTGGCAAAACAAGCAAATCGCAACAAAGCAAGGTTCGCGCCTGCTTCACGCCGAAGCATGGATGCGCCAAAAGACGAAGGAAGCCCCGCCAGCCATGCGCCCGGAGTGAGCTTTTTCCGACGCCCCAGAAAACCTGGTCTTGCAGCTATTGCGTGAGATGCGCGGCGATATGGCCGATATGCGTTTGGAAATGCATGGGATTCGTGATGACCTGCGCTCGGAAATCAGGTCGTTACGGGCGGACGTAGCCTCCGATCTTCACATGCTCGATCTTAAGATAGGCACGATCCGAAAAGATTTAAGCGATCAGATCGTCGGTCTTCGCCGCGCGGTCGTCGAGTATCACTCGGCCGTCGTCGGTCACGGCTCGTCACCAGCGATCTCGAAGCGCGCCTGAGGCGCGTGGAGCAGCGCCTCGACCTGTCGCCACTCGACAAGCATTGATCGCCGAGGGCCGTACACTTTTTTACCCCTGCCCGAATTGCTGCGCCCCGTCCGCTATCGGCTCAATCCGAACCGTCGAGCCTCGGAGAGGGAAAAGCGGTATATGCTGAAAGGCACGCCAGCTTCGTGAAGAAGGCCCCTCGCCCATGTGGCGCATTGCAATTGAAACCGCCCTGCTTTTCCTAACTCCCTTTCTGGCCTATGCGGGTTTCCAGCTGCTGCAGAGGCGCTGGCCCTTCGTCGCTGAGCTCTGGCGCGGCCGCGTCGTCTCGCTCTTGACCATTGCCGGGCTGCTCACGGCCATCGCAGGCATGCTGACCCTGGGCCTCACGCGGCGCGAGCAAGGAGCCTATGTTCCCGCCCATGTCGAAAACGGCAGGCTCGTTCCGGGCGAGTTCAAATGAAAGGGGTAGAACGTCTCCTCGACGATCCACGCCTCGCGACGCTCTTCGCCGCCCTGGCCAAGACCGGCGCCGAAACCCGCGTCGTCGGCGGCGCCGTGCGCGACGCGCTGTTCGGCCTCGAGCCCCATGAGATCGACCTTGCAACGACCGCCTTGCCTGAATTGGTGCTCGAGGCGGCGCGCGGATCCGGTCTCAAGGGCGTTCCGACGGGCATAGAGCACGGCACGGTCACGATCGTCGTCGCCGGCACGCCCTACGAGGTGACGACTTTGCGCGAGGACGTCGAGACGGACGGGCGCTACGCCATCGTGCGCTTCGGCGGCAGCTTCGAACAGGACGCCAAGCGACGTGACTTTACTGTAAACGCCTTGTCCCTCACGCCGGATGGCAAGCTCCACGACTACACCGGCGGCCTCCAGGATATCGCCGCGCGGCGCATCCGCTTCATCGGCGACGCGGCGACGCGCATCCGCGAAGATTATCTGCGCGTGCTGCGCTTCTTCCGCTTCAACGCCTCGCATGGCGAGGGCGGCTTCGATCGCGAGGGGCTGCACGAGTCAATTCTCGCGCGGGAGAATCTGGCGCGTCTCTCGCGTGAGCGCATTCGCGCCGAGATCATCAAGCTTCTGCCGGCGCGCCGGGCGCCCGAGGTCATGCGCGCCATGTCGCATGCGGGGATCATCGAGGTGCTGCTCGGCATGGGCTATCCGGCGCGGCTCGAGCGGCTCGCGGCCTTCGAGGCCGCGCGGGGCAAGAAACCAGACGCCGTGCTGCGTCTCGCGGCCTTCTCGATCCTGATAACCGAGGACGGCGACCGGCTGCGGGAGCGTCTGCGGCTTTCGAATGAGGAAACGGCTCGGCTGCACGGCGCCGCCAAAACGCTTGCCGCACTGCATGGGATCGATGCGCCACCGCCCGTCTCGCATCTACGAGAAATGCTCTTTCTGAGCGGCGCACGCGCCGCCGGCGACGCTTTGGCGCTCGCCTTCGCCGAGAGCGGCGCGGCGCCCGATGATCGGCAATGGCTGGAGGCGGCCCGATATCTGGACGAAACCCCCGCCCCAACCTTTCCGATTACCGGCGCCGATCTCGTCGCCCGCGGCCTTGCGCCGGGGCGAGAGCTGGGCGCCACGCTGAAGGCGCTGCAGGCGAAGTGGATCAGGGCGGGCTTTCCACGTGATCCGGCGGTGGTAAGGCGGCTGGTGGAGGAGGCGATCGGGGATCGTTAATCGCCGAGGCGCAGGCGGCCAATTTTGGCTGATGCCCTGCCATAAAAAATCGCGCCGATCAGCCCCCCGCTTTGAGGCGCCTGATGTCTTCCTTCGACGCGGCTTTGGCATGATTCCAGTCGAAGGCGAAACAGGACTTGGACGTCACCTCGCTCCCTCCGCCGCGGCCAGCCTTTCGAAAACCCCCAGCACCATCGCCCGTTTGTCGAAGTTGAAAACCTCGGTCTCGCGCGCCAACGCCTTTATCTCGTCCCAGGCGCGGGCGTAGCCAACGAGCCGCACCGGCGGCGCGCCGCTTTGCGAAAGGCTTCGCACGCGGCGATCGAGATGGCGCTCGAGGGCGCGCATGAAGGTCTCATAGGCCGCCTCATTGTCGCGACCGGTGAGCTTGTCGGCGAGCGTATGAACGCCGAGCCAGTCGACCTGCGGCAGACGCTGGAGGAGGCGCGCGACGCTGGCGTCGAAAGCCATGGCGTCACCGCCGAGCAGACGCAGCGTCTCGCGCACCGAGCCCTCCGCGCGGGCGGCGGCGGCCGCGATTTCTTCCAAAGGAAGAGCGCTCCAGGGCGCGCCAAGCGCCTCGACAGCCGCAACGGTTTCTTCCTGCGTCAGCGCCGGGAGCATCAACTTGCGGCAGCGCGAGCGAATCGTCGGCAGGATGCGGCCAGGCTGATGGGCGACGAGAAGGAAGAGCGAGCGCTCGGGCGGCTCCTCGATCAGCTTCAAAAGCGCATTGGCGGCGCTGCGGTTCAGGTCGTCTGCGCAGTCGATGATCGCAATGCGCCAGCCGCCTGTGCCCGAGCCCTGGTGAAACGATCGCGTAATCTCGCGGACGTCGTCCACCCGGATTTCGGTGAAGTGCTTCTTGGTCTTGTCGTTCCACTCACGCCGAAGCAGAAAAATGTCGGCAAGCGCCATGGTTGCGACGCGACGGGCGGCTGGGTGATCGGCCGGCACGGCAAGGGTGTCGGCCGCGCCCACGTCTGGCGCAGCGGGGTCGGGATGTGCCAACAGATAGCGGGCGAAGCGCCAGCCGAGCGTCGCCTTGCCGATCCCCTCTGGTCCGCCGATGATCCAGGCCTGGGCGAGCCGGTTGCGCCGATAGGCGTCGAGCAACTCGCGCTCGGCGGCGGCATGGCCATAAAGCGCCAGCGTCTCACGTGGGTGCGGAGCGTCGTCGAAACGATCGCTCTCGGGCGGGCCCGCAGGCTCCTTGGTCATTGGGCGGCGGCTGGCTCTGCGTCGAGAAAGCGAGCGTCGACGAGCTGGCGGATGACGCGCGCGACCTCGTCGGCCGGCAGCGCGCCGTTCACGACGCAGCATCGCTCGGGCTCGCGCGCGGCGATGTCGAGGAAGGCCCGGCGCAAGCCCTCGTGGAATCTGGCGCCCTCCGCCTCGAAACGATCCGCGCGGGCTCCGGCCGACGCGCGACGAATCGCGGCGCGGGCGAGCCCCTCTTGCGGCGGCAGGTCGAGGATGATCGTCAGGTCGGGTTTGAGGTCGCCGACGGCCGCCTTTTCCAAAAGCGCAAGAGCGCCCGGCTCGACCCCGCCGCGCGCGCCCTGGTATGCGCGGGTCGAGTCGAAGAAGCGGTCACAGAGCACCCATGCGCCCCGCACGAGCGCCGGGGAGATCAGCTTGTCGACATGATCGATCCGGGCGGCCGCGAAAAGCGCCGCCTCGGCGAGCGCGCCGAGCGGCGCGACGCGGCCGGAGAGCAGAATCCGGCGGAGCGTTTCGGCCTTTGGCGTGCCGCCCGGCTCGCGCGTCGTCACGGTCTCGAAGCCCAAGCCGCGCAAGTGCTCGGCGAGGCGCACGAGCTGCGTCGATTTGCCGACTCCCTCACCCCCTTCGAAGGTGATGAACCGGCCATTTCCGTGGCCCCTCATTTCGTCGCCGACAACTTCTCGTGAATTTTGGCGGCAGCATATTCATAGACCGCGTCGAATGCGCGGCGCGAAAGCGATCCTTGGTCGATCGCTTCAGCTGCTTCCAGCGGCTGCTCCAAAACCACTGACGAGCCGCGGCGGATATCGAGCTTGCCAATTCTCTGGCCCGCTTCGACGGGCGCGACAACGGGGCCCTCGTAGACAATTTTCCCGGAGAGCTTTTCGCTGGCGCCGCGCGGCAACAGCACTTTGACGTCCGTTTTCGACACGAGCTCAACGGCGCCCTTGGTTCCGCCATAGACCTGCGCCGAACCAATCGCCTCGCCTGCCTTGAACAGGTCCTTCTGTTCGAAATTGCGGAAGCCCCATGCCAGGAGCTTGCGCGCTTCCTCGGCGCGCTCCTTCGCCGTCTTGGCGCCGTAGACGGCGACGACGAGGCGCCTTTCCTCCTCTACGGCCGAGCCGACAAGGCCAAAGTCGTCTTTTTCTATATTTCCGGTCTTTAGCCCGTCGGCTCCGATGCTCATGGTCAGCAGCGGGTTGCGGTTCTGCTGCCGTATGTTGTTCCAGGTAAATTCTTTCTCGCCGAAATATTTGTAGTATTCCGGGTATGTCTTGATGACGTAGAGAGCGAGCTTCGCCATTTCCCGGGCGGTCACTTTCTGATCGTTGCTGGCCTTGCCCCAGGGATTGCCGAAGCGGGATTTGACGAGGCCCAGCTCGGCCGCGCGCTTGTTCATTCGTATGACGAAGGATTCCTCATTTCCAGCAACGCCTTCCGCCAGAACCAGCGCCGCGTCATTGCCGGAGTCTATGATCAGCCCCCGCAATAGGTTGTCGACGCTGGCCCGGCTGTTGACCTTGAGAAACATGGCCGACCCGCCTGCCGGCGCGCCGCCATTGCGCCACGCATATTCCGATACCTGCATTTCGTCCTGGAGCCTGAGGCGTCCTTCGGCGATCTCGCGGAAGATCATTTCGGCTGTGAGAATCTTCACCGTAGAGGCGGGCGTGGCCAGATCGTCGGCGCCCTTTTCAAAAAGAACGGTGTTCGTGCCGGCGTCGATCAGAATCGCATGGGGAACGCTTGTTTGAAAAGGCTGCCCCCATGCAGCCGAAAGCGCGGAGAAACAAAGAAGAAAGACCGCGAGCGCCGGTCGGAAAAGGTGAGTGAACAACGCTTCCTCCGCTTGGAAAACGCCGTGGCGGCGGATTCCAGACACACGCGGAGAATGATGCCTCGACGCCTAAAATGCAATGCGTTCGGTCCAGGCGCAACGCATCGGCAAGAAAGGGACTACTCAGCCATGGCCGAACGAAGCCGGCCGCACAGGTGGGATCGGCGCAGCTTGGAAACTTTTCGTATGGGTCGAGCCCGCCGGCTCCGCGTCCGCATTCTTCTTCTCGACGCCAACGTTCTTCCCGACAGTCTCCTCGGCGCCTCCATTCTCGCGGGGAACGACGATCGCGTCGGCCGATGGATCTGAAGGGGCGCCCGGCGCGTAAGCCAGCATCTCGGTTGCCTCGCCCACGGCAGGGCGCTGCACAGGCGCATCGCTCACGACCGGGGGCGCGGCCGTTTCAGGTTCGCGGTTGACGAGCGCCGCCGTCCGGGCAGGCTCCTGTTTAGATGCGACCATGACCGGGGCGGGTCCGTCGAGTGTCGCGGGCTGGCCATCGTCGCGGAGCGTCGCGAGCAGCTTGGCGTCGTCGTCGCCCGCCAGATCGGCTTTGCCGACCCACTCCACCTTGACGTGCGCGGTTCCGGACGAGCGGAAATCCAGGGCCTCTGCGACGCGCTGTGAAACGTCCATGACACGGCCGCCGTGATAGGGACCGCGATCATTTACGCGCACCACGATGGAGCGCATGTTCTTGAGATTGGTGACCCGCGCGTAGCTCGGCAGCGGCATCGTCGGATGGGCGGCCGAGATCGACTCGCGGTCGAAGACCTCGCCATTGGCGGTGCGGCGGCCGTGAAAGTCGGAGCCATACCAGGAAGCCTTGCCGACCGCGGAAAGGGGCCTCTCGCTCGGATAATAGGTTTGGCCAGCAATGCTGTACGGCTTGCCGACCATGTAATTGCCGCCGCCCTTCGGCGCTTCCTCGCCGTCGGCGATCACGCGCGGGCTCGGGCGCACGCCATAACGGGGATCGACGCCATTCGAGCCAAGGCTATAGCGCGGTAAGCTGGCGGTTGATGCGCATCCGGCCAGAGAGGCCAGAGAAAAAAGGACAATGGATCGGCGCAAGGAGACGGCTGGCGGCTGCAATTTGATCAACAAAAGCTCATGCTCCCCAAACCCGGCAATCGCATTTGGCGCGGTCCCGCCCGAAAGCGGACGGCGCATGGCTCCGACTCGCCACACCGCTGCGATTCCCGAGAGTTTCCCCTCGAAGGTTGAACTTGCCGTTAACAACGAAGTCAGGCTGGGGCCAGTTGGCGGCCGGATGACGGCCAAACCGTGGCCAAGCATGCGCTCATGTTGGCATGCGTCTGATTTGCGATCGCCTGTGGCGCATTGGCCACACTTTCTCCGAGGCCCGTTCTATAGCGCCCTGGCAAGGTCCACGATCCTTGTCTCGACGCGCTCTACGCCCCGGAAGCGATTGGCGGAGAGGCGCGCCGCGGCATGGAAGAGCTCGCCCCGCCCCCCAAGCAACGCGTCGCCCAGCGGCGAGCCAACAACCCGAAATGCGATGGCGTCAACAGAGGCGCCGTCGCCCGAACGAAGCCTCACGCGAACATGGCTATCGCCGACAACCGCGGCGCTGACCAGTCGCTGCTCCGGAAGAACGAAAAGAGGTTGGGGATTTCCCTGCCCGAATGGGCCGGCCTTTTCCACCCTCCGTAGAAGGTCGAGAGACACGCCCCGCCCCGCCACGATAGCGTCGATGACAAGCGCATCCCCGCCAAGGGCGGCTTCGACGGACTCGGTCAACGCGTCGTCGAGAAAGGCGCGAAAATCCTCCAGCTTGCTCCTCTGAAGCGTGACTCCGGCAGCCATGGCGTGACCGCCGCCCTTTATGGCAAGGCCCAGCTCAACACTGCGCCGCACGACACAGCCAATGTCTACGCCTGTTAAACTTCTACCTGAGCCGGATCCTGTATCACCAGAAAAAGCAAAAGCAAATGAAGGAATATTAAAGCGCTCCTTTAATCTTGCCGCAATCAGCCCGACGACGCCCGGATGCCACTCTGGCCCTTCGACGACAAGGCAGCTGAGGCGGTTCGACTTGAGGAATTGCGCCTCGGCCTGGGCGACCGCCTCTTCGAGCGCCGTCTTTTCTATTGCCTGCCGCTCGGCGTTCAGCCGGTCGAGCTCGCGCGCGATGCGCGCCGCCTCGATCATATCGGAGAGCGTCAGCAGCCTTGCACCGAGGCCGGCGTCCCCGATGCGGCCGCCGGCGTTGATCCGCGGGCCGAGGGCGAAGCCGAGGTGGTAGACGCGCGGCGGCCCATCCATTCGGGCGGCATCCATCAGAGCGGCGAGACCGGGCCGGGCGCGGTTGCGCATGACCTGGAGGCCTTTTGCGACGAAAGCCCGGTTGAGCCCGGTGAGCGGCGCAACGTCGGCGACCGTCGCCAAGGCGACAAGATCGAGGGCGGCGAGAAGGTCGGGCGCCGGTCGCGCTTCGCTCCACCAGCCGCGCTTCCGTAGGAGCCGGGTGAGGCCCGCCAAGCCCAGGAAGACCACCCCGGCCGCACAGAGGGCTCCCTGTCCGGAGAGGTCGTCCTGGCGATTGGGGTTCACGATGACGGCCTGAGGCAGCTCTTCCGGCGCCTGATGGTGGTCGAGCACGATGACATCGACGCCGAGCTCTCGGGCGACACGGAATGGCTCATGGGAGACCGTGCCGCAATCCACCGTCACGAGCAGCGTCGCGCCCCCCAAGGCGAGCGTGCGGATCGCCTCGGCGTTCGGTCCGTAGCCTTCGAAGATGCGATCGGGGATATGAAGAAAGGGCTCGGGCGCGCCCGCGGCCCGCCAGTAGTCGATGAGCAGGGCCGAGGAACAGGCGCCGTCGACGTCGTAGTCGCCAAAGATTGCGATCTGCTCCCCTGCCTGGACGGCGCGCGCGAGCCGCTCGACCGCCGCGTCCATCTCGGTCAATTGGGAGGGGTCGGGCATCAGCTCGCGAATCGTGGGGTCGAGATAGCGCGCCGCCTCGGAGACCCCCACGCCGCGTCCGGCGAGGATGCGAGAGAGAAGATCGTCCAGTCCATGCGCCTGGGAGAGCGCGAGCGCTGTCGCCTCTCCAGCGGCGTCGAGCCGGGCCCGCCAAGGACGGCCAAGAATAGACCGCTCGACCCCCAGAAAGGCGGACATCATTGAGTTGGGCATGCTGGTCCGGATCGAACTCGAAATGGGAGAGAACCTTGGCGCTTTTCAGCGGGAGAAATGCGTTTTATTTGCGCCCCGACTGCAAAGGCTCAGTTTAAGCCGACAGGCTCTTAGGATTTTCTAAATTTTCCTGCGTCAACTTGTAGCAACCGCGATCTTGGATATCCGCAGCCGCGCGCTGGTTTCCAAAAGGCATGACGCCGTTTCGCAGTCAGCCCTGAATGAATCCTGGGTGACAAGCCCGCGCGCCGGATCGTTGATGTCCCGCGCGCGATTCCTGCGTTGTTCGCGCCCGTCCACGAGCGCCAACCTTCTGTTGCGAGCCAAAAAATGAAATCGTCGATCACTCGTGCGATGATGGGGGCTGGATCGATCGTCGCCCTGACGATCTTGGCGACGACCGGCTACAGTTTCTTTGTCCTTCAGAGGCTCGGCGTAGAAGGCGCGGGCGACAGCCGTTGGATGATGGGCGCCGCGCTAACCTTGGCCGCTCTCGCCATCGGCGCCGTCGTCGGACTGTTTGTCTATTTCGGAAAACGATTTGTGCAGCCCATCACCCGCCTGAACGCCTATATGTCGGCGTTGGAGAACGGAGAGGCGACCGAAGAGCCGCCTTATCGAGACCGTGACGACGAAGTCGGTCAGATGAGCGCCTCTCTCGCGCATTTCAAATCGATTTGCGACGCGACCCGCGCCGCGGAAGCCGAGGCGGAGGCGCAAAAGGCGAGGGCAGCCGAGCAGCTCAAGGATCGTGAAAACGGCGCAAAGTGGTATATAGAAAATCGCGACTTCTTCTTCAAAGAATATACCGCTGGGATGACAAAGCTTTCGGAGGGAAACCTTGTCGTAAGACTGGAGAATCCCTTCATAAAAGACTACGAAGAGCTGCGTCGCGCATTCAATGTAGCGGTGGAGCGTCTGAATTATACGATGGTCGGCGTGGTCGAAACCGCCGACACGATGCATTCCAGCACGCAAGAAATCCTCAGCGCGGTCAATGAGTTGTCGCGCCGAAACGAGACTCAGGCGGCCTCGCTTGCAGAAACCGCCGCCAGCGTCGATCAGTTTACGCAGTCGGTCAAGGAAACGGCCGACGGCGCAAGCAATGCCCGCGAGGTCGTCCAAAGCGCACGCTCAGTCGCCGAAAGGG
>JAMBEQ010000058.1 GCA_024506175.1 Methylocystis sp.
CATCGCGCTGCGCGAGCTCGGGTCCAAGGGTCTGATCCCGGGCCTGGTGAAGTCGAGCTGGTAAGGAGACTCTTGAAATGGCGATCAACGATCCGTTGGGAGATCTCCTCACGCGCATTCGCAACGCGCAGATGCGCCGCAAGGACAAAGTGTCCACGCCGGGCTCGAAGCTGCGGGCGCATGTCCTCGACGTGCTCAAGGACGAGGGCTACATCCGCGGCTATTCGAGCACGGACTTCGGCAATGGCCGGACCGAGTTCGAGATCGAGCTGAAATATTTTGACGGCCAGCCGGTCATCAAGCAGATCGAGCGGGTCTCGCGCCCGGGCCGCCGCGTCTACGCGGCTGTCGACGCCGTTCCGCGCGTGGCCAATGGTCTCGGCGTGACGATCATGTCGACGCCCAAGGGCGTGATGGCCGATCACACGGCCCGCGAGAACAACGTCGGCGGCGAGGTGCTTTGCAAGGTCTTCTGACCTTGTCTGGCGCTCAGACTGAACAGGAATTGCAACAATGTCTCGTATCGGCAAGAAGCCTGTGGTCGTCCCGGCCGGCGTCACCGCCAAGGTCGACGGCCAGCTTGTGTCCGTGAAGGGCGCGAAGGGCCAGCTCGAATTCCTGGTGCCGGACGACGTTTCCGTCGTGCATCAGGACAACGCCATCAAGGTCGACCCGCGCAACGACACCAAGCGCGCCCGCGCGCTGTGGGGAACCTCCCGAGCCCGCGTCAATAACCTGATCGTCGGCGTGACTTCGGGCTTCGAGAAGAAGCTCGAGATCACCGGCGTCGGCTATCGCGCGGCCGTTCAGGGCAAGGTCCTACAGCTTGCGCTCGGCTATTCGCATGACGTGAACTATCCGATCCCCAACGGCATCAGCATTGCGACGCCGAAGCCGACGGAAATCATGATCAGCGGCGTCGACAAGCAGCAGGTCGGCCAGGTGGCTGCAGAAATTCGCGCGTTGCGCGGCCCCGAGCCCTACAAGGGCAAGGGCGTCAAATACGCCAACGAATTCATCTTCCGCAAGGAAGGCAAGAAGAAGTAAGGACCAGGCTCCATGGCCAAGGATGTCAGCATCGAACAGCGCCGCAAGGCGCGTGTCCGCAAGGCGATCCGCGAGCGCGCCTATGGCCGCCCGCGTCTCTCCGTGTTCCGCTCGTCGAAGCAGATCTATGCTCAGATCATCGACGACGAGAAGGGTCAGACCCTCGTCGCCGCTTCCTCGATCGAGAAGGCGAACCGCGAGTCCCTGAAAACCGGCGCGAATATCGAAGCCGCGAAATTCGTGGGCAAGCTGATCGCAGAGCGCGCCGCCGAGAAAGGCGTCACCGAAGTGGTGTTCGACCGCGGCGCCTATATGTATCACGGCCGCGTCAAGGCGCTGGCGGACGGCGCCCGTGAGGGCGGCCTGCAGTTCTGATGTTTATTCTCCCGCGCGCGGGAGAGGTAGAAACGAAGCGAGCGGCCTCTATGGCCGCGTAAGTGACGGAAGAAAAGATGGCGCGTGAAGCTGAAGGCGGTCGCGGTCGCGACCGGGATAGGGAAGAGCGCGACAGCGAATTTGTGGACCGTTTGGTCCACATCAATCGCGTCGCAAAGGTTGTGAAGGGCGGCCGTCGTTTCGGCTTCGCCGCTCTCGTCGTGGTCGGCGACCAAAAGGGCCGCGTCGGCTACGGACATGGCAAGGCGCGCGAAGTGCCGGAAGCGATCCGTAAAGCCACGGAAGCCGCCAAGCGCTCGCTGATCCGCGTGCCGCTGCGCGAGGGCCGCACGCTCCATCACGACGTCTATGGGCGCCACGGCTCTGGCCGCGTCGTTCTGCGCGCCGCCCCGGCCGGCACCGGCATCATCGCGGGCGGCCCGATGCGCGCCGTCTTCGAGACGCTCGGGATGCATGACGTGGTCGCGAAGAGCCAGGGCTCGTCGAACCCCTACAACATGATCCGCGCCACCTTCGACGCGCTTGGCCGCGAAGACTCGCCGCGCTCCGTCGCCGCGCGTCGCTCGCTCAAGGTCTCCGCGCTCCAGGCGCGCCGCCAAGGCGTCGACGCCGACGCCGTTGACGCGTAAAGGGGAGGATCTGAAATGTCGAATGGCAAGCAGATCACCGTCGAGCAGACGGGCAGCGCGATCGGTCGTCCGGAACGTCAGCGCAAGACGCTCCTCGGCCTCGGTCTGACCCGGATCGGCCGCAGGCGCCAGCTGGAAGACACTCCGGCGGTGCGCGGCATGATCGCCAAGGTGGCGCATCTCGTCAAAATCGTCGACGGGAAGTGAGGACGCGGCTATGAAACTCAACGAACTCTCCGACAATCCGGGCTCCAGCAAGAACCGGATGCGCGTTGGCCGCGGCATCGGTTCCGGCAAGGGCAAGACCGGCGGCCGTGGCGTCAAGGGTCAGAAGGCCCG
>JAMBEQ010000059.1 GCA_024506175.1 Methylocystis sp.
AGCGCCGCCATAGGTTGTTTGAATCCAGGTCATGCTTTTCTCCGCTCGCTCTGGGCCAGCCCAATCGCTCGCTCGTCTTTTGAGAGAATGGAGATCACCCGCTCGTCGACGGCGATCTGGGCGGGAAAGGTCGGCCATGGCGCGCGCATGCGGAGGCGCGCGCGGGAGAGCGACTCGCGCAGATGGTCGACGATTTCGTCGTCGCTGAAATCGCGCGCCAGCTCGGCATAATGGATGCAGCCGCGGCGCTTGCGAATATCGCAGATGGCGCGCGTCATCCGATCGGAGACGCTGGGCAAGTCGGAGACGGCGCCCATGGCGCCGAGCGAGGCGAAGGCCATGAAATTCTCCTTCAGGCGGCGAGCGGAATGATGTTGCGTCTCGGGCTAGTCAACGCCCGACCGCGTGATGTTCGCGCCGCGTCGAAAGCCCGCGCGAGATCGATCTGCCGATGCGCCAATTGCCAGGCCTCGAACAGCGCCTTCGACCAGGTGATCGGCTTGCCGCCCAGGCGGCGGCTTTGGTCGAAACGCCGGCGGCCGTTCTCGAAAATCTTCTTGCGGTCGAATGACCCGTCGGCGCGGATCAGCGGGCGCGTGATCTGGCGATAGGCGGCGGGAGAGAAAGGGCGCATCATGGCCGCGCTCCTGAAAAGGCGGCGCGTTTGGCGAGCACGGCGCTGGCGGCGGCGCGCCAGCAGCGGGCGATGTCCGGCGCCGAAAAGCCTTCCGTCTTCAAAACCAGCGCGGCGAGGCCTTTGATGTCGACGTTATGAAACGGCGCAAGAGCCCGGGCCATGCGTGAAACGAGAAGATGCTCGTCGAGATGTCTGCGGGGCGCAATCGGGTCAAACATAGCGGCGGTCTCCATGCCGCGAGCTGCGGTATGGCGCGCATAATTGGACGAACTGTCCAAGCTGTCAAGGACGAATTGTCCAACTATCAATGGCCCGGTTGAACCCAGTTTAAGGCGGATTGTAGAAGGCTCGTTGCCTCTCCGACTATCCTGGCGCGCCAAATCTGATAATTCTGTGCATTAATCCTTTATATTTAAAAACCTTATGTAAATCAGTTCGCATGTTGCGAATTGAATTGAAAATGTTATCGCTTATTAAGCGTAGATGACGGTTGCGTTGGTATTTTTTGAGGATTCGAATGATTCAGCTACAAGCGCGTGGTTCGGCTAATATTGTTCGGAAGATTAAATTCCGGCATCGGCGTCCGGCTCGGATGGGGCAAAAGGATATTATCAACGCATCATTTAGGAGGTTTTTTATTCCTGCCCTCTTCGAACTTTCCCGGAGGCGCGGGTCTCTTTCCCGGTCAAGATCCACTCGGCTGATCGGCCGGAGATAAGGGCGAGGCGCGGGATTAAATAGTGAGGGATAGGGCTGCGCTTCTCATATTTGCGGTAACGCTCCGCAGGGATCCCCAGCGCCATGGCCATTTCCTCGGCGCTCCAACCTTTCGCTGCGCGAATCCCCCGCACGCGGTCAAGAAGCGCTTTGTTGAATGAAAGTTCGTCATTGTCGATGCTCATGGCGTGGCGAACTATATTGGACGGCTAGTCCAATTTCCTTTCCCATATTGCCCAACTCAAATTAGACGATTTGTCCGGCTTGACATTTGGACGAAGTGTCCAAATACTGAGGCCATGGACAAACTGATCGACCTTCGTGACGCCGTTGAAGCCGCCGCAGAACGCCTAGGCGCGAAGCGTGAGACTGTTTTCAAATGGCGGCAGCGTGGCATCCCTTCCGATTGGAAGCTCAGGATCATCGCTGACCCAAAGACATCGTTCTCGGTCGATGACCTTGAGCGCGTGGAGTCGATTGGCGTTCGACGTCGCGACATCGCTAGCCCTTTTACGCGGGAGTCTGCGTGATGGAGTGCGACCTGCGGTTTGCCTCTGTCGTCGCCGTCTACGAGGAGGGCGGTGATCTCGTGATCGCGCTTCGTGACCTCGATGGCGAAAAACGCCGCGTGATCTTCCCCGCATCGGAAGAAAAATTCCTTCTTGAATGTTTCGTGCGGCTGCATGGGGGCGAGAGATGAACACGCTTCGCGAATTTCGAATTGCATTGGTGCTCATCACGCTTCTCGCCGGAGCGGCGGCTATTCTCGGCGTTGTCGCGCCTGACGAGAAGATTGCGTTGATCGGGAGGCGCTCGTGAGATCACGGGATTTCAAGCCTTTCGCTGAGGTGATCTGCGTCGACGATGGGCCAATGCGGATGTGGGCCACGGGCTGGCGCACGCGCTTTGCGAGCGGGCTCAAAAAGGGCCAGCTCTATGTCATCCGCGACACGCATCGACACAGGCTGTTCGGCCTGCGCGTTTCGCTGCGCGATAGCGCTTTCCCCGGGCGGCTTTACGCGCCGGAGCGGTTTCGCCCGCTCGACATTCATCCGGATTTGACGGCGCTGCTGGCGCCGGCCGGCAAAGAATTGCCGCTCGCAACCGAGCGGTGAGAGAGCTTCGCGCGGGAGTGAGTTCCTGCGTGGAGAGGAAGCAGGCTGTCTTTGCTTCCGTAGCCCTGCCATGGGCAGCCCCGACGGCCGTTGCACGCAGCGGCCTTGGGGATGTCTCGACGGCCGCCGCAGGCGGCGGCCTTTGGGGCGTTTCCTCCCTTAACTGCCGGGGCTTTCGCCCCGGCCTTTTCGGGAGCGGCGAAACAGAAAGGGGATGATGATGACGACAGGTTTGCGAGGCTTGCGTTTCATCTGGGCCGTTTCTGTTTTCGGATTGGATTTCGCTTTGGCGCTGGCGCTCATGGCGCTCGTCGCCGGGCATCGTGTTTCCTCGCGCGCGGCGCTCAAGCGCGCGTGAGGAAGAAAGGGCCCTGCGCGCTTCTTTTAAGACGCAGCGGCTCTCCGGGCGTCCCATCGCCCGGATCGGATTGGTGAGGAGGCGTTGCGCCGTGTTGTCCTTGTCTACGCATGAAGCCCTTTTCCCCTCTGTCGCTCCGACGGGAACACTGTCGGAGATCGGCATGGGAAAGTCTGGCGGAATCGAGGGGCAAGTTTGCCCCTTTTCAGGGTCAAGTTTGGGGGCAAGTCTGGGAGACCGCGTCGCTTCATATTTGCGACGGCGCTTCCCCGTCAAAACCGCGCAGAGCGTGGCGGCCGACAGCGGCGCCTCGATCGATACCGTCGACAATTGGCTGCGCGGCGGCGCGCCCTCGCTCAAATGGTTCGTCGCGCTCGTCGGCTGCTACGGGCCGGAGTTTCTGGCGACGGTGTGCCCGGGATTGGATTGGCTCGATGAAGCGGTGATTGCCGCCGAGAAGGCCGAGATCGCAAGGGAAATGGCGGCGCTCGAAGCGCGGCGGCGGGAATTGGGGAAAAAATGATGATCCGGAATTTTATCTTCACCGCTTTGGAGAAGGCGCTTGCCAGCAAGGCGACTTACGTTGCGTTCGGCGTCGTCATTGGCGTGTTGCTTGAGTTGGCGCACGACGCGCTGATCGGTTGAGGCGGGATGCGCGTCACCGGCTGGCTGGCGGTTTTCTATCTTTGGCGCGCCCGGAAATGGCGGCGCGCGGTCACGAAATGGTTGGCGCGGGAAAGAGTCGCGCTGGCGCGTAGTGAGTTCCAAGTGAAGCGTCAACAGCAGTTCGGCCTGCGCGCGCTGCATGCGCTGCGCAAGGCTGAAGAACTGGAAAAAAGGGCGGCGCATGTCCTGGACTCAAACGACGATCGATGAGCTCGTGACGCTGTGGCGTGGCGGATATAGCGCAAGCGAAATTGCTGGGCGCTTGGGGCCGACTTTCACGCGCAATGCGGTGCTGGGGAAGGTTCACCGTCTCGGGATTGCCGAGCGCGGGAAGCCGGCAACGCAAGCCAAGAAAGAATTCTCCGCGAAGGCGCGGGCGGCACGATGGCCCGGGCCGACAAAGTCCCAAAAGCCTCTTGTCGCGGCTCCGCCGACCGCGCTAGTCACTCCGCCAGCGCCGATCGTCAAGCGTAGGGCTTTCCCCGAACGCGTCTTGGCATTGACGCCGGAAGAGATTGCAACGGCGACGCGGCAAGCGCCTCAGACGGCGATCGGCCTGCTCGAGCTGCGGTCGGGCCAATGCCGCTGGCCTTATGGCGCGCATGATTTCGTCTTTTGCGGCGCGCCGGGCGTCTCGCGCACGGTGAACAAGCTGCCGTGCCAATGGTGCGCGACGCATGCGCGCATCGCCTATGCGCCGCGCCCGCAGCCGGCAAAGCGCGGCCGCCCGGCGACGCGGGGCGGCGCTGCGGCTGTGCGCGAGCTCGCCTTCTGATGAGCTTGCGCATCGTCGTGCGGCGGCGCCGGCTGTCTCCCCTTGTCGTCATTGTCGAGCGGCGCCCGACCGAGCGCCAGATCCGCATTGCGCGGCGCATCCGTTTATTGAGGCGCGGGAAATGAGCCAGAACACTTCCTCCGCCGTTATGGCGCGGCGCAAAGAGCCGCACGACTCGCTGGATTATTTTCCAACGCCGCCATGGGCGACGCGGGCGCTGTGCGAGTTTCTTGAAAAGAGCGCTTACAAATCTTGCTTCGACGATGCGTGGGAGCCGGCCTGCGGAGAAGGCCATATGGCGCGGCCGCTCGGCGAGTATTTCAACCATGTCTTCGCCTCCGACGTGCACGATTACGGGTATGGCGAGGTTATCGATTTTCTCTGGAAGCATGAGCGCCACGCGGATTGGATCATAACCAACCCGCCATTTAACCTCGCCCAACAATTTGCGCTCACCGGAATGGAGCGCACCAAAGCCGGCGTCGCGCTTCTCGTTCGGACAGCGTGGCTAGATGGCGGCGTGAGCGCAGATTCGCGCTTTCGCTCTCTCTTCTCTCCCTATCCGCCGACTGAGATCCTGCAATTCTGCGATCGGGTGCCGATGGTAAAGGGGCGTCTCGATAAGGACGTTTCAACGGCGACTGCCTATTGCTGGGTCATCTGGCGCCAGCATGCAACTTCCTGCGGCACGCGTTTTCACTGGCTTGCGCCTTGCCGTCAAAGGCTCGAACGCCCAGGCGACTATCCGTCTACGCTGATCGCGGAAAACGTCTCGGGGCCGCTGCTATGAGACTTTCCGAAGACCAGATCGAAGACCTCAAGGCGCGGGCCGATCTGGCGGCCGTTGCGCGGGATCTCGGCGCGCAACTGCGCAAGAGCGGGCGCAAGATGATCGGCTCCTGCCCGATCTGCGGCGGCGGCCGCTCGGCGACGCGCTTCGAGATCGAGGGGCGCGACACATGGGTCTGCGCGGTCTGCAGCGACGGCGGCGACGTCATTCGCCTCGTCCAGCGCGCGACGGGAAGGGATTTCCTCGGCGCGGTCGATTATCTCGGCGGCGCGCGCGGGCTTTCCGAGGACGAGGCCAAGCGCTTGCGCGACAAGCGCGCGCAAGAGGCGAGGCGGCGCGAGGACGCCGCGGAGCACTATCGGCAACGCACCATCGCCGCCATGCGGCGGGTATGGAACATCGCCGAGCACGGTGACATGGGGCTGGTGCGCAACTATCTCGCGGCGCGCGGTTGCGATCTGCCGGCGAGCGCCGAGCTACGCTCGATGGGCATGCAATATTTCCACGGCGAGACAAAAGATCATTATGAGCGGCCGATGGCGCGGCTCGTGCACGAAGGCCCGGCGATGCTCGCTGCGACGCGCGACAACGCCGGGAATTTTATGGGGTTGCGCATCACCTGGCTCGATCTGTCCGCGCCGCCGAAATATCGCGCGCAGATCATGGACCCCGACACGGGCGAGCTGCTGCCGGCGAAGAA
>JAMBEQ010000060.1 GCA_024506175.1 Methylocystis sp.
CGGGCCTGGCACGTCAAGCGGCCGCTCGACGCCGAGGCGATGCACGAAGCGGCGCAGCGGCTCGTCGGCCGTTATGATTTCACCACCTTCCGCGCCTCGGAATGCCAAGCCAATTCGCCCGTCCGCACGCTCGAAAGGCTGGATGTGCGCCGCGAGGGCGACCGGATCGAGATCGTCACTTGCGCCCGGTCCTTCCTGCATAATCAGGTGCGCTCCATGGCTGGATCTTTGGAGCATATTGGAACCGGCAAATGGTCCGCCGACGATCTCGCCGACGCCCTCGCGGCGAAAGACCGTGCGCGGTGTGGCCAAGTTGCGCCCCCGCACGGTCTCTATCTCGTCGCCGTCGATTATTGAGCGATGGCGGCGGGGGCGTTCGCCCCTTCGGTCTCCTTGAGCGCTCCCTGCTTATCGATCTTTTGCGCCGCCGGAGCGCTTACCTTCTTGATGGCGGCCTTGTGGGGGGTAGGCGACTTCGGCTTCGCGAGCGCGCCATGCATGGGAACAATGCTGGCCGACAGGACGGCGGCAAGAATGCCATTCACTTGGCTTCGATTCTGGATCATGAAATCCCCTCTCATCTAAAGACCCCTTTCCAGCGAATCGCCGGCCGCCCGTGAGCAAGAGATCGTGTCAGCGTGGAGATGTTTGGCCACGCGCTAGGCGACGCGGAGAAGATTTCAAGGCGCTACCTGCCACAAAGATGAACAAGCTCACGAGCCGCTGAACCAGTTGTAGCCCTTGTCCTCCCAATAGCCGCCCGGATTGTCGTTCGTGACGAAGATTTCGGTGACGAATTTGGGGTTCTTGAAGCCCAGTTTGGTGGGGATACGAACCTTGACCGGGAAGCCGTATTTCGTCTCGCCCGGCCGGCCGGGAAAATCCAGCGCGAGCAGCGTTTGCGGATGCAGCGCGCTCGGCATGTCGATGCTCGTCGAATAATTATCGGCGCAGCGAAAGCCGACATAGCGCGCGCTCGTGTCGGCGCCGATGCGCTCGAGAAATATCCTGAAAGGAACGCCGCCCCATTTGCCGATGGCGCTCCAGCCTTCGACGCAGACAAGGCGCGTGATCTGCGAGACTTGTGGCAAGGCGCGCAGCTCCCGTAGGGGCCAGGGGCGCTTGCGTTCGATCAGCCCCGAGAGCTGCAGCCGATAGGCGTCGCCGTCGATGACCGGCGCGAATGCTTCATCGTAATAAGCGTTGAAGGGGAAGGGCGTCGTGAGGTCGGCTTCCGCGTAAATCGGCGCGAGCTTGGTCGGATTGAAGAGCGCCGCCTGAGCGGCGTCGTTGAAGCGCGACATCGCGAAGAGCAGGCGATCGACCGCGTCGTCGTCCTTCAGCGTGCAGCCGGAAAGCATGGTGAGCGCGCCGAGCGAGAGGCTTTGCTTGAGAAACAGCCGGCGTTCGATGCGTTCGATCCGCGGGCGAAAATCGGCCAATGACGTCTTGTGTCTTTTCATGGCGTCGGCTCCGATTTTCCGGTGACCATGGCGACGAGCGAATTCTTGTTGGCGAGCGCCAGCGCGACATGCGCGAGAAGAAAGAGAAAGAGCGCCGCCATCGCAAAGAAATGCACGCGCCGCGCGGTCTCGAAGCCGCCCATGAGCGCGGTGAGCTCCTGAAGCTGCACGGGCTTCCATATGGCGAGGCCGGAGAGGATCGCGGCAATGATCGCGGCGACTGCGAGAAGGTAGGCCGCGCGCTGCGCCGCATTGTAGCGACCAGGCGCATGGATCGCGCGGCCAATGACAACGTCGCACAGATCGGCGAGGACTTCGCGCGGCCAGAGCGGCAGAAAGCGCCGCCGGAAATGTCCGGTCGCGAGACCGTAAAGCAGATAGGCGAGAAGATTGATGGCGAGCAGCCACATGGCTGTGAAATGCCAGGCGAGCGCCCCGGCGAGCCAGCCGCCGAGCGTGAGGCCGGCAGGAAACTCGAAGCCATAGAGCGGCGAAGCGTTATAAATGCGCCAGCCCGAGAGCGTCATGGCGATGACGGCGACGGCGTTGATCCAGTGCACGATCCGCAGAAAGAGCGGCTGCACGGTCGGAGCTCGGGCGCTGTCGCTCATGTTCTCGCTCTACGCCGTTCGAGAAAAAGTGCGCCGCGTTGACAGCGCGGCGCTGATTTACCAAGACGGCCCGCGACAGTCCGTCACTAAAGCCCGAGGCGACCCATGCGCGTATTCATCACCGGCACTTCCGGCTTCATCGGCTTCCATCTCGCGCGAAGGCTTTTGGCGCAAGGCCACTCGGTCGACGGTTTCGACGGCATGACGCCATACTATGACCCCCGCCTCAAAGAAGCCCGGCGCGAAATCCTGCTTGGCGCGCCCGGCTTTCGCGACACGATTGCGATGTTGGAGGATATGGCGGCCTTGACGCAAGCGGCCGAACGCAGCGCCCCCGACGTCATCATCCATCTCGCGGCGCAGGCGGGCGTGCGCTACAGCCTCGAAAATCCGCGGGCTTACGTCGAGTCCAATCTCGTCGGGACGTTCAATGTGCTGGAGGTCGCGCGCATGCTCGAGCCCCGCCATCTCCTTATCGCCTCGACGAGCTCGGTCTATGGCGCGAGCCCGACCGTGCCCTTCCACGAAAATGACAGAACGAACCATCCGCTGACGCTCTACGCCGCGAGCAAAAAGGCCGGCGAGGCCATGGCGCATTCTTACGCGCATCTGTGGTCGATCCCCACGACCATGTTTCGTTTTTTCACAGTCTACGGCCCCTGGGGCCGCCCCGACATGGCGCCGCTGAAGTTCCTGGACGCCATCGAAAGCGGGCGGCCGATCGACATCTATAACCACGGCGACATGTCGCGTGATTTTACCTATGTCGAGGATCTCGTCGAGGCGGTTTCGCGGCTGATGGATTGCACCCCGCAGCGTGACGCAGGCGACGACTCGGTCTCGCCTCAGGCCCCTTATCGCATCGTCAATATCGGCCGCGGCGCGCCGGCGCGCCTCCTCGACTTCATCGACACGCTGGAGAAGGCGGCGGGGAAAAAGGCGATCCGCAATTATCTTGAGATGCAGAAAGGCGACGTGCCGCGCACTTTCGCCTCCGCCGATCTTCTGGAGCGGCTCACCGGCTACCGCCCGCAGACCTCTGTGGAGGAGGGGGTGAAGGCGCTCGTCGAGTGGTATCGCGACTATCGCGAAAAGAACGGACCACTGAAGCTTTGAGCTAAAGCCACTCCGGCACGCGATCCAGCGCAATAAGCTCTGCAACGCTCGGGCGCGGGCGGATCACCGCATAGCGCGCGCCGTCGACCAGCACTTCCGGGATCAGGGGCCTTGTGTTGTAGGTTCCGGCCTGCACCGCGCCATAGGCGCCGGCGGTCAGGACCGCGATCAGCTCGCCGGGCTTCGCCTCCGGCATCTTGCGGCCGAGCGCCAGATAGTCGCCGGTCTCGCAGACCGGGCCGACGACATCGGCGACGATTTCCGCACGATCGACGGGCTCGCGAACCGGCAAAAGATCGTGATGGGCGTCGTAGAGCGTCGGGCGCACGAGATCGTTCATGCCCGCGTCGGCGATGATGAAGGTCTTGGCCTCGCCCCGCTTCACGTAGATCACCCGCGTGATCAGCACGCCGGCGTTGCCGACGATCAGGCGCCCCGGCTCGAAGACGAGCTTGCAACCGAGCCCCCCGAAATGCCGTCGCACGATCTCGGCATAGCGCTCCGGATGATAGGACTGCGGATCGTCGCCCTCGTGATAGGGAATGCCGAGCCCCCCGCCGAGATCGACATGGGAGATGGCGTGGCC
Source organism: Methylocystis sp. (assembly GCA_024506175.1). Lineage (GTDB taxonomy): Bacteria > Pseudomonadota > Alphaproteobacteria > Rhizobiales > Beijerinckiaceae > Methylocystis. The sequence continues at coordinate 3,777 of JAMBEQ010000060.1, forward strand.
GTCGGCGCGCAGATCCTGCACCAGCTCCGCGAGCAAGGAGAAGGCCTCGTCGAAGGGTTCGAGGTCGGTGAGCTGCGAGCCGATGTGCATATCGGCGCCGGCGATCCTTATGCCCGGCAGTTTCGCGGCGCGGGCGTAGACCTCGCGCGCATGCGACAGCGGCACGCCGAACTTGTTCTCGGATTTCCCGGTTGAGATTTTCTTGTGTGTACGCGCGTCTACGTCGGGATTGACGCGTAGAGACACGGGCGCGACGCAGCCCTTTGACGAGGCGATGCGGGAGATGGCCTCGAGCTCTGGCTCCGACTCCACATTGAAGCAGAAGATTTCGGCTTCCAACGCCGCGCCGATTTCCTCATCCGTCTTGCCGACCCCGGAAAAGGTGATCTTCCCGCCTGGAACGCCCGCGGCAAGGGCGCGCGCCAGCTCGCCGCCGGAGACGACGTCCATGCCGGCGCCTTCCGCGGCGAGGAGGCGAAGCATGGCCTGGTTGGAGTTGGCCTTCATGGCGTAGCAGACGAGAGCGTCGAGCCCCGCGAAGGCCTGCGAGAAGACGCGGAAATGCCGCCGAATCGTCGCCGCCGAATAGCAGTAGAAAGGTGTCCCAACCGTCGCAGCGAGCTCGGACACGGCGACGTCTTCGGCGAAGAGCGCGCCGTTGCGGTAATCGAAATGATGCATCGCTTTAGAGCAGCGGGTCGAGAGGGAAGGGATATTGTTCCGGCGGCCGGTTCCCGATCGTGCCGGGGATCGGCGGCGCCGGCGGCGTCGGCGCGGCTTGACCGGGCGCGGGCTTGGGCGCGTTCTTCGCCGGCGCGGCGGCCTGTTCCGCTTTCAACGCCTCGCCGCGGGCCTGAACCTCGGGCGGCAGCTCGAGCGGCCCGCGCCGCCCGCAGGCCGAGAGGCTCGTCGCGGCGGCAACGGCCAGGAGAACAAGGAGGCGGGTTCGGCGGAGCGTCACAGGCGGAATCCGGAATTGGCGAGTTGCCGGCACTATACCGATCCCGATTGAAAAGGCGAGGGCGCCGCCTCGCTTTCCGGTTGCGAGCCTTGGGCTCTCTCAAGTCGCGGCGCGGTTGGCTCGACCAGTTTGCTCAGCTCACCTTGCGGCGCAGGAGGCGGTTCGCGGCGCGCTTGACGAGCTCCCGGACTTCCCGGCGGGCCTTCGCGCGTCGGCAGCTCACCGAGAAATCATTCTGGCGCGCGGCGCGCAGCGACACGGCTACGTCGCAAATAGCGATCCGGTCCGGCCAGAGCCGGTCGATCATCGGGTGGTTGGCGATGGCGCAGCTATCGACCATCTCGAGATCGGCGCGGCCGAGAAGGGCTTTGGTGTGCTGGTAAACAAGCTGGACGCCGGGAGCCTGCGAGCGCAGCGACTCGTCGAAAGCGATCTTCCAGAAATAGCGCCGATCCTGGCTTTTCAGGATGAGGCCCATGGCGATGGCTCGCCCGTCGAGGCGCAGCGCCTCGATCTTGCACCCATTTTCGCGCGCGAGCAGCCGGGTCGCGCTGCGCAGGAAGGTCGCGAGCGCCGGCTCCGAGAGGAAGGCTCCGCGGCCGGCTTTCCAGCCCGAGGCTTCCAGCGCCAGGAATTCCTCTGTGGCGCTCTTGATTTCATCCTCGCTCTCGTGGGTCTCGAAAGTCAGGCGGCCCATCTCGCCCAGGCGCCTTTCCTGACGCCGGATCTCAGCGAGCTTCTTCTTGGCGCCGGCTCGGGCGCTAAGCTCCTCGACGCTGGCGTCCGCGCCCGGCAGGAGCGTAGCGCGCTCATACGCGTACAGCGTCTCAATGCGACGCCGCGTAGAGCAGGCTGCCCTTTTCAACGCCTCGTGGAAGAGGCCGTTCGTGGGGATGCGTGAGAATACAACGCCCGCGCATTTGCCGTGGACGTCGACCCAATCGAGGAAGGCGTCGATTGCCTCAAGCGCCTGGTCGCGGTCGACGAGCGGCGTCGCGAGGGCGGACTGCTTGTGCAGCCAGAGCCGGATCAGCCCGTCGCCGAACAATGGGCCCCGCGCGCCCATCGGGAAGAGACCCATCAGCCTATCAGCGTTATCGCGCACGGCGATGAGGCGCGGGCGCTCGCTTGCGGGGAAATGCCGCGCGGCCGAGATGGCGAAAGCGGGCGCGTAGAACGCGTTTGGCTCGAGCGCGCGCGTCGCGAGGTGGCGCCATTCGCCCGTGCAGCCCTCGATCTGCTCTGGAGAGAGCTCCACCGCATGGAAAGGGGCGTTCGGGGCGGGCAAATCCACGCGGCCCGCCGGGTGGGGAAGGCGGCGGTTCGGCGCGGGTTTGACTTCCGCCCTCGCCGAAGCGAGCCCTTTCATGTCCAGCAACGAGGCAATCATTCTCGACAATCCCCAGCCCTGTTCCATTTTGAAGCGAGAGGGCGCCTCGATGAGAGAGGTCCAGCCAGCGCCTCAGCCCTTCGCTGGCGCAGCCTTCAAGGCGGGCGCCAGAGTATTAGCCCTCCCAGCGCGCTTCTTTACGCGGGAGGGCGTCCATGTTTAGGGCTAAGGAATGAAAAATGTTCGTCGTCTCCTTTTGCTGGCAAGTGTGGCCAGCACGGCTCTGGCCTTGCCAGCCCTGGCGACTGTGCGCATTTCCATTGACCTCTCGACCCAGCGCCTTACGGCGGCGCGTGGCGGCGGCGAGACGGTCGTGTGGAAAATCTCCAGCGGCCGCCCAGGCTACGACACGCCGGTCGGCCGCTATTCCGTCATGCGCATGGAGGCGGATCACTATTCAGACGAATATGACCAGGCGCCCATGCCCTACGCCATCTTCTTCTCGCCCCGCGGGCTCGCCATCCATGGCAGTTTCGAGCGCGGTCTTGGCAGCCCCCGATCACACGGCTGCGTCCGCCTCTCGGTCGCGAATGCCCGGCAGCTCTTCGAATGGGTCGAGCAACAGGGGGCGACGGTCGAGATCGTCGGCGAAACCCGCATGGCCGGGCGAGCTTCGAAGGTTGGGCGGGCCGATGATGGTCGCCTCGCCCGCGCCCGCGCGGTCCCGCACGCTCGGCCGCAGGCCGAGGCTGGTTATCCCGAGTTCGAGCTGGATCAAGTCTACCGCTACTGATTTCCCAACAATTCGGCCGATACGACGCAAATTCTGTGCGTTGCGCCCGAGCAACACTATAAAGAGAATCCACCCCTGCTCGCGGTTGTCCATTTGCCCCGCCATGGCTTAGCCGATATGCCTAGAACTGATGTAATTTCGGACAGCCGAGACGAGAGAAAACTTTGAAGACCTCGAAGACCCCCCTTCTCGATCAGATTCCGACGCCGCACGAACTGCGTAAGCTGCAGCCAAACCAGCTCAAGCAAGTCGCCGATGAGCTGCGTCGGGAAACGATCGACGCCGTCTCGGTCACGGGCGGGCATTTGGGGGCCGGGCTCGGGGTCGTCGAGTTGACGGTGTCGCTGCATTACGTTTTCGACACGCCGCGAGACCGCATCATCTGGGACGTCGGCCATCAGACTTACCCGCATAAGATTTTGACCGGGCGCCGCGATCGCATTCGCACCCTCCGCATGGGCGGCGGCCTTTCGGGCTTCACGAAGCGCGCCGAGAGCGAATATGACGCCTTTGGCGCCGGCCACTCCTCGACGTCGATCTCCGCCGGCCTCGGCATGGCGGTGGCGCGTGACCTCTCGCACGCCGACAATCACGTTGTCGCGGTCATTGGCGACAGTTCGATGTCCGCCGGCATGGCCTACGAGGCCCTGAATAACGCCGGCGCGCTCGACTCGCGCCTGATCGTCATCCTCAATGACAATGACATGTCCATCGCGCCGCCAACCGGCGCCATGTCTGCCTATCTCGCCCGCCTCGTTTCGGGAGGCGCCTATCGCTCGATCCGCGACGCCGCCAAGCAGCTCGCCTCCCACCTGCCGCGCTTCATCTACGACAAGGCGCGCAAGGCCGAGGAGTTCTCGCGGAGCTTCATCACCGGCGGCACCATGTTCGAGGAGCTCGGCTTCTATTATGTCGGGCCGATCGACGGGCACAATCTCGACCATCTCTTGCCGGTGCTGATGAATGTCCGCGACAAGGACGACGGCCCCGTGCTTGTCCATGTCGTCACGCAAAAGGGCAAGGGTTACGCCCCGGCCGAGGCGGCGGACGACAAATATCACGGCGTCGTGAAGTTCGACGTCGAAACCGGAAAGCAACATAAGCCCAAGGCCAACGCGCCATCCTACACGGGCGTTTTCGCCAAGGCGCTGATCGCCGAGGCGGAGCACGACGACAAGGTTGTCGCGGTCACCGCCGCCATGCCGTCGGGCACCGGGCTCGACATTTTTGCCAAGCATTTCCCGAGGCGGACGTTCGACGTCGCCATCGCCGAGCAGCACGCGGTGACCTTCGCGGCGGGCCTTGCCTGCGAGGGCTACAAGCCCTTCTGCGCGCTTTATTCGACGTTCCTGCAGCGCGGCTACGACCAGGTCGTGCACGACGTCGCCATCCAGCATCTGCCGGTGCGTTTCGCGATCGACCGCGCCGGGCTCGTCGGCGCCGACGGGCCGACCCACGCCGGCGCCTTCGACATCGCTTATCTCGGCTGTCTGCCCGGCATGGTCGTGATGGCCGCCGCGAACGAAGCCGAGCTGATGCATATGGTTTCGACCGCCGTCGCCTATGACCAAGGCCCCATCGCCTTCCGCTATCCGCGCGGCGAGGGCGTGGGCGTCGAGCTGCCTGAACGCGGCGAAGTTCTCGAAATCGGCAAGGGGCGGATCATCCGGGAGGGCTCGAAGGTCGCGCTGCTCACGCTCGGCACCCGCCTTGCGGATGCGCTGAAGGCCGCCGAGGAGCTCGAAAATTACGGCGTCTCGACGACCGTCGCCGACGCGCGCTTCGCCAAGCCCGTCGACCGCGACCTGATCCGCCGCCTCGCCGCCAACCACGAAGCGCTGATCACGGTGGAGGAGGGCTCGGTCGGGGGCTTCGGCGCCCAGGTCTTCCAGGCGCTCTCCGACGACGGTCTGCTCGACGGAACGCGGGGCGTGTTCAAGTTCCGCAGCATGACGCTCCCCGACGCCTACATCGACCACGACAAGCACGAGATGATGCTCGCGCGCGCCATGCTCGATTCGAAGGCGATGGTGGCGAAGGCGCTGGAGCTGCTCGGCGACGAGAAAAGCGCGGCGCGGGTGATGATCGCTTAGAGCACATTCCGCAAAAGTTGACAGGATTTGCGATAAGAATGCGCTTCAACTTTCTGAATTTACGCGATCTCTAGTCCCGAGCATGATATGCGAGCGGAAAGCGCGGCGGAGCGGAGGGCGGCGCAGCCAACAGCCGCCGCGCACGCGGTCGTTGCTTTGGCCGCTGGTTGCTCTTAGGCTGCCCGAAAGCTTAGGACAGTTCGACCGCGCCTACTCAATGTTATTTTCCAGCTCATTACCGCCCCCGTAGGCCGGCGTCCAAGCTCCCTCAAATTCTTCGGGAGTTGTTTCTGTGACCGACGCACGGCCAATCTTCAACACGCCCGAATTCAAGCCCTCGGCAGGGGCGACCAAGCTTGCGGTCGTGCTGCACGCGTATAAATCGAACGCTGAGGGGATGAAGCACGTCGCGGAAGCCGCCAAGCAGGCGCTCGGCGACGATGTCGACGTCTACTGCCCAACGCTGCCCCACAGCAACCCTTGTGATATGACCGGCGCCGAGAGGATCGTCCTCGGCCTCGTGGCCAGCCTGAATAAGATCTGGTCGGACAAGCAGAAGCTGACTCCCGGGGGATATAAAGAGGTCGTCCTCATCGGCCACAGTCTCGGCGGCGCCCTCGCCCGGCGCCTCTTCCTTGCTGGTTCTCTCAATCCGCCGGATTATGCCGATGGCTTCAGCGCGCGCGACGAATTGCTCGAGGCGGTAATCGAGCTGCAAGGTGGCGCACATCCCGGCGCCGAAAGGACGAAGCTCCTACCGTGCGCCTGGGCTCCTAGGGTGACGCGAGTCCTTCTCCTCGCGACCTGGGACAAGGGATGGAGCGTCTCGCCTCGCACCAGCTGGTGGGCCAGCGCGGGGCTGAATTTCCTGGGCCTGGTGGGTCGCCTCATAGAGCTTTTCGAGCCTTGGGGGTCGCGGGGATGGACCCCGGCGCGCACGATGCTCGACATGCGTCAGGGTGCGCGATTCATCGTCCAGACCCGGTTGCTCTGGATGGCCTACCGGCGCTGGCATAACAAGAAAATCCAAGAAAAATACGACCTCCGACACCCGGACGCGCCTTTGGGAGATCCGGCGACGCAGCGGTCCGAAACCGGCGAGCCCTTGACCGCCAATCCGCTGGTTGTCCAAATCATCGCCTCGCAGGATGATTTCGTCTCGCCGCAGGACCAGATCGACATCGACGCCGAGGGCGTTCTGGCCTGGCTCCCCGACGACGGGAGCACCGGAAAGAAGAACTACTTCCTCCTAGAAATGTCGGGCGCCGATCACAAGGGCGTTGTCGAGCTCGCATCGGACCCGGAGCGTAAGGTGCTTGTCATCGCGGGGCTGACAAAAACCCCTGACGAATTCGCGGCCGCGTCGGAAAACGACCTCCTAGGAAAGGCCCTGCGCAATCCAGTTGACTTTTTTGACGCGCCGCCCGCCGTGGACGAAGACGCAAACGACGTCGTCTTCGTGGTGCATGGCATACGCGACGACGGCAATTGGACCCATCGCATCGCCGCGGCGATCAAGCGCGAATGGGCGAGCGCCGAGGCCTCGGAGGGCGGTGTCAAGGGCGCCGCAAGAGTCGACTTCTATCCGACCTGGACCAACAGCTACGGCTTTTTTCCGATGCTTCCATTTATCTTGCCTTGGATACGCAAGAGCAAGGTCGAATGGTTCATGGACAAATATGTGAGCGTGAAAGCCGCTTATCCGACAGCGAACTTCCATTATGTCGGGCATTCCAACGGCACATATATTTGCGCCACGGCCCTCCATGATTATCCGGCGGCGCGCTTTCGTGGCGTTTATTTCGCCGGCAGTGTCGTCCATCCGCGCTTTCCTTGGGCTAGGATCGTACGCGAGCGGCGAATCGAACGATTTCACAATGCGCGTGGCGGCGAGGACTGGGTCGTCGCGCTTCTTCCAAAAAGCCTTGAATACTTCACCGATTTGGGCGGCGCGGGGTTCGATGGCTTCGAAGAGAAGCCGCTTACCGGAGGTAAGGTCTCATGGCCGAAAGATAACCAGCATTTCACGCAATCGGCTGGATACGCCCTTGGCGGGCACGGCGGCGCGATCACTGAGCCGCATTGGGGAGAAATCGCCAAATTCATTGTACGGGGCGCCAAACCCTTCGCTGCGGCAGAGCCTCCCGCGCTTTTCGCCCGGAGCCAGAACCAGCTGTATAAAATCTTCGGCGCGTTGCGCATCGGCGCGCCGCTCGGATTCGCCCTCGCAGGTCTTTTCATGCTTCTGGTTGTTTCGGCTCCTGATCACGACTGGTGGGGGGCCCCGGTCCTCGGTTGGAGCATCTGTATCGTCGCAGTCATTCTTTATGCGGGCCAATTCGCGCTTGCTTTCTGTTTCGGGCGCAAGCCCTGGCCGACCCGGACGGCCTATCCGCTCGTGATCGCGTTGGTAATCCTTTTGCTTCCGTCGTTTCCGCCGCTGGTTGGCGAGGCGGCAAGGCTTTACGGCGGGTGGTGGGCGGCGGCGGTCGCTTTATTCGCTGTTGCGCAGTTTTTCTCCAGCCGGGACTATTCTGGCCTTCTGGCAGGCTGGCGCTCGGGGGAATACGCGGATCTGCCGCCATCCGAAAAGCTGGCGAAAACGCTGGCGCAGCTGCGGCAGCACGCCCCGATGGGCTGGGCGAAAACGGGCCTGACCTATTTGTTCCTGATCATCGCGGTCGCCTACTGGTTTACCTTCGCCGATGGTCTGATCTCGACGTTCAGCAAGCTCGCCGCAGGAGGCGCGGGATTGGGTTGGGCCGTGGCGCTCTTCTTCCTGGTTGCAGGCTTGATCCGATTCATCTTGCTTCGGGTTTGACGCCGCCTTTGCGTCAAGCCGGTGGTTTTTCGTCGGGGCTCGGCTTCCCTCCGCTTGGGAAAATGCTAGGAAGGCGGCGAATTCACCTTCCCCCGCAGGTCGGCTGTTGCCGGCTTGCGCCATGAGCAAGTCGGGAAAATCCGATCTGCAGGCGAGGGGAGGTCGGCCGCCTTTGTCGCGGGAGGGGGCGACTCCGCCCCATCCCGCGCCTGAGGCTTCACCCAACTCCGCATCGCTTCGTGATGCGAGCCTCCCCCGAGGGGAGGATAATCGAGCGCCCCTCCTGGCGAAGGCGACATGTCGGACGAAAAGAAATTGAAGGTTGAAGCCCGTAGCCCGCGCGGTTTCGCGGATCGCGAGGCGGGCGAGCTTGCGGCCACGGGGCGCATGCTGGACGTCATCCGGTCGGTCTATGAGCTTTACGGCTTCGAGGCGCTCGAAACGCCGGCTTTCGAATATACCGACGCGCTCGGCAAGTTCCTGCCGGATCAGGACCGTCCCAACGAAGGCGTCTTTTCTCTGCAGGACGACGACGAGCAGTGGCTGTCACTGCGGTACGACTTGACCGCGCCGCTCGCCCGTTTCGTGGCGCAGAATTTCGACCGGCTGCCCAAGCCCTATCGCTCCTATCGCTGCGGCCATGTCTATCGCAACGAGAAGCCGGGGCCGGGACGCTTCCGCCAGTTCATGCAGTTCGACGCCGATACGGTGGGCTCGGCGTCGCCCGCAGCGGACGCCGAGATCTGCATGATGGCTGCCGATGCGCTGGAAAAGCTCGGCATCGCGCGCGGCGACTATGTCATCAAGATCAACAGCCGAAAGGTGCTCGACGGCGTCATGGAGGCGATCGGCGTCGGCGGCGCGGAAAACGCCGGGCGCCGTCTCGTCGTGCTGCGCGCCATCGACAAGCTCGACCGCCTTGGCCCCGACGGCGTGCGACAATTGCTGGGCGATGGCCGCAAGGACGAAAGCGGCGATTTCACCAAAGGCGCGGGGCTGCCGCTTCCAGCGATCGACACCATCCTCTCCTTCAGCCTTGGCGGCCAGTATAAGGACGGCAAGCCGCAGTTCGATCTCTTTGGCCTCCTCGGCAAGAGCGAGATTGGCGCGCGGGGCGCGGAGGAACTGCTCGAGATCGAAGACCTCGCGCGCGACGCGGGATATGGACCCGACAGAATCCGGATCGACCCGTCCGTCGTGCGCGGGTTGGAATATTACACCGGCCCGGTTTTCGAAGCCGACCTTACCTTCGAGACCCGCGACGAGAAGGGAAATCCTGTGCGCTTCGGCTCGGTGGGCGGCGGCGGGCGCTATGACGGGCTCGTGGGCCGTTTTCGGCCGGAGAACACGCCGGCGACAGGCTTTTCCATTGGCGTCTCGCGCCTTTTCGCGGCGCTGAAGCTCGTCGGCAGCCCTATCGTCACCGCGCGGCCGCATGTTGGGCCCGTTGTGGTGCTGGTGCTCGACCGCGACCGGCTGACGGACTATCAGCGCATGGTCGCGCAGCTGCGCCAAGCGGGGATCGCCGCGGAGCTTTACCTCGGCGCGGCCGGCATGAAGGCGCAGATGAA
>JAMBEQ010000061.1 GCA_024506175.1 Methylocystis sp.
CTTCCGCAATCTCGCGACGCGCCGCGGCGCCGATCGCCTTGATCGTCTTGCCGCCCTCGCCGATGACGATCTTCTTCTGGCTTTCGCGCGCGACGTAGATCGTCTGCTCGATTCGCGCCGAACCGTCTTTCTGATTTGTCCACATGTCGGTCTCGACCGTAGATTGATAAGGCAATTCGTCGTGAAGCCGCTCGTAAATCTGCTCACGCGTGATCTCGGCCGCGAGGAGCCGCAGCGGCGCGTCCGAGAGCTGGTCCTCAGGGTATAGCCATGGCCCTGGCTTCATGCGCTTGGCGAGCGCGTGAAGCAGATCCTGGACGCCATCGCCGGTCAAGGCCGAGACCATGAAGGTCTCCTCGAATTTCTGCCGCTCATTGAGCTTCGCGGTCAGCGCGAGCAGCTTCTCTCGCGGGACGATGTCGACCTTGTTGAGCACGAGAATCTTGGGCGCCTTCGCCTCGGCGAGTTGCTTGAGGATCGCTTCGGCCTCCTCATCGAGCCCCTTGCGGGCGTCAATGAGCAGCGCGATCACATCGGCGTCCGCGGCGCCCGAGAGCGCGCTCGCCACCATCGCGCGATCGAGCTTGCGCTTGGGCTTGAAAATGCCGGGCGTGTCGACGAGCACGATCTGGGCCCGCCCGTCGATAGCGATGCCGCGCACGAGCGCTCGCGTGGTCTGCGCCTTGCGAGAGACGATCGAAACCTTCGCGCCGACCAGCTGATTGAGCAGCGTCGACTTGCCGGCGTTGGGCGCGCCAACGAGCGCCGCGAAGCCGCAGTGGGTTTCTTCTTCCATGGCGTTGGTGTCGCTCAATTCCGTCCCATTTTCTCGTTCGTTGGATTTCAACGGCGCCGACGCCGCGTTCCCCTCCCCCCTAACCCTCCCCGCAAGGGGGAGGGAAGCGGATCAACGCCACAGGAGCGTGATTACTCCTGCACGCCCTCCCGGGCCATAAAGGCCGCCGCGGCGGCCTGCTCTGCGATGCGCTTCGAGGCGCCCGCCCCGACCGCGGCTTCAAAGCCCTCTATCTCGACCGCCAGCTCGAAAGACGGCGCATGATCGGGGCCGCTGCGGGTCACCAGTCGATAGCGCGGGGGGGCCAGGCGGCGGGCCTGGGCCCATTCCTGCAGCGCCGTCTTGGCGTCCCGCAGGCTCCGTCCCGCCTCGTGCATTTTAGGGCCAAAGGCGGCGCGCACCACCGCTTCCGCGGCCTCGGCTCCGCCATCGAGGAAGACCGCGCCGATGATCGCCTCGCAAATGTCGCCGAGGATCGCGCGTTTCTTGCGCCCGCCGGTCTGCGCCTCCCCCTCGCCGAGCCGTATATAAGGGCCAATGGCCCAGCTTTCGGAGACTTCCGCGCAAGTCTCCTTGCGCACGAGCGCGGCGAGACGGCGCGAGAGCACGCCCTCGCTTTCGTCCGCGAAGCTTTCAAAGATCATATGCGCGACGGCAAGGCCAAGCACGCGGTCGCCCAAAAACTCCAGCCTCTCGTAAGAGTCCGGGCGTTGAGTCGCTGCGCTGACGTGGGTCAGCGCCCAGCGCAGCAGGGCCTTATCCTTGAAGACGTGCCCTATGCGCGCCTCGAGCGCCGCGAGATCCGGCTTGCCCCGCGCCATTTAACCCGCTCAATGCGCCGGCTTGAACAGCCGGTCCCAGCGCACCGACCAGGGCCAGCGCCAGAAGGCGAGCGCGGACTCGTCCTTCTGGACCGAGAAGAAGATGACCTCCCCGCGGCCGACGAGATTGACGAAGGGCACATAGCCAACGCCGCCGAGCTCTGGCGCGATGCGGGAATCGGTTGAGTTGTCGCGATTGTCGCCCATCATGAAATAGTGATCCGGCGGCACGACGAAAAGCTCGGTGTTGTCGTTGATGCCATGGTCGCCCTCAATTTCGATGATCGTGTGCTCGACGCCGGCATGCTGGCCGTCTCCCGGCAGCGTCTCCTTGTAGGTCGCGACGGGAGTCTCGCGCCCCTCGCGATTTTCCGTCCGCGCCTTTTCGATCGGCTCGCGCGGCACGACAACGCCATTGATGTAGAGTCGGCCTTCGATCATCTGGATGCGATCGCCCGGCAAGCCGATCACGCGCTTGATATAGTCCGTCTCATTGTCGCGCGGCAGCTTGAAAACCACGACGTCGCCGCGCTTGGGCGGCGAGGCGAGAAGTCGCCCGGAGAAAACGTTCGGACCGAAGGGCATGGAATAGTTCGAATAGCCGTAAGCGTATTTCGAAACAAAAACATAATCGCCGATCAACAGCGTCGGAATCATCGACCCCGATGGGATGTTGAAAGGCTGAAACAGAAGGGTGCGGATGACGAGCGCAATGGCCAGAGCCTGGATGATGACCTTGATGGTCTCCAGAATCCCGCCCTCTTCCTGATCTTGGGCCATCGGGACGTTCCTGCTCAAGCCGTGTGCTCCTTGATCTCATGGGCGACAGCCCGCCCCAGCGCCCCTTAGCACGCCACTGGCAAGATGAGAACCTGCGGCGCGTATCGATCGAGGCCGCCCGGCCCCGTTTTCGCTGGGCGGACCGCCTCGGGGCAAGCCGCCGTTAATAACCGAACTGCTCCCGCAGGATCCGTTCTTCCAGGGAATGGCCGGGGTCATGGAGCAAAATGAGATTGGCGCTGTGGTCCATCTCTACGTCCACGAAGGCGGCGTCTCGGAATTCATCATGATCCGCAACCACGGAGACTGGCCGCTTGGCCGCTTCCAGCACCTCGATGCGCACCTTGGCCGCGTCCGGCAGCAGCGCCCCTCGCCAGCGGCGAGGGCGGAAGGGAGAGATCGGCGTGAGCGCCAGGAGCGGCGAATCGAGCGGCAGGATGGGCCCGTTGGCCGAAAGATTATAGGCGGTCGAGCCGGCGGGCGTCGACACAAGAACGCCATCCGTGATGAGCTCGGGCATGCGCTCGTGGCCGTTGATGAGGATGCGCAGCTTGGCGATTTGCGAAGTCTGCCGCAGCAGCGACACCTCGTTGATCGCATGAGCCGAACATTCGTCGCCCCGCACATTGGTGGCGTTCATCAGAAGCGGGTGGATGATTGACGCCTTGGCCTCGGCAAGGCGCTTGCGCAGGCCGGTTTCACGATATTGGTTCATCAGGAAACCGACCGATCCGCGATTCATGCCGTAGATCGGCTTGCCGGAATCCATGTACCTATGCAGCGTGCGCAGCATCAGCCCGTCGCCGCCCAGGGCCACGATGCAATCCGCCTCCTCGGGCGGCGTGTCGCCGTATTTATCGACGAGACGCACGCGCGCCTCGTCGGCCTCCGGCGTGCCAGAAGAAAGAAAGGCCAGCTTCTTGAACGAATTGGAAGCGTCGCCCGAGGCGCCCATTTGTGATGTCCCGCTCGACCCAGACTAGGGCGCGCCCCTGGCCCTCCGGCGCGTCACCCCTCAGACCCGCCAGCGGCTGACCGCATATGTGTTTTGGGCGGCAAACGCAAATCTAGCGCTCTGTTTCAGAAAGCTAACAGCGAAACCGCGCGCAGGACGGTCCGAGAAGGCCTCTGATGGACGCCCCTCAAAAATGAAATCGCCCCGCGCGTGAATTTCAGCGTGGGGCGTTTTCTCTCTATCGAGATAGGTGCCTCAAGGCGTCATACACGAAACCGATGCATTCGTCCGACTGGGAGGAAAGCGCGTCGCGCTTGATATTCCACCAGCATTCCAAAGCTTCGATGTTCGCCTTGGACCGCTGGTCGGAAAAGTCGGTCATCAGCAACCACTTCACATCGAACAAGCGAATTTGGTCACCTAGGTCCGACAGCTTTTCCTTGCGCGCCCCCAGCCTTTGGAGGAGATCCGGATTCGAGCTCAGACAAGCGGTTACGATTGCGTCGAGCCTTTGGAGATAAGCCTTCAACGGACGAAAGCTCGAAAATCCCTGGAACTACCGACATTTACCCGTCCAATGGCGGATACTCCGCGTGGCTTCTGCCGGCGTATAGGAGACAAAACAATCGGGTCGCGCAGCCGCCTGCGGGACGCTGGACGTAATATCGCCCGGAGCATCATCCGAGACGCGCGCGAAAAAGTCCTTGGGGTGCGTGGATTTGTGCCTCTCGGAGGCAAGCGCCGCCGAAGCGAAGCCGGTCCCGATTGCAAGCACCGTAATGAAAATCCGAGTGCGCGTCATTCCATTCCCTCCAGATAATTGCCCTCCAACGCGGCAAAGACCAACGACTCGTCGCCAGTTGAATAAGCACTTTGATTATTTCTTAGTCAGTCTGATTACGTTTTAATCCACGAACCTCCTAGATCCACCTGAAACAAATTTTTGCGGTCCAACGTCGCCCTTCCCGCCGCCGGAAATGCCGGCGGCCAGCGAGCGAGCGCCGGCGAAAGATTCCTGTTTGCGCGCTTTTTTCGTGAGGAGGGGGTTTGGCTGGCCGCGCCGGAGAATACGGCGGAGTATTCGCGATTCCCTGCCGCTGACGCGAGCCTGCTTGGTGATCAGAATGCGCTCAAATCATTGATTTTGGCGCGATGTCCTGTCTCTCGCACGATTCCATGCGAGCGGAAAGCGCGCTAGCGGTCCAACTCCCGCCACAACCAAGCGGCGCCCCGCACGCCGCCCGAATCGCCATGGACATTGCGGAGGATCTTCGTGTCCAACGCATCGGTGAATGCGTGCTGCGCAACCCGCTGCGTCAGCCCGTCGTAGATGCGCGCGATATTCGAGACCCCTCCTCCGAGCGCGATGACGTCGGGGTCCAGAATATCGATCACCATGGCGAGCGCGCGGGCGAGGCGATCCTGATAGGCGTCGAGCGCGGCAAGCGCCGCCGCCTCGCCGCGCTGGGCGCGCGCCTCGATTTCCTGGCCCTTCGCAAAAGCGCCGGCGCGCCGCTGATAATCGCGCGATAGCCCCGGCCCCGATAAAAATGTTTCGACGCAGCCGTCATGGCCGCAGAAGCAGCGCGCGCCCGGATATTCGTCGGGGCGCATCCAAGGCAAGGGCGTGTGCCCCCATTCGCCGCCTATATGGTTGCGACCGGCGAGGACCTTGCCATCGACGATAACCCCGCCGCCAACGCCCGTGCCGATGATAACCCCGAACACCACGCGCGCGCCCCGCCCCGCCCCGTCGATCGCCTCAGAGAGCGCGAAGCAATTGGCGTCGTTCTCGACCTGCACGGGCCGGTCGAGGGCCCGCGAGAGATCGACGTCGAGCGGCTTGCCGTTGACGCATTGCGTGTTGGAGCCCTTCACCAACCCCGTATGCGTCGAAATCGAGCCCGGCGCCCCGACCCCTAACGTTCCCTCGCGGCCGGCCTCTGTTTCGATGTCGTTTACGAGTCCGGCAATCGCGCGGACAATCTCGTCATATTCGTGCGCCGGCGTCGCGACGCGGCGGCGCGCCAGGATGGCGCCCGCAGAATTAAGCGCGATCGCCTCGATCTTTGTGCCGCCGAGATCGACGCCAATGCGGATTTTTGCTTCGCTCATCGACGGCGGGCGCGATCGAGATGTTGCGCCTCGCGCAACGCGACGCCCTCCGCCGCCGCGTCGATTTCCGCCGAGTCGAGGTCGAGGTCCTTCGTCATCGCGCCAGTGAAGATCGCGCCCACGAGGTCGGCGCCCGACGCGTCCACGTTCATCAGATTGGCGTTAGTTAAATCAGCGCCCGCCGCATGAGCGAAACGCATGTCGGCGCTCATGAGATTGGCGCCGCGAAATTGCGCGCCTTCGAGAACCGTCGAGCGCAACACGGCGCGCATCAAACCCATCGACTGATTCTTCATGTCGGCGGAAAGGTCGGCCCCGTCGAATCTGGCGCCGCGCAGCGAAGCGCCGGTCAGATCCCCGGCGAGCCGCGCGCCTGAAAAATCCGCGCCGTCGGCGCGCAGACGTTGCATCTGGGCCGCGAAGGCGTGCGCGCCTTTCAAAGACGCGCCCGTAAAGTCGGCCTGCATGAGCCACGCTTGATCGAGTATGGCCCCGTCGAGCTTCGCCCCCGAAAGACGCGCCTTGTTGAGGCGCGCGGCACGGAAATTGACGCCCGAGAGATCGAGGCCGGAGAGATCGAGGCCGTTCAGGCTCTTGCCCGAGAAATCCGTGCGACCAGCCTTTACCGCGGCCTCGACCTCGGCGCGCGTCATCTCGGACTGGGAATAAGCGGGCTGCAAAAGGTCCACCCCTTGCAGCATGTCCTGCGCGTAAAGCGGCGATGCGAAGAAGAGCGCCAAGACGGCGGCGCGCACGAGAATATGCCTGTTCATCGTCGACCCATCCCGGCGCGGCGACGCGCCCCGAGGTCTGAATTTACAGCACGATCGCCCGAGAGGAAAATCTTTGGACCGCGCGCTGGGAGAAATGCGCGCCTGGGCCGGCAGGCTGGATACACGCCAAAAGGGGACGCGACCTGAGCCACGCCCCGGAAGTGAAGAAGAGAGTCCTGGGTTTAATCAAGAAATAGGCGGGCGCGGTCGCCGTGCAAGACGGCCTCAGCCAGGCGCGCGCTGCTGTCGCAGGAAAGGCGCCATGCCGGCGCGGGCGAGGGCGTCGGCCCGCTCGTTCATCTCATCCCCGGCATGGCCGCGCACCCAATGCCAGGCGACATCGTGCCGCTCTTCGGCGGCCTCGAGCCTTTGCCAGAGCTCGACATTCTTGACGGGCTTCCGGTCCGCAGTCTTCCAGCCGCGCAGTTTCCAGCCCTTGATCCAGGAGGTGACGCCGCCGCGCACATATTGCGAGTCCGTGTAGAGATCGACGGCGCAGGGACGCGTCAGCGTCTCCAGAGCCATAATCGCCGCCATCAGCTCCATGCGGTTATTGGTCGTTTCCGGCTCCCCGCCAGATATTTCTTTCTCGACACCGCCGAAACACATTATCGCCCCCCAACCGCCGGGGCCCGGATTGCCCGAGCAGGCCCCGTCGGTCCAGATCTCGACGCGCCGGGTCATAGGAATGCGCCGGCCGTCTGATGGAAGCGCAGCTTGGCGAGATATTCACGCGGGTCCTTGGGCCGCACCAGCGCACCCTTGGGCACGTTCAGCCAATCGACATAGCGCGTGAGCAGGAAACGCATCGCCGCGCCGCGCGCGAGGGTCGGAAAGGCCTTCAGCTCTGCCTTGCTCAAGGGACGCACGCGCCGATAGGCGGAGATGAGGGCCGCGCCCTTGTCCATCTCGAAGCAACGGGCCTCGTCGAAGCACCAGGCGTTGAGGCAGATCGCAAGATCGTAGGCGTAGGCGTCGTTGCAGGCGAAGTAGAAGTCGATCACCCCCGACATTTTATCGCCAAGGAAAAAGGCGTTGTCGGGAAAGAGATCGGCGTGGATCACCCCGCTCGGCAGATCGCGCGGCCAGTTGCGCTCCAGATGGTCGAGCTCCGCCTCGACGGTCTCACGCAACCCCGGCTCCACCTCATCGGCGCGCGCGGCGGCCGGCTCGAAGAGCGGTCGCCAGGCATCCACCGAAAGGGCGTTGGCGCGGCGCAAAGCAAAATCCGCGCTGGCGAGATGCAGCCGCGCCAGCGCCTCGCCGAGCGCGGCGCAGTGCGCGACCTCGGGATGATGGACCGAATAGCCTTCGAGGAACGTGACGATGACCGCAGGTCGCCCCGCAAGGCGCCCCAGAGCCTCCCCGGCGCGGTTACGCACGGGTTGCGGGCAAGTTACGCCTCGCCGTGCGAGATGCTCCATTAGCCCGAGGAAGAAAGGCAAATCGCCCTCAGACACGCGCCTTTCGTAGAGCGTGAGGATGAAGCTGCCGCGGCTCGTGTGCAGGAAATAATTCGAGTTCTCGACCCCCTCGGCAATGCCCTTGCAGGAGAGGAGGTCGCCGATGTCATAAGCCGCGAGGAAAGCAATCAGCTCTGCGTCGTCGACCTGGGTGTAAACGGCCATGGGGGTCTTTCCGAGAGCAACGCCCCATCAGGCCATCGCCCGCAACTCCTTGGGCAGCGGGAAGGAAACGCTTTCGTCCGCCGTCGAAACCGTTTCGACGGAGATTTCATAGCGCTCGGCGAAGGCGTCCATGATTTCCTCGACGAGGACTTCGGGCGCCGACGCGCCAGCGGTGATGCCGAGCGATGAGATCTTGCCGAAGACGGACCAGTCGATCTCGCCCTTGCCCTGCACGAGCTGCGCGGGGGCGCCGGCGCGCTCGGCGACTTCGCGCAGGCGCTGCGAATTGGAGGAATTGGGCGAGCCGACGACGATGACGGCGTCAACATTTGGCGCCACCTCTTTTACCGCCGCCTGACGGTTCGTGGTGGCGTAGCAGATATCTTCCTTGTGCGGGCCGACGATGGCCGGGAAACGTCTCTGCAAAGCCTCGACGATCTCCCGCGAGTCGTCGAGCGAGAGCGTTGTCTGGGTGACATAGGCGAGGCTGGCCTCGTCAAATTGGAGCGCCTCTATGTCTGCGATAGATTCGACCAAGATCACAGCGCCCTCCGGCAACTGACCCATGGTGCCGACGACCTCGGGATGGCCCGAGTGGCCCACGAGCAGAACGCGCCGCCCGCGTCTCCAATGGATCTCGGCCTCGCGATGCACTTTGGTCACGAGGGGACAGGTGGCGTCGATCGCCAGAAAATTACGCTCCTTCGCCTCCGTCGAAACGGATTTGGCGACGCCGTGCGCAGAAAAAATCACCGGCGCATCGGTTGCGGGGATTTCCTCGAGCTCCTCGACGAAGATCGCGCCTTTCGATTTCAGCGATTCGACAACGTAGCGGTTGTGAACGATCTCGTGACGTACATAGACCGGCGGCCCGAATTTCGCGAGCGCGCGCTCGACCGCGTCGATGGCGCGGACCACGCCGGCGCAGAAGCCGCGCGGCGAGCACAGGAGAATCTTGAGCGGCGGCTTCGCTCCGCCAGGCTGAGCATTCATTAGGGCGCCTTTGGCGATGGCGCCGCACGGCTTGGCCGGCGGCTCGGTGACGTTTCGCCCGTCTGGACGTCCGCCCATAATTGGCGTCGATTGGCCCGAAGCAATGTCGCGCCGCTCCGAGTCTGTCAAGCGGCCAGCCAGAGAGCCGCACGGGCGGCGCCAGCCGCAGCGGCTCACGCCCCTTGACGCGCCCGCGCAGAAGAATCAGTTGAACCCCGCCACGATTTTTTCGAAATAAAGCGACTTGAGATTAGTGCCGATGCTCGTTGTCGCAACGATGATGGTAATCGACAGCAGGGAGGCGAGGACGGCATATTCCAATGAGGTCGAGCCGACCTCATCGGCCAGAAATCGACGGAAAATATTGCGCATGGGACCTCCCGCTCGCCAATAACTAAGGCGAAAAGATTGTCCAAATCTTTAACCGCGCGGCGAGTTTCATCCTGATTTTTCTGGTCGCGGTCGTTCAACCAAGCCAACCTCCGCCGCGGCTCTTGCGTCCGGTTTGCTTTTCCGGCATCCATCGTCGCCGGCCGCTTGGAGCCAAGCTTGCCCCTCGCGTAATCGGAAACCGGCGCGACCCTGCCCTTTTTCACCGCGCGCCCTATTGGTCATTCGACCGCCGCCGAAATGGAATATTGAATCGCCAATGGCTCGCGACGTAACAGACACGACGCCGATCGCGTCCCGAGACGCGCTCGTGGAATGGCTCGCAGCCGGTTGCAAAACCTCCGGCTCGCCGTTGCTCGTCGGCACCGAACATGAAAAAATCGCCTTCTACTCCGATACGCGCGCGCCGGCGCCTTACGATTGCGTCGACGGACGCTGCGGGGTCGCGAGCCTGTTGAGAGGCGTGCAGGAAGCAACCGGCTGGGAGCCGATCATGGACAAGGAAGCCCTCATCGGCCTTGCCCAGACGGACGGCGGCGGCGCGATCTCGATC
Source organism: Methylocystis sp. (assembly GCA_024506175.1). GTDB lineage: Bacteria > Pseudomonadota > Alphaproteobacteria > Rhizobiales > Beijerinckiaceae > Methylocystis. Next base: position 9,805 of record JAMBEQ010000061.1, read on the forward strand.
GAACCCGGCGGCCAGTTCGAGCTTTCAGGGGCGCCTTTGCCCGATATTCATGCAACCGCCGAGGAGCTCGAGGCGCATCTCTCGGCCCTTGCGGCAGTGGCCCATGCCCTGGGGATCGAATTTCTCGACCTCGGCGCGAGCCCCAAATGGTCGCGCGCCGAGACGCCGGTCATGCCCAAGCAGCGCTACAAGATCATGGCCGCCTACATGCCCAAGGTCGGCGGACGCGGTCTCGACATGATGTTCCGCACGGCCACCATCCAGGCCAATCTCGACTTCGTCAGCGAGGCCGACATGGTCGAGAAGATGAGGGTTGGCCTCGCGCTCCAGCCGCTCATCACCGCGCTTTTCGCCAACTCCCCCTTCCTCGACAGCAAGCCAACCGGGCGACTATCCGAGCGCTCCTATATCTGGCTCGACACGGACCCCGACCGCACAGGCATGCTTCCTTTCGCCTTCGAGGATGGCTTCGGGTTCGAGCGCTATGTCGATTACGCGATGGACGTGCCCATGTATTTCGTCAAGCGCGGCGATGTTTATCATGATGTCGCGGGCGCGAGCTTCCGCGACCTGCTCGAGGGCCGCCTGCCACAGCTCCCCGGCGAGCGCGCCGTTATGTCCGACTGGGCAAACCACCTTTCGACGATCTTCCCCGAGGTGCGGCTCAAGACCTATCTGGAAATGCGCGGCGCCGACGGCGGTCCGCGCGCCCATATGACGGCCCTGCCCGCCTTGTTTGCGGGCCTTTTCTACGACAGCGCCGCGCTCGATCAGGCGTATCAGCTCACCAAAGAGTGGAGCGCAAGCGCGAGGCAAAAGTTGCGTGAAGACGTGCCAACGCTTGCGCTCAATTCGATGATAGAAGGTCGAAGCTTGCGCGAGATCGGGCGCGACGTGCTCGACCTCGCGGCCGCGGGCCTGAGGCGGCGCAAACGGCTCAACGCCCAGGGCGCGGATGAGTGCATTTATCTCGCGCCGCTAGAAGCGATCGTTTCGAGCGGCCGCCCGCTCGCGCGCGAGCGGCTCGACGCCTTCCATGGCGCGTGGGGCGAGTCCGTTGACGGCGCCTTCGAGGACTGCGTCATTCCGCTCTAGCGCGCTTTCCGCTCGCAATCATGCGAGCGGAAAGAAATCGCGCCAAATCAAATAAAAACTGGAGCGCCCTCTTATCGCAAAAGTCCCGTCAACTTTTGCGGAACGCGCTCTAAAAGAAAATCCCGCGGCGAACCGCGGGATCAATCACGTCGACACTCTTCCTGTCAGCGACGGAAGAGCTCGTTCAGGCCAAAGGGCGCCATCGGCTGAAGATGGGACGTGCGTTGCACGCCATCGCCGGCGGCCACATAG
>JAMBEQ010000062.1 GCA_024506175.1 Methylocystis sp.
GCGGCGTCGTTCGCGCATTCTTGTGGGGGTTGTTCATCCGAAGAAGTCCCGAGTGCATCGTGTGGCAACGACCACTCTCAAGCCTTCAGCTCGGGTGAACAACCTCCTCAGACGCTACAGCTAGGCGGCGCTCTCAAGCTTCGGGGCGTCCGCCCAGCATACGAGAAGCGGCGCTAGCTCCTCGATCGGGCGCGGCCGGCTATAGAGAAAGCCCTGGATCAGAAAGATGTTCTTGCTCGCCATGAAGCCGAGCTGAGCCTGCGTTTCCACGCCTTCCGCGACAAGGTCGAGCTGGAGATCCCTGGCGAGGGCCGAAATTGCGGTGATGATTGCCTGGGTTTTCGGAGATTCGATCGCCTGCCTGGAAAACGCCTGGTCGATCTTCACTTTTTTCACAGGGAAGCGGTTGAGATAGCTGAGGCTGCTGTAGCCCGTCCCGAAATCGTCGAGAGACAGGCGTGCGCCGAGGGCCTCGATTTTCCTGAGTTTCTCTTCCACATCCTCTGTGTTGTTGATCAGCGTGGACTCGGTGATCTCGAGTTCGAGTCGGTCCGGTTCCAGACCGCTCTCGACGAGAGCGGCGGCGATCGAGTCGACAATGTCCGCCTGATGGAACTGCTTGGGGGCGAGATTGACTGCGACCCGCACATTCGATGGCCAGGCGACCGCATCACGGCACGCGCGGCCAAGCACCCAGGCGCCGATTTCGACGATCAGACCCGTCTCCTCCGCGACCGGGATAAAAACGCCAGGGGAAATCATCCCCCGCTCCGGGTGGCGCCAGCGCACCAGCGCTTCCATTGCGACGATCGCGCCCCGGCGTGAATCGACGATCGGCTGATAGAAAACGACAAACTCGTCCCTTATCAACGCTTCTCGCAGCCGCTCCTCAATCTCCCGTTTTTCGACCATCGCCTCCTGCATTTTCGCCGAGTAGCGCACGGCTCGTCCGCGGGCGTTCAATTTGGCTTCATACAGCGCCAGGTCGGCGCATTTCAGCAGGCCGACGGGGGTGTCGGCGTCATGCGGCGCGATCGCGAGTCCAATGGTTGCGCCAATGGTGATTCGATGCCCATCGATCTGGAAAGAGCGGCTCAACTCTTTCAGAATGCCGCTCGTCAGCGCATCAATGTCGGGCGCCTCGTCCGAGGCGCGCATCAAAATGCTGAATTCGTCGCCGCCCAGCCGAGCCACGAGATTGGGGGCCGGCGCGCAGGCGCCAAGTCGTGCGCCGACATGGGCGAGAAGTTGGTCGCCGACCATATGGCCAAGCGTGTCGTTGACCTCTTTGAAGCGGTCCAGGTCGATGTCGATGAGCACGAGGCTCCCGCCGGCGTCGTCGAGTCGAAGCATATCGGCGCCGAGCGCGTCTTGAAAATGGTAGCGGTTCGGAAGGCCGGTGAGCTCGTCGTAATGGGCGATCCGTTCGATCTCGTGTAACGCGCGCTGCTTGACCGTGACGTCCTCGATGACAGTGACGAAAGCGCCGCCGTGCGCCCGCTCGCAGTGAAAGTCGAAGTAACGCTCGCCGATTTTCTGCATGAACGCCGTGGGATGCGGCATTGCCGCGTGGCGCACCCAGAGCGCCGTGAATTTTTCTATCTCCGCCTGGGGCATGGCGGCGCTGCGGCCAATGGCGTGAGCCAGAGCATCTAGCTTGATCGGCGTCGCTGCGGCGACAATGCCGAAGAACTCGACGATGCGCCTGTTCATCACCGAGATCGTGAGGGAGGCGTCGCCCATGCAGAGACCATGGGTCATCGAGTTGAGCGCAATGCTGAACTTTTGGCGTTGCCGCATGGCGTCGCGGCCGTTGCGGAGGGCGGATTCGAGATGGCCTTTAAGAAAATTTGTCGTCCGGAAGACAGACATCGCGCCGAAGATCAGAAATGCCGAAATGCCCCAATACCAAGGAGAAAAGTTCAATAAAATTGTAATGGCCAGGGGCATGCATGTGCCCATCATCTGCCAGAACACAATTTTGGGGCGAGCCGCGTTCCTCGCTGCGAGATTGCCGGTCACGCCCGTCATGATGATGACGCCGTAATAGCCAGCGATCTCATGGTAATGGTAGTTGAACAATATCGCGGTGGAAACGCCGAGCGCCGCCATGAAGCTGATGGCGCCGGCGCCATAGCGGCGCTCCCATGTGGCCGCGTCGCGGCGGCGAACCTCTATCGCCGCGCGCTGATGCGAAACCAGGACGTGAACGCGGTAGGCGCCGATCAGCGCCATGAGGGCGACCAGCCCCAGATAGGATCGCTCTCCGGTAGAAAACCAGGCGATCGCAGGAACGAGGACTCCCGAAAGAATGCCGGTGATCAGCGTATGCGTGGTGTCGAACAGAGTCTCCACGAGGTCCGCATAAATTTCAGCTTCCGCGGGCTTGGGATTCGCCGAGACACTCGTCATACGGTTTTCCTGTCGTCTCACGAAGAGTTCGATACGAGTAATCTGTCGTTTTCGGGCGCCTTTTGCCGAGCGCCGATCAAACGCTGTTGAGCGCGAACGAGTCTCTCCATATGACGCAGGTCGCGCTCGTCGATCCTAGCTGAACATTCGGCCCACAATTCAGTAATTCGGATGAGTTCATCATGGGTTACGGGGTGGCTGCGTCGTCTCGCTTCGGCAATGGCGCGCCGCCGGCGCCACTTCCTATCGCCTGATTCGCGCATCCATTCGACGGCGGCTTCCCGCGATGCGCCCGGCGGCGTGATCTCGTCGATGACTTCCAGCTCGAACATCTGGCGGCCGGTATAGGTTTCTCCGCTCATGATGATCTGCTGGGTGAGCGCGGAGCCCACGCGGCGAGTCAGCATGGTGACGGCCCCCATGCCAGGGAATGTATTGAAAGCAACCTCGGGAAGGCCAAAGATGGCGTTCTCTTCCGCAATGATGAAGTCGAAGGCGAGCGCCGCCTCGAGCGCTCCGCCGAGGCACTGTCCCTGCACCGCGCAAAGGGTGACGATCGGCAGATCGAGGCTCTGGGAATAGCTGTACACAAGATCGACGCAGGCATGCGCATAGGTGACCAGCGTCGAGAGATCCTGGCGGCGAATTGCTGCGGCGAATGTGGCAAGGTCGCCCCCCAAAGAAAAGACGCCGGGCCGTTTGGCCGCCATGACGAGGTAGCGGAAAGGGAAGCCGCCGATGAATGCGGACTCGCTGAGCGCGCGGAGCGAATCGCGCAACTGCAACAGCTCGACCAGCATTGTAAGAGTATAACACTGAGGGGCGTCGGCGCGATAATTCATCCAGATCGAGGCGGTCTGCGGATGGTAGTCAATGTCCAGCGTCTCGAAGCGCCAATGCGGAAATTCCCCCGGATCTTTGGGGCCGCGAAAGACAATGTCCGTCATCGAATATGCTCCTGCGCCAAGCGCTGACGGCGCCTTTGCCGCTCTTGGCGGACATCCTTCCGACCGCCTTCCGAAGGATAAGGCCGACGAGTAGGGGCGACGGGCATGTCCTTGTCCGGCGGCAGAGAGCGGCAAACCTTGAGTAGTCAGCCAATTCTTCGCTATTACAACGCAGGGTTGTGTTTGATCCTGCGAGTGAGTGTGGCGCGAAAGTCTAAAAGAAACGGTAAATTCGTTGTTTTATTTCAAACGACGCAAAGACCGTCTAGATTCAGTGGACTCGGCTTCGGTCACAGAGTCTCGAACCAGGTCGCGAGCCCTGCGGCTTCATGCTCCAGAATGTCGTCGTGGATGGCCCACTTGCCCGCCGCATCCGCGACGAACGACACATGCTTTGTCTTGCGGGCGGGAATAATGACGCCGTTGCGCCAGTAGGGCTCCCAGCCATCGTCGAGATCGTGCAAGAGGCGCATGGCGTGGCCATGCACATGCATCGCCAGCGGAACATCCGACTTGTTGACATAGCCGAGAGTTACGGGGGTCCCGCGCTTCACGCTGAACAGCGGCGGGCCTTCATAGCCGTTCGTCGCCGCGCCGTTGATAATCCACCCGGGGCCGCCCGCCGGCCCCGGCTCGATAATCAGATCCACTTTCTTCGCGTTATTGAGCTTGATCTCCGGCGGCAGCGCCGGGTTCTGGGGCAGGGAGTAGATCAAGCCCCGCTTTTCCGACCGCGCCCCTTTCGCCGTGGCGACGAGAATCTCGCTTTCGCTATTATTGGGCCCGCGCAGGATGACGCGCGCCTTGGCGCCTTCCGTCGCCGGCATGTCGAAGATGAGCTCGAATCGCGCGCCGGGGGCGACCGGGATGCTGCGCCGAACCGGTTCGAAGGCCTCGCAAGGCTGGCTATCGATCGCGACGACGAACGGCTGCACGCCGTCGAACGTGAGGATCATGATTCTCGCATTTGCGAGATTTGCGAGTCGCACGCGCACGCGCGCATTTGCCTGAAACTCGCGCACCAACGGCGGCGCCTCGCCGTTGACGGCAAGAGTCGGACCGACGCGCCCGGCGCCGCGCGCCTCGGCGGGGTTGTCGAAGGCGCCTTCGAGCCTCCCTTGCTCGTCGAGGCGCCAATCATCGAGGACAAGAAGCAGGTCATGGTCGGCAGGCAGCCGCTCGGGCTCGTCGACGACCAGGAGACCCTTGAGGCCGCGCCCCATGAGTTCGGGCGTCTTACCGTAAGCGCTTGGCCTGTAGCAGTAGAGGCCGGGCTCCGTCAGCTTGCGGCGATAGTCCCAAGAACCGCCTGGGGTGACCGCCGGTTGGGTCAGCGGCGCGACGCCGTCCATGGCGTTCTCGCCGCGCATTCCGTGCCAGTGGATCGTCGCGGGGAGGTCGAGCTTATTGACGAGGCGGACGGCAAGCTCCTCGCCCTGCTTGTAGCGCAGCACGGGGCCAGGCGTGACGCTTTCGAAGCCGAGAATGTTCGTCTCATTGGCGCCGAGCTTGGCCTTGCCTGCCCGCGCCTCGATGATTCGCGGGCCGGCTTGCGGCGCCGCGCGCGCGGGGAGGGCGATGACGCTGGCGGCGACGCCCGCGAGGAAGGCGCGGCGGGAGTGCGAGGGCATGGGGCGGCGGTCCTTCGGCGTCCAATTCGACTATTCCCGTATGGCTCAAAGGGAGGGCAGGGGGCAACATGAGCGCCTAACCCCTTCTTGTATCGTGAAACGCGGCGGATCGACCTATTCTAGTGGTCGGAATCAAACGCTTGATATCCGCGACGTGGAACGGCGCAAGAGGTTACCGTTGGACCAATCTGGACCCAGCCACGAATTAACGGATAAGGAATTGCATAGGCCCGGTGGGCCTCAGCCTTGAGGACCGGTCGCTCTAGACTGGTCATATTAGCCCCGAATATGCGCGGCCAGCTCCAGCTCGTGCAAGGCCGCAAGGACGTGTTTCGTCACGGCTTCCGAATGACCCAATTTCTGCTCTTGGAGAACTTTTCGGAGATCATCGGCCGCTTTTGCCGCATGAGGGCTGATTCTCGCCTCGTCGGCTGCTTCGGTATCCGCCAGCGCGAGATCGGAGTGAAAGGAAAGGACCTGGAAAAGTTTTAAAATCTCCTGGGCCATGGGCTCATAGCGCTGCAGCGCCGCAAGCGCATCGCCATGGGCTTTCTCAGACTTCGCATAGGCGGTCCGGGGATTTCTCTCGGCGCTTTCAGCCTTTGCTTCCAGCGCCTTTCCCGCGGCGGCGTCATACGCCGCCTGCGAGCCTTGTCGCCTGGTTTCCTCGGCGCTGACCGCCGCCGAGGCCGTGCGCTGGCCGCTTTCGTTGCCATGCGCGAGCGACTCCGCGAGCGCACGTTGCGCCTGCGCGAGATTTTCAATCGCTTGCGCCAGGTTCGTGCGCGCCTCTTCCTTAGCCGCTTCGAGAGGGTGTTGTTGCGGCGTGTGTAGGGCCGCCCTGATCATGTCGCGGAGCGCGTCCTTTTTCTCGTCGCCCGGCGGCGTTTCGGCCCGACTTAAGAGATCGAGGAGAAAGGCCGCAGTCTCGCGACTGAGACTGAGGTTCAGGGCGGAATTCTCTTTCATTTTCATCCTCTCCGTTAGTCGTAAATGGGGTGCGGGCGTCGAATTGAAACGGCTACGGGTCGGTGGGACGCCTGCGGAACGTCTTGGCTCGCCTGCGAAGCGCCAAGCCCTCAAGCGCGAAGCGGCCAATGGATATTGCTGGGGAGGAGGCACGAGAAAACGGCGCGATTTTTTCGTAGAATATGGCTGCGCCTTGGCATTGTGAATGCCAGCTCCTTTCTCTAACTGAACGGCTTCGGGAAAGTCGCGAACCTAAGCTTTCAACAAGGTCGGCGCATTGCCGGGTCCGACGTCTTCAAGATTTTGACCACTAGGCGTTCGAAGCCGACAAGGCGTCTGTTTCCCTCTTCGTATTTTTTTCGAGCATCCCGCGCCGGCCATGCTATAGAGCGGCGCCCGCGCAGGCGGGCTATAGGTTTCGCGGCGGGTCCAGACGGGGCCGCTCTCGCGGGCGTGGCGGAACTGGTAGACGCGCCGGATTTAGGTTCCGGTGACGAAAGTCGTGGGGGTTCGACTCCCTCCGCCCGCACCAAACGCCGCAATTTCGCGGAAAATTAAGCCGCCGGCGGCGCGCGCGGCGGCTTCGAAGTTCTAAGAAGGCGATCGACAATGCAAGTAACCCAAACCTCCTCGCAGGGTTTGAAACAGGAATTCAAGGTTGTGCTGCCGGCGGCCGACCTCGCGGCCAAGCTCGGCGCGCAGCTGGCCGAGATGCAGGCCAAGGCCCAGATCAAGGGCTTCCGCCCCGGCAAGGCCCCGATCGCCCATCTCAAGAAGCTCTATGGCAAGGGCATCATGGGCGACGTCCTGCAGGACGTCGTCAACGAGGCCAATCGCAAAATCGTCGAAGATAATCAGCTGCGAATCGCTGTCGAGCCGAAGCTGGAATTCCCTGGCGGTCAGGAAGAGGTCGAGCGCGCGCTCGAGGCCGAAGGCGATTTCGCCTTCACCGTCACTTTCGAGACCCTTCCCAAATTCGATGTCGGCTCTTTCGACGATATTGCTCTCGAGCGTCCGGTCGCCGAAGTGAGCGACGAGGACATCAATACGGCCTTGAAGAACCTCGCTGATCGCGCTCAGGAGTTCGAGCCGCGCGAGGAGGGGGCGAAGGCCGAGAAGGGCGACAAGCTCACGATCGACTTCACCGGCAGGCTCGACGGCGTTCCCTTTGAGGGGGGCACGGGGGGCGACATCGATATCGTGCTTGGCTCGAACACTTTCATTCCGGGCTTCGAGGATCAGCTCGAGGGCGCCGCCGTCGGCGAGCAGCGCTTGGTGAATGTGAAGTTCCCCGAGGATTATTCCGCCAAGCATCTCGCGGGCAAGGACGCGGAATTCGATGTGACGGTAAAGGCCGTCGCCGCGCCGAAGTCGCTGGAGATCGGCGAGGAGCTCGCCAAGAAATATGGGTTCGAGAATTTCGACGCCATGAAGGAGGCGGTGAAGGGCAATCTCGAAGCCGACTTCCACAAGGTCTCGCGCGAAAAGCTGAAGCGGGCTCTGCTCGACGCCCTGGACGCGCGTTATTCTTTCGAGCTTCCCGATACGCTCGTCGAGCAGGAATTCAACAATATCTGGAGCCAGCACGAGGCCGAGAGCCGCCGCGCCGGCCAGCCGGTCGCCGAAGAGGGCAAGACCGAGGAAGAGACCCGCGCCGAGTTCCGCAAGATCGCCGAGCGTCGTGTGCGCCTCGGCCTGGTTCTCGCCGAAATCGGCCAGAACGCCGACGTGAAAGTCGAGGACAAGGATTTGACCGAGGCCCTCGTCGAGCGCGTGCGCATGTTCCCGGGCCAGGAAAAGCAGGTCTGGGATTTCTACCGCAACAATGAGCAGGCGCTCGCCCAGTTGCGCGCGCCCATCTATGAAGAGCGCGTCGTCGATCATCTTTCGAAGCTGATCAAGATCACGGACAAGACCGTGACCAAGGAAGAGCTCTTCAAGGAAGAAGACGAGGCGTAAGGCGGCAAGCCGACGCCGGGGCGTGAACTCATCCCTCCCCTTTGCGGGGAGGGGGCCCCGCCGTAAGGCGGGGGACGGGTGGGGCGAGCCCCAATGCTGCGGTTGCTGAGAAAGCTCGACCCGGCGAAAGGGAGGTATTTGCCGCCTCCCAAGCCGGATTCCTGTCTGCCCGGACTCTGGCGCAGCGCTTGCCAGATCATTGCCCAGCCCCCCAGAGCGTAACCTTCGTTTGCGTCTCAGCGCGCTCCGGCATATGAGGGGGCGACAAATTCCCGGCGGAGCCCTCTCCAGCCGGCAAAACCACATGACGGTCCCGGGGCAAGTTGGAGCAATTGCCTTGCGGCCGGTCAGACCGCGCGCCTCCTCCCGGAGCCGCGCAGGAAGGCGATGCGATGCGTGATCCGATCGAGGTTTACAACCAGTATCTCATTCCGCAGGTGATCGAAAATACGTCGCGCGGCGAGCGCGGCTTCGACATCTATTCGCGCCTGCTGCGCGAGCGGATCATCTTCCTGACCGGGCCGGTCGAAGACCATATGGCCTCGGTCATCATCGCCCAGCTCCTCTTCCTGGAATCGAAAAATCCGAAGAAGGAAATCTCTCTCTACATCAACTCGCCGGGCGGCGTGGTGACGGCGGGGCTCGCCATTTACGACACCATGCAATTCATTAAGCCCAAGGTCTCGACGCTCTGTGTCGGCCAGGCGGCGTCGATGGGCTCGCTCCTGCTCTGCGCCGGCGAGGCCGGCCTGCGCTTCGCGCTGCCCAACGCTCGCGTCATGCTGCATCAGCCTTCGGGCGGCTTCCAGGGCCAGGCGTCCGACATTCAGCGTCACGCCGAGGACATTCTGAAGGTCAAGAAGCGCCTGAACGATATCTATGTCCGCCACACCAGCAAGGACTACGACACGATCGAGCGCACGCTCGATCGTGATCACTTCATGTCGGCGGAAGAGGCGAAATCGTTCGGCATCGTCGATAGCGTGCAGGAGAGGCGCTCTGAGGACGAGACGGAAGCAAAGTAACGAGGTCTCGCGCGCTTTTCGCTCGCATGGAATCATGCGGGCGACAAGAAATCACGCAAAATCAGAGGTCTGGAGCACATTCTTGTCGTAAAAGTCTATCAACTTTTGCGGCATGCGCTCCAAGGGAGAAGGCGCGGCAGGCTCTCGAAAAGAAGAGTGGCTGCGCCGTTGCGCCAAGGACAAAAGGGCAATCGGGGATCGCATGTTTCGCAAGATTTTGATCGCAAACCGTGGCGAGATCGCCTGCCGCATCATCAAGACGGCTAAGAAGATGGGCATTGCCACGGTCGCCGTCTATTCGGACGCCGACGCCGACGCTTTGCATGTCGAGATGGCGGACGAAGCGATTCATCTCGGACCTCCCCCCGCCGCGCAGTCCTACCTGCTCATCGACAAGATTGGCGCCGCCTGTAAGGAGACGGGCGCCGAGGCCGTTCATCCGGGCTACGGCTTTCTCTCCGAGCGCGCGGCCTTCGCCAATGCGCTGAAGGATGCGGGCATCGTCTTCATCGGCCCGAACCAGCGCGCCATCGAGGCGATGGGCGACAAGATCGAATCGAAGAAGTTCGCCTCGGCAGCAAAGGTGAGTGTCGTGCCGGGCTATCTCGGCGTGATCGAATCGCCGGAAGAGGCGGTGAAGATCGCCAAGGACATCGGCTATCCGGTGATGCTGAAGGCTTCCGCCGGCGGCGGCGGCAAGGGCATGCGCATCGCCTTCAACGACGCCGAGGTGATTGAAGGCTTCACGCGCGCGCGCTCGGAGGCGGCCTCGTCCTTCGGCGACGATCGCGTCTTCGTCGAGAAGTTCATCCAGAACCCGCGCCACATCGAAATCCAGGTGCTCGGCGACAAGCACGGCAATGTGATCCACCTCAACGAGCGCGAATGTTCGATTCAGCGCCGTAACCAGAAGGTGATCGAGGAAGCCCCTTCGCCGCTGCTCGACGAGGCGACCCGCGCCGAAATGGGCGCCCAGGCCGTGGCGCTCGCGAAGGCCGTGAATTACGACTCCGCCGGCACGGTGGAGTTCGTCGCGGGGCAGGACAAGAGCTTCTATTTCCTCGAGATGAACACCCGCCTGCAGGTGGAGCATCCGGTCACCGAGCTCATCACGGGCATCGACCTGGTCGAGCAGATGATCCGCGTCGCCGCGGGCGAGCCGCTGCAGCTCACGCAGGAAAACGTCAAGATCAACGGCTGGGCGGTCGAGAGCCGCATCTACGCCGAAGACCCCACTCGCAACTTTTTGCCCTCCATTGGCCGCCTCGTGAAATACCGCCCGCCGGAAGAGAAGAAGGAAGACGGAATCACCGTCCGCAACGATACGGGCGTCACCGAAGGCCGTGAGATCTCGATTCACTATGATCCGATGATCGCCAAGCTGGTCACCCATGCGCCAGATCGTCTACGCGCCATCCAGGCGCAGGCGGACGCGCTGGACCGTTTCGTGATCGACGGCATCCGCCACAACATCCCCTTCCTGTCGACGCTCATGCAGATGGAGCGCTGGCGCTCGGGGAACCTTTCGACCGGCTTCATCGCCGAGGAATTCCCGGAGGGTTTCTCAGCGCCGGAGCCCACGGGCGACCTCGCGCTGACGCTTGCCGCCGTCGCGACGCTGATGGATCACATCGGCAACGCCCGCAAGCGCATGATCAGCGGCCAGCTGATGAGCGGTCGCCCCGTCGAATTCGCGCGGGAGCGCGTCTGCATGCTGGGCGATACGCGCTACGACGTCGCGATCGAGGAGCAGGGGGGGGCGCTCGTTGTTCAATTCTTCGGCGCCGACAACCGCGCGCATCGGGTCTCCTCGCAATGGCGGCCCGGAGAATCTGTCTTCAAGGGCGATGTCGACGGCCGCACCGTTTATGTGCAGGCGCGGGCGATCCTCAACGGCTATGAGCTCGCCCATCAGGGCGTAAGCGTGCAGGCTCGCGTTTATACTCAGCGTGAGGCCGAGCTTGCCGCCTTGATGCCCAAGAAGAAGGACGCCGGCGCCTCCAAGCATCTTCTCTGCCCGATGCCGGGTCTCGTGAAGACCATCGACGTCAAGGAAGGGCAGGAAGTGAAGGCGGGTGAGGCGCTCTGCATGGTCGAGGCCATGAAGATGGAGAATGTGTTGCGCGCCGAGCGCGACGTGACCATCAAGAAGATCCTCGCCAAGCCCGGCGACAGCCTTGCCGTCGACGCGGTGATCATGGAATTCTCGTAAGTCCTTCAGCAATCGACTGAGCAAAGCGCTGCCTCCCGGGGCCGCGTTTTTGTTTGCGCACACGAAACCGCGCATCGTGACCGCGCCTTTAGAGAGCATTCCGCAAAAGTTGACGGACTTTTGCGAGAAGAATGCGCTCCGCATCATTGCGACCATGCAAAGCGGGAAGGTCGATCCCGCCCAATTCGTCGATAGCCTTTCGGCGCAAATTCAGCTTAGCTTATCCGTGATCGTCGAAGAGCTTTCCGCCAAAGGGACCGTAAAAGACGTGGCGTTCCGGGGCGTTGGTCCTGTGGGCGGCGATGTCTACGACGTGGCGTTCGAGAATGAAAATGCAGAATGGCGCATCGGCCTCGCGCCGGATGGCAAAATCAGGTTCTTGTTCTGGCAGTCGATCCCCTGACGGAAGGGAGGCCAAATCGGCCGAAAGACCGATGGCGGAGGCGTCTCCACCCGTCCCTGCATCCGCGGGGCCACCCTCCCCACAAAGGGAGGGATAATTCACGCCAAGGCTTCAACCCGATTGTCCTGCTAGGCGCTTGCCCTCAGCTTGCGGCCGGCGCGGGCTGGAGCCGCCTTCTTGCGCGCCTGACCGAGACCCATCTGCTTGGCGAGGTCCGAGCGCTGCGCGGCATAGTTCGGCGCTACCATGGGATAGTCCGGAGGGAGGCCCCATTTGGCCCGATACTGGTCGGGCGTCATGCCCAATGCCGCCAGATGCCGCCTCAACGATTTGAACTTCTTTCCATCGTCGAGGCAGATGAGATAATCCGGCGTGATCGATTTGCGGACCGGGACGGCAGGCTCGGGCTTTTCCTCGACGACCGGCGCCGTCGCCGCGCCTGACGCGAGGCGACGCAAAGCTGCGTCGACAGAAGCGATCAGTCCCGGCAGCTCCGCAACGGGCAGCGAATTGTGAGAGACGAAAGCTGCGACAATGCCTGCGGCCAGTTCGACAGTATTCTGGTCTTCTGAATTGGGCGTCTGCAAGAGCGGTTCCTCCGCACGAATCTGCTTTACTACTAGTCCCGCAGCATTCGCGCGTCGAGCTGGGCGGTCAACTTATTTTTTCTTAATTGCCGTTGCGCGCCAAACCGCGACCCGAACCGGTTTCGTGCGTTGTCGTTATGCACCGGTCCTTCCGGAAGTTAGGGAAAAACGCGAGTCACATGGCCCATCTTGCGGCCGGGGCGGCTTTCTTTCTTGCCGTAGAGATGCAGGCAAGCGCCATCATCAGCCAGAATCTCCGCCCATTTGTCGGCGTCGGCGCCGATGAGATTGCGCATGACGACCTGGCTTCCGTGCCGTCGCGTGGCCCCCAGCGGCATGCCGGCGATCGCGCGCATGTGCTGTTCGAATTGTGAGGTGACCGCGCCGTCGAGCGTCCAATGGCCGGAGTTATGCACGCGCGGCGCAATTTCATTAACGATGAGCCGCTCGCCCTGCGCCTCCGGCACCACGAACATTTCCACGGCGATGACGCCGACATAATCAGCCGCCTCGGCGATGCGCCGCGTCATGTCGATCGCCGCTTGCGCCGTCTCGTCGGCGATGGCGGCGGGGGCGATAGTCGTCGCAAGAATATGATGCTCATGCACATTCTCGCAAATGTCATAGGCGCGGAAATCGCCGTCGAGCCCGCGCGCCGCGACGACGGAGACTTCCTTCGAGAAAGGCACGAAGCCTTCGAGAATCGCGGGAACTGCGCCGAGAGACGCGAGCGCCTGCGTCAGGTCGACGCCTTCGCCGATCCGCGCCTGGCCCTTGCCGTCATAGCCGAAGCGCCGTGTTTTAAGGATCGCGGGGCGGCCGAGCCGGGCGACGGCGCGCGCAAGCGAATCAACGTCGCAGACATCGACGAAGTCTGCCGTGGCGACGCCCAGCCCGCGCATGAACTGCTTCTCGATCAGCCGGTCTTGCGTAAGCGCTAGGACCTTCGGATTCGGCCGCACGGGCCGATGCGCTTCGAGAACCTCGGCGGTGCGAGCGGGAACGTTCTCGAATTCATAGGTGACGACGTCGACGGATTCCGCGAAAGCGGCGAGCGCCGCTTCGTCGAGGAAATCGGCGCAGGTGCGCGCGGCGCAGACGTCGAAAGCCGGATCGTCGGCGACCGGCGAGAAGACATGCGATTTGAGGCCGAGCCGCGCTCCGGCCGTGGCCAGCATGCGGGCGAGCTGTCCGCCGCCGAGAATGCCGACGGTCGCGCCGGGTTTCAGCATGTTCAAGCCTCGTCCTTCGGCGTCTCTGCGACGCCTGCGGTCTGTTTGGCGCGGAAGGCGGCAAGCCGCGCGGCAAGCGCCTTGTCATTCAACGCGAGAATCGAGGCGGCGAGGATCGCGGCGTTAATTGCGCCGGCCTTGCCGATGGCCAGCGTCCCGACCGGCACGCCGCCCGGCATCTGTACGATGGAAAGAAGTGAGTCCACGCCTTTGAGCGCCTGGGATTCAATTGGGACGCCGAGCACGGGGAGGTTGGTCAGAGAGGCGGTCATGCCGGGCAGATGCGCCGCCCCGCCGGCGCCGGCGATAATGACTTCGAAGCCTGCCATCTCGGCGCCCTTGGCGAAGGCGACGAGCCGGTCGGGGGTGCGATGGGCGGAGACGATCCGCGCGTCGCAGCCGACGTCGAGCGAGGCGAGCGTCTCGACGGTGTGACGCATCGTCGCCCAATCGGACTGAGACCCCATAATGACCGCGACAGGCGTTTTCGGCTTCGCCACTTTGAGATTTCCATTGGCTCGAGCGTGGGAAGCCACGCCCCATAGACGATAGGGGGCCGGGACGCAAGGCGGGGCGCCTCCGCGCGCCGCGCGCCTGCGCGTTGAAAGCCGCGTTCCCGACCGAATTATCCATTGGGCCCGGATCCCGCCGCCTTCGGGTGTCTCCTAGCCGTCGCCTTTCGCGTGCATCAATGCCCACGCCCCCTGGTCGATCGGAGCTTATGGTCTTGGAGAAGAAAGTTGGCGGGGGCGGGTTCGCCAAGCCCGCTCCCGAAATCGGCAATCCGGTGACAAATCGTCCCGAGGATCCGCGCTTTCAGCCACCGCCTTCTGCAGCGGGCGATCTCGCCCTGTCGTTGGAAGCCATTCTGCCCGGCGTGACCGAAGAATGCGAAGCGGCTGGCGGGCTGGCGTTTCACGCGGTGGGCGACACAGGCGGGATCCACGGCAACGAAACGCAAAACGCGGTCGCCACCGCGATGCAGGATCAGATCGCGAGAGGGGCGTCGCGGGAGCGGCCGAGATTCCTTTTCCATCTGGGCGACGTCGTCTATCTGAACGGCGAAAGCAGCCAGTATGTCGCGCAATTCTACGAGCCCTACCAATATTACGACGCCCCGATCTTCGCCATTCCTGGCAATCACGACGGAGAAATTGCAGCGGAAACGCTAGATGGGCGCGAGCAAGAATCGTCGCTGCTTGCATTCATGGAGAACTTTTGCAGCCCTGAGCCGAAGCGATTTTTCAAGCATCGGCCAACGATGACGCAGCCGCACTGTTACTGGATTCTCGAAGCGCCGTTCATCCATGTCGTTGGACTTTATTCGAACATAGACGGACAGCTCGACCGGCGCGGGGAGCGCCGCCAGCAGGATTGGCTCGTCGAGAGATTGCGAGCTGCCCCGCGCGATAAATGGCTCGTCGTCGCGGCTCACCATCCCTGCTTTTCGCTCGACGAGACCCACGGCGGCTATGTCGAAATCGTGTCGGCGATGGACGCCGCCTTCGCCGCCGCGGCGCGCGCGCCCGATCTCGTGCTGGCGGGGCACGTGCACTCCTATCAGAGGTTTTCCCGAGACTTCATGGCGAAATCGACGCCTTACATCGTCGCCGGCGCGGGCGGATTCGCCAATTCCTCCCGTTCGCTTCACAAGCTGCAAAGGGGACTGGTCGTGGACCGCCTTCCTTTCGAGACGACTTTGCCGGCGGTGCGGCTCGAAGCTTTCGACGTGATGAACGCTGGCTTCCTGCGTTTTACCGCCGGTCCAGAGGCGCTCACGGCGGATTACTTCACCGTTTCATTCGACGACCCTGCCATCGTTTCCGACGCGCCGTGGGATTCCATCACGGTGGTCGATCGCGCCGCCATGAAGACCGCGTAGATCACGTCCAAGACGTCCTGCCTTGAGCTGAGGAGCCTGTTCGACCGCCATAATAACGAACGGGTCTTGGCCTATCTAGGCAAATGGGAGCGCTTGGAGGGGGTGCGCTTCCTGGGAGTGAGCGCCATGGGCTTTGTTGGGAGTTTGGTTACAGCCGCCCTTCCGGCGCGCGCAACGAAGCGCCGAGACCTTCTGGATTGGTTTGCGGTCAGCGCGCGGTCCCAAGGCGTTTTCGCATGCTCGGAGATCAGCAAGGGGCTCGCGGTTGTCACGGTTGGCGACATGATCGTCGCAGACGAGATAGGCGAGCTCGTCATTGTTCTGGCGATGGCGATGACAATGGGGAAGCTTCTCGGGCAGGCCCAAGCCGGGACCAGGCATCGCGCCGCTCACTTGGGCTCGGTTCCCCATTGCCATAGAGATCAGATCAGCCCGATGATCAGGGCGGAGACGAAGGGCGACTCGCGCCACACGCGATGATTATCCCGTTTACTTGCACTCCTGCGCCACGCGGGCGAGGGCGTCCGAGAGGCCCTTGAGCGCATAGGTGTCGGTGGTCGAGGTGCCTTTGACCGATGAGGCCTTGATCACCAGCTTCGACCCGCCGCGCAGCGCGCCGACAAATTCCTTCTCCTTGGCCTGATCCTTCACCCAGGCGTTCGTGCCTTTGGTGATCAGCTCCCAATCGTCGCCGTCGATCGCCGCGGTCGCCGCCGAGCCGTCCTTGGTCGGGTAGCCGAGGTTGACCGCCACCTCGTTACGCACGCCCTCGCCGGGGCGAGAGGAGATGAAGATGTAAGCGGAGGTGTCTTTTAGCTTGGCCTTGGGCTCACGGTTCTTGGGCTGGCCAAGCGCGTAGCAGGTCCTGCTCTTGCCGCTCTCCGCCAGATAGGCCCCCCATTCGCCGAAGGTCGCGAGCTGTTCGGGCTTGCCGGCGCCGCCATTTTTATCGGCCTTGCCGTTCTTTTTGCCCTTCTTGTCGCCGGACTCGCTTTTGGTCTCGTCCGGGGCGGTTGCTTCGTCCGCGGGCTTTTCTTTCTTCGACGCCGCCGGCTTCCCTTTGGCGAGAGCCGGGGCGGAGGCGGTCGCAAAGGCCGCCAAAAGCGCAAGGGCGAGGGCGAGCGACAGGCCGAGATAAGCGGGCGCGCGCCAGGCGAAAAGAGACGGGAGCGACGATTCGTTCGACATCGCGTGTAGTCTACTGAGCGCCCGGAACGCAAACAAGACTATTTCCAGCGCCTTACCCCTCCTTCTTGGCGGCCATGAGATAGTTCACGTCGGTGTCGTGGCTTTTGCGCCAGCTCCGGGTAAAGGGCTGGAAGGTCATGCCGGCGCGGTCGATCTCGCGCGTGCCGGCCCGGCGCAGCCAGGCGGAGAGCTCGTCGGGGCGGATGAATTTATCGTGGTCATGCGTGCCCTTTGGCACCCAGCCCAGCACATATTCGGCGCCCAGAATGGCGAACACATAGCTCTTCATCGTGCGGTCGATCGTGGCGAGGAAGAGCAAGCCGCCCGGCTTCACGAGCCGGGAAAGCATTTGGATGAATTCTCTCGGCCCCTCGACATGCTCGATCACTTCGAGCGCCGCCACGGCGTCGAATTGCTCGCCCGTCTCGGCGAGCGCCTCGGCGGTGATGTTCCGGTAGTCGATCGAAAGGGCCGTCTTCTCGGCGTGGCGGCTCGCGACGGCGATGTTGTTCGGCGCGGGGTCTATCCCCGTCACCTGCGCGCCGAGCGCCGCCAGAGATTCGCTCAGAATGCCGCCGCCGCAGCCGATGTCGGCGATGCGCACGCCCTCGAGCGGCCGGTCGGGCGATTCGTTCAGCGCGCTCTTGTCCTTGAGCAGAAACCGGCGGATGTGATCGCGGATGTAGGTGACGCGGATGGGATTGATGTCATGGAGGATTCCCATCTTCCCCGTTTTGTCCCACCACAGGTCGCCGAGGCGGTTGAAGCGCGCGACGTCCTCGGGATTGACGCTGGCGGAGTGGGGGGCGGCGTGTTCGGACAAGGGGGCCTCGCAGTTGGTCTTACAGTTTTTCGTCGCTGCCCATGCTTCGAGACGCGCCCTATGGGCGCTCCTCAGCATGAGGACATGACGACCCGAGAAAAGGTCTCCTCATCCTGAGGAGCCGCCGGACGGCGGCGTCTCGAAGGACGAGGAGGCCTTTTCTCGGCTGCCCCTAATTTGGGGCGGCCCAGCCGCCGTTGACAGGGCAGCAGGCTCAGTCACATATACGCCCGCTTTTCGCGATGCGCGAGCGCGCGGCGTGACAGTAGGCAGTCGGCCATAGGCAGTCGACCGCTTCCGCCGACTGCCCATTCCAACTGCCTAAGACCGATACGCCTCTATGTCACGTTTGGTCATGAAATTCGGCGGCACCTCGGTCGCCAATGTCGAGCGCATCCGCAATGTCGCGCGCCATGTGAAGCGCGAGGTGGACGCCGGCCGCGAGGTCGCCGTGGTCGTTTCCGCCATGGCCGGAAAGACGAACGAGCTCGTCGCTTGGTGCAAGGAGGCGGCGCCGCTCTACGACCAGCGCGAATATGACGCCGTCGTCGCCTCGGGAGAGCAGGTCACAGCCGGTCTTCTCGCGCTCGCGCTACAGGAGATCGGCATTCCCGCGCGCTCCTGGCTCGGTTGGCAGGCGCCGATCTGCACCGATGACGCCCACGGCTCGGCGCGCATCCAATCGATCGACGGCGAAGGGATCGTAGAGGGATTCAAGCGCGGCGAGGTCGCCGTCGTCGCCGGCTTCCAGGGCGTGCACAAAGAGAGCGGCCGCATCACCACGCTCGGCCGCGGCGGCTCGGATACGAGCGCCGTGGCGATGGCGGCGGCCATCCACGCCGATCGTTGCGACATCTATACCGACGTTGACGGCGTCTATACGACAGACCCGCGCGTCGTTCCCAAGGCGCGCCGCATGGAGCGGGTCGCCTTCGAGGAGATGCTGGAGATGGCGTCGCTCGGCGCCAAGGTTTTGCAGGTCCGCTCAGTCGAAGTCGCCATGGTGCACGGGGTGCGGACCTATGTGCGTTCCTCCTTCGACGATCCGGCCAATCCCGGCGAGGGGACGCTCATCTGCAACGAGGAGGATATTGTGGAAGCCCAGGTCGTCACAGGCATCGCCTTCTCGCGCGACGAAGCGCAGATCACGCTCCGCAATGTCGCGGACAAGCCGGGGGTCGCCGCCGCCGTGTTCATGCCGCTCGCCGAGGCGGGCATCAATGTCGATATGATCGTGCAGGTCGTCTCCGAGGAGGGCACGACGGACATGACCTTCACGGTCGGCTCCGCGGATTACGGGCGGGCCTTCGCGATCCTTGAAAAGATCAAAGCCGAGATCGGCTTTAAGAGCATGGCGGGCGAAAAGGAAGTGGCGAAAATCTCGGCAATCGGCATCGGCATGAGAAGCCACGCCGGCGTCGCCGCCCGCGCCTTCCGCGCATTGGCTGACAAGGGCGTGAACATTCGCGCCATCACGACGTCCGAGATCAAGTTCTCCGTGCTGATAGACGAGGCCTATACTGAGCTCGCGGTGCGCACGCTGCATTCGCTTTATGGGCTCGACGCCGCCTGACGCTGAGGCGTTATTCGTCAAACTTGGCTTGACAGGCAGGCGCCACGCCACATCTCCCCTTTCGGTTGATCACCGAAGGAGGGATGTCATGGAAGAGCTATCCAGGCGCGTCGTCGACTCTACGTCGCTCGAACCCTCGATCGCGAAGGCGGCCATCGGGCACGTCCTTTTATTTCTGCGGGATGAAGTCCCCAGCGGTCACATCGACGAGTTGATCGACAAGATGCAGGGCGCGCGCGAAGCGGTCGCAGCCGCACAGGCCACTGGCGACGGCGGCGTGACCCAGGCGATAGAAGGCCTGACCAGTTTCATGGGTCATGGCCGCGCCGACCTCAATATTCTCGTTGGCAAGCTCGCCAATCTCGGGCTCACCGAGGCGCAGAGCGCGCGACTCATCGAGGAGGTCGCTGCGCGCGCCAAATCGCTGATCGGCGAGGAGGGCGTCGCCAAGATCCGGGCGATTTTGCCAGCCCTCGCCGAACGCTCTCCGCCGCGGCAGAGCGAGACCGGCGGAATGCGTCCGGGCGTTTGACCGAATGGCGAGTGACGCGGCGAGATCCGCGTCACTTCGCCCATTCCACGATGAGGATGTCGAGGTCCTTTTTCGGCGTGAAATCGGCGTACCGGACTTCGAACTGCGTCGGGGAGATCTTCTTGACGCCTTCCGCGCAAAAGCTCACGAGCGTATCGGGCTTGCCCTTGTCGACGACGAGGCGGAAATCGCGGATCGGCCCTTTCCAATTGGCGCCTGTCGTCAGCACATAGCCGATCCAGATTTCGCCATAGGCGTCGCCGCCCTCGGTCCTTTTCACGCGCTTGTCGAAACTCGCGAGCCACTCCTTGTCGATGCAATACTTGCGCTGCTCTTTCTTGAACCATTCCGTATTGCGTCGGCTCGCCGAGAGTCCGCCGCCGACGCTGCCGCCAACAAGCGGCGCGTATTGGTGTTCGACGATAACGCTCGCTTTGGGCGGAAAGGTCTGTGCGCGGGTAATGGTCGTGCGCAGCGACCATTGGGCCATATAGCTATGTTGGCCATTGACTCCGTCGTCGCGCAAAAGCCCTTCCGCGAGGAGCTTGTCGCGCTCGGGCTGGGCGACCCTTTTGACGGCTTCGTTGTATTTTTCGAAGTCGATGCAATTGAGCGGGATATTCAGTGTGGCGAGGCGCGTCGTGATGTCTTTGCCCTTGAAAAAAGCCTGCTGCACGATTTCCAACGCGATTGGCCTGCCGCCGATCGTCGTCTTGAATTTCAGCTGCGAGGGATCGCCCCAGAATATCTTGTTGTCCTCAAATTCCGCCGCGGGAATGTCGGGCAGAGGAAAAGCGACGATCGCTTCGACCGGCCGATCGCTCGTATTGGTGAAGCGGTATTTCACGCGCACCAGATCGCGGGAGATGAACAAGTCCTCGCTGTCCATCGAGATCGAATCGGATTGTTTCAGCGCCAGCCCGCCGAGCGCTGTTTCCGCTTCCGAGTCGTTCGCCAGGGACGGAGCGGGAAAAACAGCCGCCAAGGCGAGGGCGACGCAGGCGAAAGTTCTGAACATGGCTTCTCCTCTGCGGGACCAGCTTACGACGGCGCTGCCGCCGCCCAAACCGACTGTGTCGCGCTTGCAATTGTCATGAGGGGCGGCGAAAGTCGCGCGCCGTCGAGGCCATGAGGAGAATCGAGATGGATGAATTGATCCAGCGTGTTGCGGCTGCGATCGGGGTGGATGCGGGGGTCGCGAGGACCGCGATCGGGCATGTCCTCGCCTTCCTGCAAAAAGAGATTCCCGACGGACCCGTGGCGGAATTCCTGGATAAGATTCCCGGCGCTCGGCAGGCGGCGGACGACGCGTCGGCGGGCGGCGAGAGCGTTGGCGGCCTGCTCGGCGGCCTTCTCAGCGGCGGCCTGATGGGCCTTGCCACAAAGCTGAACGGCCTCGGCCTGGACATGGGCCAAATCCAGAAGCTCGGCCACGAGATTTTCGGCTACGCCGAAACCGTGCTCGGCAAGGAGAAAGTGCGGCAGATCGCCAATGCTGTGCCGGGGCTATCGCAGTTCTTGTAGGATTGACGCTTAGGCCGCGCGCGCCGGATAGGGCGTCCGAAAAGACGCCCGTCATGTTTATTTGTCCACGGGCCCGTTCAAGATCCAGCGATGGCCGAATGGGTCGCGCAGACTGGCGTAGCGGGTTCCCCAGAAGGAGTTCGTCGGCTGCGTCTCGACCTTGGCGCCGAGTTGGGCCGCGCGGGCGCAGGTCTCGTCCACTTGCTTCCCCGAATCGAATTCGAGGCTGACGGAAACCGTCGCGCTGTCGCCCGGCATCGGCACGCGAGTCTGGCCGAGCTCCGGGAAGAAGTCGGCGAGCATGACCGAGCCGCCGTTGATCGACAGTTCGCAATGGGCGATGCGTAAGCCATCGACGGAGGGCATTAGCGCGCGCTGCTTGGCGTCGAAGGCGCCCGTATAGAAGGCAATCGCCGCCGCGGCCGGGCTCACGGTGAGGTACGGCGCAACCCTCGGTCTGTTCATCCAGCATCCTCCGGCAGGGCGAGCGCATCGCCCCAATCTTTCCGTCGAATGCTTTCATAGCCGGCCTTTTCGCGCTTGGGCAGGAAAATTTCGCTTAATCCATTCGGGCCGCATAGCTTCGCCCCGACGCCCGCTTTGCCATGGCGCGGAGGCGAAAGGATGCGCGCCGCGGCGCTGACGCCGGCGCCGACATGGTGGCGCGCCGCCACGAGGTAGCTGAACTTCTCGTCCTCGAAGGGCGCCTCCGCGCCTTTCAATAATCGATGCTCCCGGGAGCGCGGCAGCCTGACCGAGAAATGGCACCAATCGGGCGGCGCGAGCGGGCAGGGGTTGGCGTGCGGGCAGGGCGCCAGGATCTTAGCGCCGAGGTCGATTAGCCGGGCGCGCACGTCCATCAGCCTTGCGTAATCGCGCGGCGTGCCGGGCTCGACGACGGCGAGCGCGCCGCCGGTTCGCGCCCAAAGGCTCTCGGCGACGCGCGGGAGATCGGCGTCGGCAAGCTCGGTGAGCGCGTACGCCACGACAACGAGATCGCTTTCCGAATTCGGCTCAGGGAGGCGGGTAAGGTCGGCCACGGCGATCGACGCGCTCGCAAGCGCGCTCCCGCTTTCGGTTGCGAGCTTCGTGGCGAGATCGAGAAAGGCATGGCTGCGGTCGAGCATCTCGACCTCCGCGATCTCAGGCCATACGGTAACGGCGGCATAGGCGGCGGCGCCCAGGCCGCAGCCGATATCGAGGAGGCTCCGGGGCGCGAAATCTACCTGTTCGTCGGCAAGGCGCCCGAGCGTGGCGGCGACGGCGGCATAGGTCGCGGGCATGCGCGTCAGCGCGTAGGCGAGCGCGTCGGTCTCGTCGCGTATGGCGTCGCTCGTCGGCTTGTGCGCGCGATAGCTTTCGGAAAGGCGCCGGGCGCTTTGAGCTAGCGCTTGGCGCGGCCGGCGTTCGAGCTGCGCCGCGATCGCCGCCGCGAGCCCGGGAGGCAGGGCGGGGGAGATCATGGCCGTCTCGCGAGGATCGAGGCAATCCCAAGAATCCCGGGCGCGAGCGAACCCCTACCCGTAAAGGGGAGGTATCGGGCGCCTATCGCTCCTGCTTGCTGCCTGCTCCTTTGTCTTTGCAGGGGCTGCGAACGCTCTTCCATGGCGCTTGCGTTACGGTTAGAAGACCCTCAATTCAAGAGGGGCCGCAATGGCGGCGTTAAGGAAAGACCATGGCTAATTCGACGGGGCCGCGCACGCTTTACGACAAGATCTGGGACGACCATGTCGTCGACCGCCAGGATGACGGCGCCTGCCTGCTCTACATCGACCGCCACCTCATCCACGAAGTGACGAGCCCGCAGGCCTTCGAAGGGCTGCGGATGACCGGCCGCAAAGTCCGGGCGCCGGAAAAGACGTTGGCCGTCGTCGACCACAACGTCCCGACCACCGACCGTTCGCTCCCGATCGAAGACCCCGAGAGCAAGGCGCAGGTCGAGCAGCTTGCAGCCAACGCCAAGGAATTTGGCGTCGAATATTACAACGAGCATGACCGCCGGCAGGGAGTCGTCCATATCGTCGGGCCGGAGCAGGGCTTCACGCTGCCCGGCATGACCATCGTCTGCGGCGATAGCCATACTTCGACGCATGGCGCTTTCGGCGCGCTGGCGCATGGCATCGGCACGTCAGAGGTTGAGCACGTTCTCGCCACGCAGACGCTGATCCAGAAGAAGGCCAAAAACATGTTGGTGCAGGTCGACGGCAAGCTCGCCGACGGCGCCACGGCGAAGGACATCATCCTGGCCATCATCGGCGAGATCGGCACGGCCGGCGGCACCGGCTATGTCATCGAATATGCGGGCGAGGCGATCCGCGACCTGTCGATGGAAGGCCGCATGACCGTCTGCAACATGTCGATCGAAGGCGGCGCCCGCGCCGGCCTGATCGCGCCGGACGAGAAGACCTTCGCCTATCTGAAGGACCGCCCGAAGGGTCCGAAGGGCGAGGCCTTCGACATGGCGCGCAAATATTGGGAGACGCTCTACACGGACGAGGGCGCCCATTTCGACAAGATCATCAAGCTCGACGCGAGCAAGATTGCGCCGACCGTCACCTGGGGCACCTCGCCCGAGGATGTCGTCGCCATCGACGGAACCGTGCCGACGCCCGACACCGCCAAGACGCCTCAGAAGCGCGCGGCCATCGAGCGCGCGCTGGCCTATATGGGGCTCAAAGGCGGCGAGAAGGTCACGGACATCGAGATCGACCGCGTCTTCATCGGCTCCTGCACCAATGGCCGGATCGAGGATCTGCGCGCCGCCGCCAGGATGGTGGAGGGCAAGAAAGTCAACGCGCGCGTCAACGCCATGGTGGTGCCGGGCTCGGGGCTCGTGAAGGAGCAGGCGGAGGCCGAGGGGCTCGACAAGATCTTCCTGGCCGCTGGCTTCGAGTGGCGCGAGCCGGGCTGCTCCATGTGCCTCGCCATGAACCCGGACCGCTTAGCGCCGGGCGAGCGCTGCGCCTCGACGTCTAATCGCAATTTCGAGGGGCGCCAGGGATTCAAGGGCCGCACCCACCTCGTCTCTCCCGCCATGGCGGCGGCGGCGGCGATCGCCGGGCGCTTCGTCGACGTGCGCAGCTGAGATAGGCTGCGTCCCGCTTGGCGAAGCCCCTCACGCTTCGAGACGCCTGCTGCGCAGGCTCCTCAGCGTGAGGGGCTTCTACGTGCGCGCCAAAACACTTAGGCCGCATCCTGGGGAGCGAGCGAAGCTCGCGTCTCGAAGGACGAGGCCGCCTCGGAGGTTTTCAACCAAGGGATCGCCTAGCGGTCCTTTTTTTTGCGTCGGGGTAGGGCGCTCACGCCGCTGTGCGCACGCGGTTGCGGCCGGCGGATTTGGCCGCATAGAGGGATTGATCCGCGCGCCTGAGAACCGCCTCGGCATTCTTGTCGCTCGGGTCCGCGGCGGCGACGCCGATGCTCGTCGTCACCGTGAGGCGGCTGTCTTCGTGCATGAAGACTGTGTCCTCGACCGCTTGGCGTAGCCGTTCGGCCGTGGCCATCGTCTCTTCGAGCGCTTTTCCGACGATCAGCATGACCAGTTCGTCGCCGCCAAGGCGACCGATGGCGCAACTCTCACAGCCGGCGATGGCGCGGGCGATCTCGACCACCCGCGCGATGACGGCGTCGCCGGCGGCATGTCCGTGGTTGTCGTTGATGGCTTTGAAGCGATCGATATCGATGACGATTGCAGAGAATAGGCCTTTTTGTTTCTGCTCCGCGAACGCCTTGTCAGCAAACTCCGTGACGCCGCGGCGGTTGAGCGCGCCGCTCAGCGGGTCCTCGCGCACCAGCCTTTCCAACTCAAGGCGCATCTCTTCAAGGCGCAGGGAAAAGCGCGCAATCGTCCATACCATCCAGGGCGCGAGCATCAGCGGAATGACGACCGACCGAATGAGCGAAGGGCCCATCGGCGTGCCCGCCCATAAGCTGCTGACGACGGTGACGGCCAGGGCGACTGCGATGGCGATGGTCGTGAACACATAAACGAGGCGTATCGCTTCTCTTTTCGTGCGCGGCTCGAAAAGACGTTTGGCGCCTTTGAGCATGCTGGACTCCGGAATCGAGGCTTTGCGTCAAGCTCTGCAGCGTGAAGCGGACCCCTTAATTGTTCGGTGCCGGGTTCATTAAATTGCGTCGGATCGGTCAGAGCTGTTCGACAAAGGCAGATGGTGGCATAGTCCAGGCATGGCTGACAAAACCTGTGATTTGGCGCAAATGAGCGCCCCGACGCTTGCTGACTTAGAGGCGCTCGCAGACGCCGCCTTCGCGGCGTTGCCCGTAAGATTCACCCGCCTTTGCGAAGGCGTCGTGTTCCATGTCGAGGATTTCCCGGACGAGGAGACGCTCGAGGAGATGGAATGCGAGACGGAATTCGATCTCCTCGGCCTGTTCCGGGGCCGTGGCCTGGCGGATGGACCGCATCTCGCCGAGACCGGCGCCGAGCCCAACATGGTCTGGCTCTATCGCCGGCCGATTCTCGATTTCTGGGCTGAAAGCGAGGATACGCTGGGCGAGATCATCACACATGTGCTCGTGCACGAGATCGGCCACCACTTCGGTCTTTCCGACGCAGACATGGCGGCGATCGAGCGTAGCGCTGCAGAGTAGCCGCTCACGTCGGCCAAGGGGAAGCTCCCACCCGTCAGGGGGAGGGAAATGGTGGTTTAACCCTGCCCTGAAGCGGTGACGGCGCTGGAATCGGCGGGGCCGGAATCGGGGAGGCGGCGATTGGCCCATCGACCGAGGGCGCCGGCTCGTCCGCGTAAATCTTCACCTTTGTCGTCTGGGAGCCGTTCGATAGAACGACGCCGTCGCGTTCGATGCGCGAAACTGTCCAGGCGTCGATCATCTCGCCGACTCTTTTCCACTCACCTTCCGGCAAGGCGGGCGAGACCATGAAAGCCTGCGCCATCTGCTTTTCCTTGATGATGGCGTTCACTGACAGGCCAGCGGGCGCGGCGGCGTCTGGGGCGGAGATCGGCCCTGCAGCCTTTGCGGGTTTCGGGGAAGGCTTGCGACTTTTCGAAAAGATTGGCCGCGACAAGATCTCGACATCGTCGGCAGCCTGCTTGGGCGGCCCGAGCTCGACGACGGCAAGGCTTGGTGGCGTCCAATCCGGCGCCGACGCTCCGACATCCGAGCCCACCGGCCCCAGAATGGCGAACGCTGCAAACAATCCGGCGCCCACCGCAGTCGCCGCGAGAGAGGCGAGCACGATCGCCGACAGAGGGGAGAGCTGCGCGTCCCGGAGCAGTGGCGACGAATCTCCCGAGAGGCGCAACGCCTGCGTAAGACGATCCCGGATGTCGTCGACGGTCATTGCCGACCCTTTTGCGGCGCGCCGCCGAAGACGTCGAACTGCGCCTCGATTTCCGCTTCGATTTCTTGGGGCGCGCCCCACATCATCATCGCCTGGCTGCGGAGCGTGGCTGCTGTGATGATGAGGAGCGGCGGCTTGCCTTCGAGCGCGCGCGCCAGGGCATGTATGTTCTCGTAGACGCCGGAGACATCGAGACGCGCGCCGACAAGCGTGACGCCCTGGAACGATTTTTCGGGCAGCATTTGAATCGATCTGACGGTGACTTGCGCGCCTTCGGAGATCGATTTGAGTCGGGCTTGTAAGTTGGCGCCGATCACGCCTTCGCTATCGCCGTCGAAAAGCTCGCCACGGCCATTTGTTTCTGCGACTTGCCGGGCATAGTCCTGGATTTGCGCCTCATGCGCGACGACGGCCTCATAGCGCGCGAGCGTTTGGTGGCGCTGGGCGATCGCTTCCGCGCCATCCGCGACCATGCGGCGCGCGGGCTCGATGAAAATCAGGTAGATGAGCCCGAGCGCGAGAAGATTGACGCCGACGAACATCGCACGCTGGCCCGCCGCGCCGTGAAGCTGTTCCCTCCAGTTCATCTCGCGGCCTTCTTTTCCAGCTTGGTTTGGAGGGAGAAGCCTTCGCGCTTTTCACGAGGGTCCGGCGTGATGGGCGCCGTCAAGCCGGCGTCGGCGAAGAGCGGTGATTTGTTGAAGAGCGCCGGCAGGCCCACGGCGGAATCGGCGAAGCCGACGATGTCGAGGGTCTTTTCATTCGGCTTGGGCTCGCTCAGTCGAAAATCCGTGACGTAAGCGCCGTTTGGCATGACGCGCGCGGTCTCTTCCCAGAGATCGGCAAAAAGCGGTCCATCGCGCCGGGCTGTTCGCAATATGCTCAGCAGGCGACTCTCCGATGAGGCGCGGTCGACGATCTGTCGGACCTTGGCGGCGCGCGCCGACATTTCCTGAATCTTGGCGTCGAGCTCTTCGTTTAGGGCCGCTTGCCGCCACAGCGTCGCGCCGACGCCGATCGCGGCGAAAAGCGCGATCGCGGCCGAGAAGCCGATCGCGACATTGCGAAAGAAATGCGAAACCGGCTCATTGCCGGCAAGCGCTATGACTGGCGCCTCTCCGGCCGCACGACGCAGTCCCGACGGTCTTACGAAGGAGATGTCTGTGGGCGCGAGCCCGGCGGCTTCGGCCGGGCCGTTGACGAAGTCGCGGCGCAATATCCACAGGCTCACACGCAGCTTCTCGGGCGCCGTCTCATGTTTTGCGGCTGTATAGCCATAGACGACGTCGGCCAGCTTGAACGGGGTCTTGCGCTCTATCTCACCGACAAGCAGCTTGGGAAGGTTGCCCGAAGCGACGCCGGGAATGTCGAACCGGCGGACGAAGAAAGCGGAATTGTCGATTTCGACGCCGATTTTGACGGCCTTGCGGGCGATGCCCCGGCGCGCCAGCGCCTCCTCCAGGGAGGAGCTTGTGATTTCATCGGCCGTTAGGCGCCAGAGCGGCGCGCCACGCGCATCGACGCACCAGAGGTCTTGCGCGCCAGCTTTGAGAACAAGCTCCCGGTCGCCGCGGTCGGTGAGCCAGGCGATCGTCTCAGGCGAGAAGAGGCTGAAAAACTGTCGGCGATACCAGGCAAAAAAGCGCTCGGCCGCCCGCTTCAGCGACCCTTCGAAGACATCTCGCGTCCAGAACTCGCTCGACAAGGACAGAGACTCCGGAATGCGAAGCAAGGCAATCAGCGCGCCCATTGCGTCGAAATGGATTGGGCCCATTTGATAGCCGCGCGGGTTCGCCGTTGCAATGCGCGGCCTATTGAACGAACGGCGCAGCCTTCAACCGCGCGCGGCGTTCCTCCACCGATTCCGAGGGAGACTCGTCGTTCGACGAGCCGACGATCACGCCGAGCCCCGAGGTCGTGAAGGTCGTAGGGCCGCCGAGAGGTTGCCGTTTCGAGAAGGGTTCGAAGTGGTCGGGAGCAAGGATCGCGGCGTTTTCCTTTGCCTGCGTCGTCTCCAAACGCCGCGTGTAACGTCGCGAGGTCGGGAAATAGGGGAACAGGCCGGCGGGCGTGTCGACGGCAAGCGTCGGGACTGCGGCCGCTCCTGTCGGCGTGGTCACCATCTCCACGCCGAGCGCTACGGGCGTGAAGGCCACGGACATCTCCGACGGATCGCCGAAGGCCCCGCCATCCTCCGGCTCCGAGCGCGTCTCCGTACATAGGCGGAAGCGCTGTCGGCACGCGCCGATCGACGTGAATTTCGGCGCGAGGTCTTCTAGCTGCATCCGCGCATTGGCGAATGCGGCCGCGCATTCCTGGGCCGTGAATGCTTCTGAAGCGGCGCAGGCCTCGCGCGTGGCGAAAAACTGCGTTCTTCCTAACGCCGCCGCTTCGGCGAGGGGCGCCAAAAGCAGGGTGATCGAAAGGGCGGCGACAGCGGCTCCCCGCCGCGTGGCGTGGGGGGAGAAGAAGGAATTCGGTTGATCGCTCGGCATGGGTGGTATGGCTCGACCGAGACTGTGACTGATACGGTGCAATTTACGCGCAAATGTGTCAATCCGTAGTCGACATTCGCGATTTGGCGCGATTGCAAATTGCGAGCTATCGTTACCTCATCTTTTTGGTGCAGCGAAGGGTTGTCGATGACGGCGCAGACCGACGTTTCAGGGGAGGGGGCGGCGGGCTCCTGGCCGGATGCGAACAGCCCGCAATTCGCCGAGGCCTTCGGCGAGTTTATTCTGCGCGAGAAAGCCGTCGATGAGCTCTCCCTGCAGCGTTCGCTGCGCGCGGCGGCGCAGAGCGGGGAGCGGTTCGACCATGTGCTGACCAAGCTTGGGCTCGTTTCGGAGACGGATCTCTGCGCGCATCTCGCAAAATTTCTGGATATCCCCCAGCTCGAGCCGAGCGAGACCCCGCTGGAGCCGCTGCTGCGAGACGAGATTCCGGAAAAATTCCTCCACGCCAACCGGCTTTTGCCGCTAGCTGTCGAGGGGCGATGCCTTTGCCTAGCGGTCACGGATCCGCTCGATCTCGAGCCGGTGCAGGCTCTGGCTTATTCCACAGGCTATGAAATCGATCTTCGGCTGGCAACCCCCGCGCAGTTCGAGAAGGCCTGGTCCTCTCTCTATGGCGCGCGGCAGGACGGCGTCTCGCTCGTCGACAATGACGCGCGCGCCAATGACGCGAGTGAATTCGACCTCCAGCGCCTGCGCGACATCGCCAATGAGGCGCCCGTCGTGCGGCGGGTCAACCAGATCATCGGCGACGCCATCGAGGCGCGCGCCTCGGATATTCATATCGAGCCCTCGCTCGAAGCCGTTCAGGTGCGCTACCGGATAGACGGCGCGCTGAGAACGGCCGAGACGCTGCCGCCGGGCCTCAAGGCGGCCATCGCATCGCGCATAAAGATCATGGCGCGCCTGGATATCGCCGAGCGCCGCCTGCCGCAGGATGGGCGCATAAAGCTCGCCATCCGCGGCGTGGACATCGATTTCCGCGTTTCAACCCTGCCCACGGCGCACGGCGAAAGCATCGTGCTGCGCATTCTCGACCGCAGCCAGATCGCGCTGGACTTCGACAGGCTCGGCTTCGAGCCGAATACGACGGAGCAGTTGCGCAAAGTGATGCGCAACCCCAACGGCATCGTGCTCGTCACAGGTCCGACGGGCAGCGGCAAGACGACGACGCTCTATACGGCGCTCAAGGAGCTGACGACGCCGGACGTGAAGGTCTTCACGGTCGAAGACCCGATCGAATATCAGCTCGCCGGCGTCAATCAGGTGCAGGTGCAGCCGGCAATCGGACTCGATTTTCCCAATACGCTGCGCGCCATTCTGCGTCAGGACCCTGACATCATCATGATCGGCGAGATTCGCGACGCCGAGACGGCGAAGATCGCCATCCAGGCGTCGCTTACCGGCCATCTCGTCTTCTCGACGCTGCATACCAACAGCGCGGCCGCCTCGATCACGCGTCTCATCGACATGGGCGTCGAAAATTACCTCATCGCGTCGACCGTGAAGGCGGTGTTGGCGCAACGTCTGGTGCGCCGCCTCTGCCAATGCAAGGCGCCGCTGGAGACCCGCGCGCAGGTCCGCGCGCAATTTGCGCAGGAGGTCTTCGCCAAAGGCCCCGACAAGCTCTCCTCGCCCAAGGGCTGCCCGCACTGCCGCAATCTAGGCTACTCGGGTCGGTCGACCATTGCAGAGCTTTTGATTATGAACGACCGCATGCAGCGTCTCGTCTGCGAGAGCGCGCCCGACGCCCAGCTCGAGACGGCCGCGCGCGAGGCGGGCATGACGACGATGTATCATTGCGGCATGGGCAAAGCCTGGCGCGGCGAAACCACGATCGAGGAAGTGGCGCGCGTCACACGGATGGATTGACGCCCATGCCGACCTTCAAATATCGCGCCTATAGCGGCTCGGGCGATCTGCTCGAAGGCGAGATCGAAGCCAAGAGCAGCGACGCGGCCGAAGAAGCGCTGTTCAGGCGCGGCCTCACGCCTTTCGAGACGCGCGAGGCCAAGGCGGGCGGCGCGGCGCGGCTGACGCAGATATCTTTTGGCAAGCGTGGGCCGAATGCGACGCAGATCGCCTCCTTCACGCGCGAATTTGCGACGCTCGAGCAGGCTGACGTCCCGCTGGATCAAAGCCTGCGCATTCTCTCGGCGCAAAGCCCGACGCCGGCGTTGCGAGAGCTGGCGCAGGAAATTCTTACGCGCATCGTTGACGGCGCCTCGCTCTCTGACGCCCTGTCGCGGCGGCCCGACGTTTTCGGCCAGGAATATGTCAACGTCGTGCGCGAGGGCGAGACCGTCGGCAAGGTCGGCCCCGCGCTTGCCGATCTCGCGGATATGCTGGAGCGCCGGCAAGAATTGCGCGCGCGCGTGCAAAGCGCGCTCATCTATCCCGCGCTGCTGATCACGCTCGCCATCATCTCGACGGGCGTCGTTCTCGGCACGCTCGTGCCCAGCATCGCGCCGATCTTCGCCGACAACGGCAAGGACATGCCGGCGGGCCTGCAATTCATCCTCGACGTCGAGGCCAATCTTGGAACCATAGCGCTTGTTCTCGCGATTATGGGCGGCGCGATCGCGCTCTTCTACAAGATGGCGCAGTCGCGTCCGCCATGGCGGATTGCAATCGCCCGCTTCTATCTGCGCATTCCCGTCGCCGGCCCGCTGCTCGCGCAATTCGCGACGGCGCGTTTTTCGCGCACGCTTGGCTCGATGCTGAAGGCCGGCGTGCCGCTGCTTCAGGGATTGGAGAGCGCGCGCGTCGCCGTCACCAACGAATTCCTCAAACATGAGCTCGAAGCCGTAATCGACGCCGTGCGCGGCGGCGCGCATCTCAGCGGCTCACTTGCCGCCGTGCCGCATCTGCCGCCCGTCGCGACGCAAATGATCACCATCGGCGAGGAGACGGCCCAGCTCGGCGACATGCTCTTGCGCGTCGCCGTCATGTTCGAGCGGGAGACGCAACGCTCCATCGAAAGGGCGATGGGGCTTCTGACGCCCACGCTCACCATCTTTATCGCCGCAGCCGTCGGCGGCCTGATCATGACGGTTATGGACGCGGTGTTGAGCATCAACGATCTTGCGGTGAAATGATGCGGCGCCGACGCAACCCGCCGCTCCGGCGCGCCGGATTCACCATGCTCGAGTCGCTCGTCGTGCTGTCTCTGGTCGCCCTTCTTGCGGGCATGTCCTCGCAACTGCTGCGTCCGCCCTCCGCCCACATGCGGCTCGAGGCGGCGACGCGCGGCTTCTGCGCGATGCTTCGCGCCACGCGCTCACGCGCCATCGCGACGAATGGCGAGACCGCGGTCGTCGTGGATCTCTTCGCCAAGACTTATGCGTCGCCTGTTGGCGGCGTCGGCAAGCTGCCTGCCGATGCGCAAATTACGCTCGACATCGCAAACACTCAGCGCGTCTCGGAGCGCAGCGGCGCGATCACATTCTTCCCCGACGGCGGCTCGACCGGCGGCGACATGATTTTGCAGACTCCCGAGGCGCGCGCGACGATCTCCGTGAACTGGCTCACCGGCGAGGCGCGATGCGCGCTCGGCTGAAATCCAGGCTGGGGTTCTCCCTCATAGAATCGCTCACGGCTTTCGCCATTCTCGCCATGACTCTTTCGCAGCTCCTCGAAGGCGTCGGCGGCGGCGCGCGCAATGAGGCGCGCGCGGATTTTCTGTTTCGCGCGGCGCGTCAAGGCGCTTCGCATCTCGACACTCTGGGCGTCGAAGGGCCGCCGCCATTCGGCGAGACGAGCGGCCGATATTCCGACGGGCTCTATTGGTCCTTGTCCGTTACGCCGGGTCAGCGCGTTGTCGGCATCGGCGGCGCGCCGATCGCAACGAGCTTCCACGCGCGCCTCGTCATCACCAAGCCGTCAGGATTCGGCGAGGCCTTCACGCTCTCGGCGGTCAAGATAAGGGCCTATGATCAGCAGGCGTCGAAATGAAGCGGCGGGCGCCGGACGGCTTCACATTGCTCGAGCTTTTGCTGGCGGTCAGCATCCTCTCGCTGATCACGGCCTCCATCATGGGCGGCATCCATCTTGGGCGGCGCGCCTGGGAATCGAGCCGCGCGAGTGAGACTCTCGACGAGGCCGAATCAGCGATACGCGCGACCGTGGGCCTAGTGAGCAAAGCCTATCTGCCGGCGGCAAATCTGGCGCTGGATCTCATGACCCAGCCCACCGGCCCCTTCCGCGGCGCACTGGACTCTTGCCGTTTCGTCGCGCTCAGCGAGGGCGGGGGACAGTGGGGCGGATTGATCTTGACGGAAATCGGGGTCGATAACGGCCCCGAGGGAAGAGAGCTGGCAGTCTGGACCAAGCCCTATCGTCCGAAGGAAGGCCTGACGCCTACGCGCGGCCAAATGCGCAAGACGGTTATCCTGCGCGATCTCGCTCGGGTGCAGTTTTCCTTTTTCGGCAAGCAGCAACAGGATGCGGCCCTTCCCCAACAGGGACCGCTTCCAGCCTGGTCCGCCGATTGGAACAGCCGCATCGGCATGCCGATGCTCGTTTCCGTGAAGATCGCAGCCAATAGAATGGGGCGGGTGATCGAATCTCAGGCGACCGTCGCGCTGCGCCAGCAGTGAGATTGTACCAGCTCCATTTTGGCGGAAAGCTCGATCAGCTTGCTCGACTTCCCGTGTTCTGAAATTATGCCCTCCATGCTCGCGGCGTCGATGGGTCGGCTAAAGAGGTAGCCCTGGGCTTCGTCGCAGCCCAGCTCCTTCAGGAACTGCGCCTGAGCGGGCGTCTCGATGCCCTCGGCGAGAACCTTCAGATGCAGGCTATGGCCAAGGGCGACGATCGCGCGGGCGATCGCCGCTTCATTTTCTTCAGACGGAAGGTCGGAGATAAAAGAACGGTCGATCTTCAGCTTGTCGACGGGCAGCCGCTTCAGATAGGCAAGAGACGATTGTCCCGTGCCGAAATCGTCGATCGCCAGCGAGACGCCGAGCGCGCGAAGTCCGTCGAGAACTTGCACGTTCCGCTGCGCCTGGCGCATGACGTAGGTCTCCGTAATCTCCAGCTCCAGAAACTGCGGCGGCAGTCCCGTCTGCGCCAGAATATCCGCCACAGACCGGACGAGATCGGAGCGTTCGATCTGAACCCCGGAAATATTCACGGCGATGCCGTGAAGACCCAATCCCTTGCACGCCCATTCCATCGCCTGGCGGCAGGCTTCGCGTAGCGTCCATTCGCCGAGCGGAATGATGAGACCGGTGTCCTCGGCGATGGAGATGAACTTGTCCGGCGAGATCATCCCGCGTTCGGGATGGCGCCAGCGCAAGAGGGCTTCGGAGCCGACGAGCCGGCCGTCGGATAAATCGAATTGCGGCTGGTAATGAAGGTACAGCTCACCCCGCTGCATCGCCTTGCGGAGCTCGCCTTCCAGAAACAGCCGTTCGTTCGCCTGATCTGTCAAATGCGCTTGGTAGAACATGAACCTGTCTCGTCCGTCCTCCTTGGCCTGGTACATGGCGAGGTCAGCGTTCTTGATCAGAGTCGTCGCATCCTCTCCGTCGCCTGGATAGCAGCTCACTCCAATGGAGGTTCGGACTTCCAGCCGATGGCCTTGAATAACGAAAGGTCGGGCCAGGGCGGTGAGGATTTTGCGCGCGGCCTTCCCCGCGTCTTCTGCGCCGCTGATGTTCTGCAGCAGCACGATGAACTCGTCGCCGCCAAGCCGCGCGATCGTGTCGCTGCGGCGCAGGCATTGCGCTAACCGCTGCGCGACGGCGCGCAAGAGCTCGTCGCCGACCGGATGTCCCAGACTGTCATTCACATATTTGAACCGGTCGAGATCGAGAAATAACAGGCAGAGCTTTTTGCCGGTCCGTTGCGACATTCTCATCGCCTGGTCGCATCGGTCCTTGAAGAGCTGACGGTTGGGGAGGTCGGTCAAGGAGTCGTAGTAGGCCAGGTGATGAATATGCGCCGCCGAACGCTTTTGTTCTGTCAGGTCGTAGAAGACGCCGATGAAATATTTGACGCGACCCTGCATGTCGCGAACGGCTGAGATACTCTGCCATAGCGGTATGATATCGCCGTCCTTGCGACGATCCCAGATTTCGCCTTCCCACTCGCCTTCGTTCCGCAACTTGGTCCAAAGCTCTTGGTAGAAGCTGGCGTCATGGCGCTTCGATTTGAAGACGCTTGTCTTTCTGCCGACGACCTCATCCGCCGCATAGCCGAGAATGCGGCTGAAGGCCGGATTGACCTTGATGATCCGCGACTCGGCGTCGGTAATGACCACGCCATTCAGGCTGCCGTCGAAGACGCTGGCCGCAAGGCTCAATTGCTCGGCGGCCAGGCGTTGCGCAGTGACGTCCTGCAAAGTTCCGTTCGCCCGTAAGGGCTGTCCGTCCTCCCGATAATGCGCCAGACCTCGAACTTCGATCCACTTGGTTTTGCCGCCAGCGAGGACAAGGCGGCAGCCGCGGCTGAAAAGCCGGCGGTCTCGGATCGACGCCTGAAACGCCTCGTCTATGGCTTGCCGGTCATCAGGATGGATGATTGCGAGACAATCCTGGTAGCTGCGCGGCGGCTCGTCGAGTTCACAGATTTGAAGCAGCTCTTCAGACCAATGAACGACTTCCCCGCTCTCCAGACCGAGCTCCCAGCGGCCGATCTGGGCGATGCGCTGCGCCTCTTTGAGCTGTCGCTCGCTTGCCAGCAGCGCGTCGCGTTGGCTCTTGATCGCGGTAATGTCCGTTGCGCAAACGACCGCGCCTTCCTCTTTTCCTCTCGGATCATGCTGTAGAGTCGCTTCGAGCCAGTAGAAGCGGTAATCTCCGTCCTTGCAGAGCAGCCGGTGTTCGGCTCGGTAGGCGCCGGAGCGCCGCACCTGTTCAAAGAGCGGTGAATGCGCCGGCCAGGGCAGGCGGGCGAGCAACTCCTCGAGCCGACTCCTTTCCTCTGGCGGCAGCCATTCGTCCAAGACCCGTTCCGTTATCTCGCCCGCCAGCGTGCGCAGATCGGCGCCAAAACGGCGATTGACTTGGCGAATACGTCCCTCGGGACCCAGGACGATCATCAGGGCGCTCGACGTGTCCATAACGCGCTGCGTGAAGTCGGCCTGAGCGGTCTGCCGTCGATTGGCGGCTTGCAGCGCTTCGGCCTGCTGCTCCATCAAGCGCAGCATCTTGTCCGTCTCGGCGGCGCCGACGCTGAGTTCCTCCTGGATGGCCGCGTTGGCGAGACGCAGCGCCTCAACCTCCGCTCGTAGGCGCTCGACTTCTTGCGTGAGTGAGAGGTCAGACATGGTCGTCTGACTCGAAGTGGGAATCCAGCAACGCGGCG
Organism: Methylocystis sp.; assembly: GCA_024506175.1. GTDB lineage: Bacteria > Pseudomonadota > Alphaproteobacteria > Rhizobiales > Beijerinckiaceae > Methylocystis. The sequence continues at coordinate 36,047 of JAMBEQ010000062.1, forward strand.
ACCTCGTCCACCGCGCGCGCCACGGGAGCGGAAAGCCCGGGATGAAAGGGCGCGACGCTCTCGGCTTCGGCTGCGAGGATCTCGATCGCCGGCATGGTCTCCGGAAGCGCCGATAGGGCCCGAAGAACGTAACCGAGGCCGAGTCCATGCGCTGCAGGCGTGGCTTCTTCGATGATCGACGCGGGGGAGGGGCGGCTGATCCGCCCGGGCGCGCCGGCGGGCGCTAATGCGTCAATGATAAGGACTTGGTCGCAATCCTCAAACAGCGCCAGCGCCGCCGGACCGGGCGCGCCGGCGTCGGTGAGGCGCAGATTCGCGGGCCGCTTGCGCCTGGCCAACCGCTCATAGACCGCGGGGCCGAAGCCGTCATCGCCGTGCAGCGGATTGCCGAAGCAGATGATATGGCGCCGAACCATGACAAGGAGCCTCCTTTCAGGCGCCGAAATGGACCTTCTTGCCGGTGTCCAGCATATGCACTGTGCAAACCAGGCAAGGATCGTGTGAGCGGATGATATGGCCGAGCTCGACCGGATCGTCCGGATCGCGCACCTCGACGCCGACGAGGCTTTGCTCCCAATGGCCGGGCTGGCCGGCGCTGTCGCGCGGCGAGGCGTTCCAGGCTGTCGGCGTGATGATCTGATATTTTTCGATGACGCCATTCTTGATTTTGACCCAATGGCCCAGCGCGCCGCGCGCCGCCATGACGAGGCCGTATCCTTCGCCATCGGTTTCATCCACCTTGGCGGGCGCGATGAAATGCGCGCCATCGAGGTCTGCGGCCAATTCGTCGAGCATGCGCCGGGCGTAGGCGAATTCATGGGCGATGCGCCGCGCGCGCGCAAACTGCCGCAGCCAGGCGCCGCCGCCTTCCAAGGCGTTGAGCGAGGCGATCAAGGCGTCCCCGCCGATCAGCAATTCGGCCAGCGGGCCGGTCTG
>JAMBEQ010000063.1 GCA_024506175.1 Methylocystis sp.
TTTGCGCCCCGCCCGTGGGCGGCTCGCCTTTTTCGCCCGATTTTTTCTCGGGCAGTCGGAAGCCGACAACTTCCCCCATTCGTTCTCTCCGCAACGGCCGCGAGAAAAGTGAATCGACCGTTACCGAGATTAGGTGACAGTGAGGGTTAATGTTTCGTCAACGTCCTGCGTCTAGCTTGCGAGCGATACTCGTGTCAGCGTTTGTGTGAGTGGCGAGTGCATGCAGTCAGACAATAGCCAGCGGCGAATTGCCGATGCCTCGCTTCTGCGGGCCATTGTCGACCAGTTTGTCGAGAGACCCGCGCATCCGGTTGGCGATGCAAGGCAATTCGAGCGGCTGGCGCTCGGCCTGATCGACCTCCTGGACGCCGACACGGTCGCGCGCATTGTCCGGCCTTTGTGTTTCCATGCCGAAACCCCACCGGCTGTCTTCTGCGGTCTGTTGCAGAAGGGAGGGGCTTGCGCCGAGCTTGCTTTGCTCTTTTCCCCCGGTTTGTCGCGCGACGATTTACTCGCAACGGCCCGGCGCGGAGCCCCGGCGCTGGCGCGGGCGCTGGCCAAGCGCCACGATCTCGACCGCGACATCGTGGAGGCGCTCGCCCAGCGCAGCGAAACGGATGTATTGCGGGCGCTCGCGGCAAATTGGTCGGCGCATCTCGACGCGGCGGCGCGCCGCGCACTCGTCCTGGCGGCTCGCGACGATTTGATTCTCGCGCGCATCCTTCTGGATCGAGACGACCGTGGCATAGAGCCCGAGGCGCTTTTCCTGGCGGCGACGCGGCTGGAGCGGACAGGCATCATCCTGGACGCCTGCCGGCGCGCGCTCACGACCGGGCTGCCGGAAAACTGCCGCGCCGATACGACTTTTGTGTCACAACTCGAGCGCGCAGCGGTGCGCCGGGACCGCGACGAGATGTCGGCGCTTCTCGCTGATGCTCTGGAATGCCGCAAGGAGCGCGCTCGCGCTCTGCTCTCGGACGTTCACGGGGAAGCGCTCGCCTTGGCGCTGGCGGCGCTCGGCGTCGACGCCGAGGCGGCGACCCGGCTCTTTCTTTGCGCCGATCCCGCAATCTCCTACGACACAGAGCGGGTGCGCGGGCTCATTGCTTTGGTGCGGTCGACTCCGCAGCGCGCCGCCATGCAGATTATCGCTTCCATGACAGGGGCGGCGAGGGGCGAGCGGGAAGGGGCGCGTAGATTGGCCCGGGAGGAGGCGCCCCTCGGAGCCAGCCGGCGTCGCGCCCTGCCGCGCGCCGGCGTTGAGCCTGCGCTCAAGTTGGAGCAATCCGCTTGAGCGACAGACGTGCGCTCACGCCGCGAGCTCGACGAAGACCCGGCCGGCACGGTCTTCGATTTCGACGATCCATAAATCTGGGTCGAACATCATCTCGCGCTTGAGACGCGACTCCGCCTCGGCGGGTTCGACCCACTCGATGGCATGCACCTTCGAGAAGAGTCGGTCGACGCCTTCGGGCATCTCCTCGCTCTGCGGCGCCGGCCCATAAACTGCGGCGCGTCCGTCCAGCCGGTCGAGCTTGATGAAGACGGCGCCGGCCTCGGCGGCGCCTCTGCGCCGCAGCATGGCGACGGCGCCCTGCGTTTCGGCGCGGCGAATGAGGGCTGCTACGAAAATATCGGATCTAAGACGCATCTCGCTAATGTAGAGCGAAACGCGGCTTTCGCTAAGTCCGCTTCGATTGCCCTCTTATTGCGACGCCGCCGCGCGCGCGAGGAGCAGCCTGGCGATCTTGGGGCTCAGCTCGCCCTTGACTGGCAAGCCGTTGTCGCGCTCGAATTTCTCGATCGCCTGGCGGGTGCCGGCGCCCATGACTCCGTCCGGCTTCACCACATAGCCGAGCCGTTGCAGCGCGCGTTGGGCCGAAACCACGCTCTCGCTCGGCATAGGCTTCGCCGCGGCCTCGCCCCCGATCATCGCGGCGATAGGGTCGCGGGCGGCCGGCTCGCGCTTCTTCTCGGGTCTTGTCGGGGGCGCAGGCTCCGATTTCGCGATGACCGACTTGAGCGCCGCCGCGTCGACCTTTGCAATCCGGGGCGCGCGGACCGGCGCTTCCGGCTCGGCCCGGACGCTCTCCGCTTTCACGGCGTCGGCGTCGGCGCGGGCGGCCTCGGGCTGCGCGCGGCTAGCTGGCGGCGGCGCCTCCTCTCGCTCCATCTTCTGCGGCTTGATCGTGCGGGCTCCAAAGAGCGGGGCGGGATGATGGCCGTCCTGCAGAAAGAGGGCGTTCATCGGAACGCCGACGAAAGCCAGCCCGCCGATCCCCAGAAGGAGCAGCACGCCCATCCGACCTGGTGCAAAAACACGCGCGAGCACCGAGGGCTTTTTGGGGCGCGTTCGAGGCGGCCCTGCGTCGCGCTCTGCGGCCGGCTGGCGGCTTCGTCGCTTGGGCGCGGCGCGTTCCTCGGGGAACTCTTCGAAGTCGGAGGCGCTGAAAGAGGCGTCACGCAATTTTCTTCACCGTCTTTTTCTCGTGGCCGACATCGAGGCCGATGGCGGCGCCATGCCGGGGGAAAGTTTCGATTTTCGCCGCTGCGCAGACGCCTTGCGCCTGCTCGCGACAATCGAGCGGCAGCCGCACCGTGACCGAGGCGCCTTTCTTGAGCGCGCTTTCGATGCTGATCGTCCCGCCGTGCAGGCCGACTAGGCCACGCACGACGGAAAGGCCCAGGCCCGTGCCTTCATAGGCGCGGTCATGGGAGCTGCTGGCTTGGAAAAAGGGATCGCCCAGGCGCACGAGATCGCCGGCCGCTATGCCGATGCCGGTGTCGGCGACTGTCACGGCGAGCAGGTTACCTTCGGGCGCGACCCGCACCCACACCCTGCCTCCTGGCGGGGTGAACTTCACGGCGTTCGAGAGAAGATTGAGAAGAATCTGCTTGCAGGCGCGCTTGTCGCCAACAAGCTCGACTAGATCGCGGCCATAGTCCCGTAGGAGGTCGACTCCACCTTGATCCGCTTTCAGCTGCACCATGTCGCAGCACTGATCGATGAGGGAGGGGACGTCGAAAGGCTCGGGGAAAATCTGCATCGCACCGGATTCGATTTTCGACATGTCGAGGATCGTGTTCACGACTTCGAGCAGATGGTTGCCGGAGTTGGCGACGATCTGGGCGTATTCGCGCTGCTTGGCGGGCTCGATTGGCGCGAGGCCCTCTGTCGCGAGCATCTCCGAAAAGCCAATGATGGCGTTGAGCGGCGTGCGCAATTCGTGGCTGACATTGGCGAGGAAGCGGCTCTTGCTCGCCGCCGCACGCTCGCTTTCGGCGCGCGCCAGGGCGATCGCCTCCTCGGCGCGCTTTCCAGCGGTGACGTCGCGCAGGATGCAGACGACAGGTTGAGAGGAGGCATTTGTCGGGCCGTCGGAGCTATCGTCTTCGATCTGGCGCGCGAGACACATGCGCGCCTCGAAATAATTGAACACCGGCTCCACATATTTGCCCGAAGCCGAAGGCGTGAGGCCGATCTGCACCCGCAGCAGACCGGTCATTGGCGCATCCTTATCGGAAACGTCGGAAACGAGTTTGAGGAAGGCTGGTCGATCCGCGATATGCACGCGCTGGAAGAAGCCGCGGCCGATCAGATCACGGCGGTCGAGGCCATAGGTTTTGTGCGTGTCCCCGAGGACATTCACGACCGCGCCGCTTCGATCGAAATGCAGCACGATGTCGCCGATTGCGTCCATCAGAAGGCGCAGGTCGCGGGCGCTCTTGGGATCGCCGACGGCGCCTGTGCGTTCGGCTCGGATCGCGCAGATGGCGGCGAAGGCGGCGTAGATGAGGAGCGGCGTGACGATGATCGCCGCGTCGATGGAAAACGCGCCGGCGCCGGCGCTCGTCGCGATGAGCCAGACCGCCGCGACTCCGATCGCAACTGTCATTGCTATGAGGGAGTTTATAGCCGCCTCGCTGAGCGCAATGACGAGCAAGGCGACGGAAACGGCTTCGCATCCCTCGATTAGCGCGTAGGTTGCGAGCGCCAGCGCGAACCAGCCGAGCGCCGAGACGTACTGCGCAAGCCGAAGCTTGCCGGTGCGGGCAAGAATCGCAACCGATACCAGCGGGATTTGGGTCAAAGCGAAGATCACGCCTTCGGCTACGGTCGGAGCGCCGTGAAGCATAAGCCAGATCGGCGCGCCCGTAAGGGCGCAGGCGGAGGCCATGAGGCGCGGAATCACGAAAAGGCGCTGGCGCGCCGCCTCGGCAGGACGCTCAGCCACGCTTTCATGAATGAGATGATCGACCCATTGGGCCGAGCATTCGATCGAGGTCAGCTTACTCAAAGGACGCGCTCCTACTCAGTGCAGCCTCGCAGAGCTGTCTTAAGTGACTGCTAAACGCGGCCGTAGCGGCCGTGACTTTTCTGTTGGCGCCGTTGGCGATGGTTTGCAGTTCCTTGCTTTCCTGGCGAGCTGGCGACCGCCGCCGTTTACGCCCGCTGAACCTTCGCATGCGACAAGCGGAGGCCCTTGGTTGGATTTCTTTGAAACGGGCCGCGCAGGAGAAGCCTGTTGGTTTTTCTCATCAAAAGCCTGGCTTGCATTGCACTCGTGCTCATCGCCCTGCAATGGCGCGCCGCTGATAAGCCCGCTCCCGGCCTCGAATCGCGGGCGCGCGTCTCGGCGACTAAGCCTTCGCGCCATCCGTCGATAGACGAGAGTGCAGGGGACTGGGTACAGGCGGGAACGGATGCGATGATGTCCGCCGCCCGCGACAAATGCCTGGCCGCGCCGCGCGATTGCGCCGCCATGCTTCAGCGCCTCCAGGGCGCCGAGCGCGGCCGATGAGGAGCGCACCTCTTTAAGTTCTGGCGCAGCCGACTAGTTCGGAACCATACTGTTTTGCGAATCAAAAAATTAACCGTAATGATGGAAGCCGTTGGCGAGCGATCCGGAGGCCACGCGCTCCACTAACCGCGCGTTTCAGCAACGCCCGTTGCGCGCGACTACCTATTCGAACGCTTCAAGGAGGCGGTATGACCGACGAATCCGTTTCGCAGCCCGAAGAAAACGTGTCCCGCGCCGAGTTCGACAACCTGCAAGTGCAGCTGAGGGCGGCCCGCGCTGAGCGCGACCGGCAGCTGTTCGAGAAAAACGAAATCGTCGCGAAGGCGAATGTCTACGCCAAGGAACGCGATGAGTTGAAGGAGAGCCTCGCCGAGACTCTCTCCGAGCGCGACAAGATCATCGGCGATGTCGTCGCCGAGCATGACAAGGTTGTCGCGGACCTCACCTCCGAGCGCGACCATCTCGTAAAGGAAAAGGCCGGCCTCGCGGCCTCCCTTCAGCAGGCGGCCCGCCGCGCCGACGAGGCCGCCGCCGAGATCTCCCGCCTGCGCAGCGCTCTCGAAGCGAAGCCGCCGACCGACCTCACCGGGGTGCTCTTGGCGATTCTCTCGGAAAAGACCTTGGCGGCCGTCGCCTGGGTGCGCGCGAAAATCCCAGCGGACAGTCCGGCGCTCCCTTATTTCGACAAGACGGTCGAGCTCGCGACCAAGCTCGGCTGCATGGCGGTGAAGCTCACCAGGGAGTTCATCGTCTGGGCGACGCCCCACGTGATGGAGCTTTACAAGCTGGGCAAGGGCAAGGTCGAAGAATTGATGGCGAAGAAATAGCCTGCTCGGCCACAGGGGCCAGAAGCCCATTTGTGCGAGAGCGCCGTCTGTCATAGGGCGGCGCTTTGCCAAGATTGAGAGGTTTGCTGGCGCAGCGATTCCCACGCAAGATCATGGCGCGACCAGACAGGCGATAAGTTGCCGGCGCCCTTTCCTTTGATGCGCGGCGCTGCTATCCGAGGCGCCATGAGCACCCCCCATAAATTCGACAACATCCGCAATTTCTCGATCGTCGCGCATATCGACCACGGGAAGTCGACGCTGGCCGACCGGTTGATCCAGGAGACCGGGACGCTCGCGGCCCGCGAGATGGTCGAGCAGGTGCTCGATTCCATGGACATCGAGCGCGAGCGCGGCATCACCATCAAGGCGCAGACAGTGCGCCTGCATTACCGGGCCAAGGACGGAAAGGACTACGTCCTGAACCTCATGGACACGCCTGGCCATGTCGACTTCGCCTATGAGGTCTCGCGCTCGCTCAAGGCCTGCGAGGGCTCGCTGCTCGTGGTCGACGCCTCCCAGGGCGTCGAGGCGCAGACGCTGGCGAACGTCTATCAGGCGATCGACGCCGGGCACGAGATCGTGCCTGTCTTGAACAAGATCGACCTGCCGGCGGCCGAACCCGACCGCATCAAGGAGCAGATCGAGGAAGTGATCGGCCTCGACGCCAAGGACGCCGTGCTCATCTCGGCCAAGACCGGGATTGGCATTCCGGACGTCCTGGAGGCGATCGTGACCCGCCTGCCGCCGCCCCAGGGCGACGAGAAGGCTCCCTTGAAAGCGCTGCTGGTCGACAGCTGGTACGACGCCTATCTCGGCGTCGTCGTGCTGGTGCGCATCTTCGACGGCACGCTGAAGAAGGGCCAGAAGATCCAGATGATGGGCACGGGCGCCCATTACGAGGTCGACAAGATCGGCGTCTTCCGCCCCAAGATGCAGGACGTCGTTCAGCTCGGGTCGGGCGAGGTTGGCTTTATCACCGCGCAGATCAAGCAGGTGGCCGACACGCGCGTCGGCGACACGATCACCGACGATCGGAAGCCCTGCGACGAGGCGCTGCCGGGCTTCAAGCCGGCGCAGCCGGTCGTGTTCTGCGGCCTCTTTCCGGTCGACGCCGCCGACTTCGAGGATCTGCGCGCCGCGATCGGCAAGCTGCGCCTGAACGACGCGAGCTTCTCCTACGAGATGGAAACGTCCGCCGCGCTCGGCTTCGGCTTCCGCTGCGGCTTCCTGGGGCTGCTGCATCTCGAAATCATTCAGGAGCGGTTGCAGCGCGAGTTCAATCTCGACCTCATCGCGACGGCGCCCTCGGTCGTCTACAAAATTTTGCTGACCAATGGCGACGAGATCGAGCTGCACAATCCGGCCGACATGCCGGATGTCGTGAAGATCGAGGAGATAAAGGAGCCCTGGATCAGGGCCACGATCCTGACGCCGGACGACTATCTGGGCTCTGTGCTGAAGCTTTGTCAGGATCGGCGCGGCGTGCAGGTGGATTTGAACTACGTCGGCAAGCGCGCCATGGCGGTCTATGACCTGCCGCTGAACGAAGTGGTGTTCGATTTCTACGATCGTCTGAAGTCGATCTCGAAGGGTTACGCTTCGTTCGACTATCAGCTCACGGATTACCGCGCCGGCGATCTCGTGAAGATGAGCATTCTGGTCAACTCCGAGCCTGTGGACGCCTTGTCCATGCTCGTGCATCGCACGCGGGCGGAGGGGCGCGGCCGGCAGATGTGCGAGAAGCTCAAGGAGCTGATTCCGCCGCATATGTTCCAGGTGCCGATCCAGGCGGCGCTCGGCGGCAAGATCATCGCGCGCGAGACCGTGCGCGCCTTCCGCAAGGATGTGACGGCCAAATGTTACGGCGGCGACGTCACTCGCAAGAGAAAGCTCTTGGAGAAGCAGAAGGAAGGCAAGAAGAAGATGCGCCAGTTCGGGCGGGTGGAGATCCCGCAGGAGGCGTTCATCGCGGCGTTGAAGATGGAGGAGTAGGGGACTTTTCCGGCACCTTCAGCGCGCTTCTCGCTCGCATGCATGCGAGCGAGAAGAAATTGCGCCTAGCGCATTGCGGAATGCGTTCTGGCGCGTCGGGCGATCGCACAGCGCTTGATGAGGGCGCGTCAGCTCCTGTCGCTGCTTTGGGGTGAAGGGCCGCCCCTCACTCATCCTCTGTGAGCGGCGCGAAGGCCCTATTGAGGCGCGGTCTTCTGGTTGGGTGAAGAGTTCTAAAGAAAAACTGGGCGGAAATTATTCCGCCCATGTCTTGCCGAATTCCGCGTCAATGTCGTGTCTCGGACACCGCCAATTTAGCAAGTTCGTCCTTGATCTGCAGCTTCTTGCGCTTGAGCTCCACGATTTTGACGTCGTTCGCGTTGGGGTGGATTTGCTCTTTCTCGATTTCTTTTTCGAGCGCCTCGTGGCGGCGTTGGAGTTCGACGATATGGCCCTGTAAGGACATGCGGAACCTCCTTTGTGAGGCCCCCTGAAAGGGAGCGCACAGCAAAGCATGCCACAATGGGAGAACGCCGCAAGGCGTGAATTGTCGCATCCGTCATAAATCTTTTGCCAGGCTGACACGCAGCTTCAACAAATCGTCAACTTTTGTCGCGGCCACTGTCGGACGGGTTGATTTCATCGGGCAAGGGCTGTGGAAAAATTTCGTAGAAATGCGCTTGCGCGCCGGCGCGCCGGCAACTATACACACGCCACCCGAGACGCCGCCACGGCGGAACCCCGGAAGGGGGCGCGTAGCTCAGCGGGAGAGCACTACGTTGACATCGTAGGGGTCACAGGTTCAATCCCTGTCGCGCCCACCAACAAAATCAGGCACTTATATGATATGTCGGCAGCCGCCGCGAAAGGGGACGCGAGGGGGACGCGGACAGCGTCCAGTTCGACCTGTTCCCGGTTTCGTCGAACGCACAGCTGATCGTTCCTACCGCCGCTGACGAGCCGGCCAAGCCTCATCCGCCAGGGCTGAGCGCCAAGCCTCCCTCTGCGCAGCTTGGCCAGGAGGCGCCCACGGCTGTGAGGCAGCCTTGG
>JAMBEQ010000064.1 GCA_024506175.1 Methylocystis sp.
TGGTGCCCCTGGCCGGAGTCGAACCAGCACTCCTTGCGGAACTCGATTTTGAGTCGAGCGCGTCTACCAATTCCGCCACAGGGGCCCGTCGCGCCGAGGCTGAATCGGTCGCGGGCGGCGCGGATAATTAACGAGCCGCTGGGTTCCGTCAACCCGGCGTCCGCCTTCTTTCGGTTAAACTTTTCATGGTAACCGCTGCCGCAGCGTGTTAGCTGCCTTGGGCCGGAGCCCCACGAGACAAGATGAAAAAGCTTTACGACTGGACCATGTCGCTCGCCTCGAGCAAGCACGCGCCCTTCGCCTTGGGGGCCATCGCCTTTGCCGAGAGCTCCTTCTTTCCGGTGCCGCCGGATGTGATTCTCGTGCCGATGACGCTCGCCGAGCCGAAGAAGGCCTGGTATTTCGCGGCGCTCTGCACCATCGCCTCGGTCGCGGGCGGCGCGCTTGGCTACGCCTTCGGCGCGCTCTTCTACGACACGGTCGGCCTGTGGCTCATCCATCTCTACGGCTACGCCGAGAAAATGGAGAGCCTGCGCGCCTTCTATGCGCAATGGGGGGCCATCTTCATTCTGGTGAAGGGCCTGACGCCGATCCCCTATAAGCTCGTCACGATCGTCTCGGGGCTTCTCGCCTATAATTTCCCGCTCTTCATCGGATTGTCGCTCATCACCCGCGGCGCGCGCTTTTTCATTCTGGCGGCGGCGATCAACCATTTCGGCGATGCGATCCGGCTGAAGCTCGAAAGCCATTTCGGCCTCTTCATCGGCATGATGGCGGCGATTGTCGTCGGCGGCTTCGCCCTGGCGGCGAAGATGTTTTGAGGGCGTTTGAACGCCCGAGCCCTCTTCGCCCTCTCCCCGCGTGCGGCGAGAGGATGGGTTAGGGGGCCGGGGGATGATCCCGAATGAAGCTCGATAAAAGACAGGCTCTGGCCGCGCTCATTCTCGCCGCTTCCGTCGCGACCATCGGTGGCGCGTGGCTTTACGAGTCCCTCGGTTATCTACCGTGCGAACTCTGCTACAAGGAGCGCATCCCCTATTACGCCGCCTTTGCGCTGGCGCCGCTGGCGGGCTTCGCTGCGCGGGCGGGCAGGGTCGGTCTCTCGCGCGGCGCCTTTTTGCTGCTCGCTTTGCTCTTCGCTGGCGACGCGGCGCTTTCGGCCTATCACTCCGGCGTCGAGTGGAAGATATTCGCCGGCCCTTCGGATTGCTCGGGCGCCATCAGCCAAGCGGGCTCCATGGCGGATTTCATGAAGCAGCTTCAGAAGGTGAAGGTCGTGCGTTGCGACGAGCCGGCGCTCTACGTGCTGGGGCTGACGCTGGCGAATTGGAACGCGCTCGTGACTGCGGCGCTCGCGGCGCTTGCGTTTGCAGGCGTCGGCAAGGTTACCCGATGACCCGCGCGCTGCGCGGCCAGGTCCTGTCGTTCTCCGCAGCCCTGACGATGGCTTCGGCGATCTTCCCGCCGCCGACGGAGGAGGGCTCGATCGCATTGGCGTAATCCGCCGGCGCGCTGCAGAGGAGCCGCAGATCGAGGATTGTCAGCCCGTGCTCGACGCCGATGCGGATGATGGCGTCGTTGAATGGCGCGAGCGCGATCTCGGCCAGACGCTGGAGTGCGGGCTCTGGAAAATTGCCGGAATAGACGGTGCAAATCGTCGTATGGCGGTCGATCTGCAGGCAGCGGCGCAGCATCTCGCGGTAGGCCGCCTCGAAACGGCGCGCCGCTGCGCCGATCATGTCGATGGCCTCGGCGCTGGTCGTGACGGGGGCGCCGAGCAGATCGGCTTCCAGCAAGACGTCGTTGCCGCCGACGCTCAGGATGAGGCGCTCCGCATCCGCTGGAAGCCTTGAGAGCTGCGCGGCTATATCGGCGATCGTCGAGCCGTCCACGGCCGCGAGCGTAGCGCGCCAGCCGAGGGGAATGCGTTTCCTCACCTGCGCAATGACGGCCGGCCCGCCGCCCGTATAGGCGCCGTTGTCGAAGATGGAGTCGCCCAGGAGGACGAGATGCGCCATTGCCCGCCGCCGCCGGCGGGCGGCGCCTCTATTCCGCTGCGTCCTGCGCGGCCAGCCGCGCCCTGGCGCGCAGCTTTTCCGTCTCGCTCTTCAACTGGCCGCATGCGGCGAGTATGTCCCGCCCGCGCGGCGTGCGGACGGGGCTCGCATAGCCTGCGTTGAAGACGATGTCCGAGAAACGCTCGATCGTCTCCCAATCCGAGCACTCATATGGCGCGCCGGGCCAGGGATTGAAGGGAATGAGATTGATCTTGGCCGGAATCCCTTTCAGCAGCCGCACCAATTCGCGCGCCTCGGCCGGGCTGTCGTTGACGCCCTTGAGCATCACATACTCGAAGGTGATGCGCCTTGCGTTGCTGACGCCTGGATAGTCGCGACAGGCCTGCAGGAGCTCCTCTATCGGATATTTCTTATTGAGCGGCACCAGCGCATTGCGCAGATCGTCGCGTACGGCGTGCAGCGAAATGGCGAGCGCAGGGCCGCAATCGGCGCCGAGCCGCTCGATCTGAGGCACGACGCCGGAGGTGGAGACGGTGATGCGGCGCTTGCTGAGCGAAAGCCCGTCGCCGTCCGCCATCACGTCGATCGCCGCCATGACATTGTCGATGTTGTAGAGCGGCTCGCCCATGCCCATGAAGACGATGTTGGACACGGCGCGCACGCCGTCGCCCGTGGGAACGAGCCCGTCTGTGGGGCGCTCGCGGTCCGGAAAATCGCCCAGCCGCTGTCGCGCGACGAGCAACTGGCCGACGATCTCGGCGGTCGTCAGGTTGCGCACGAGCTTCTGCGTTCCCGTATGGCAGAAGCTGCAATTGAGGGTGCAACCGACCTGCGAGGAGACGCAGAGCGTGCCTCTGTCGCTCTCCGGGATGTACACGCATTCGACCTCGGCGCCCAAGGATTTGCTGTGGATGTCGAGAGCGTCGACCGGGGCGAGCCGCAGCAGCCATTTGCGCGTGCCGTCGTGGGAAACCTGATCCTCCACGATCTCCGGCAGACGCAAATCGAAGGCGCTGTCGAGGGTCTGGCGCAAGACCTTGGAGACATTCAGCATCTCGCTGAAATCACGCGCGCCGCGGAAATAGATCCAGTGCCAGATTTGTGAGACGCGCATGCGGATTTCGCGTTCGGGAAGGCCCAGCGCGCGCATCGCGTCGGCGATCTCGGCGCGCGTCTTGCCGGCGAGCGAAGGATTTGCAACGCTCGGCGCCGGAGCCGCCGGGCTGAGGGAAACAGTCATGGAAACCTCGAATTCGAAGCCTCTTATATCACGTCCCTGGGCAGGATGAGGCGTTTTTCCGGGGACCGCATGAAGCCGATGCTGATCAGGTCCGCGTCCGTTGCTGCGTCAATCGCCATGTCTCTCGGGCTGGCGGTTCTCGGGGGAGGCGGACCGGCCGCCTTCTTCGCCAATCCGACGCGGACGGCGCTTGCGGTCGTCGTCGTCACCCTGGGCGTAGCGTCTCTCTTTGTCGGAGGCAATCTGAGCCCGGGGGTGAAAGAGGATCGCGGCAACCGCTGGGTCATCCCGGTCTTCCTGATTGTCGGCCTTCTCGGCGCCTATGCGCCCGCCTGGGCGGATCGGGTCGGCCTTTGGCCAATCGATGGCGACTCGGTGCGTTGGCTGGGCGTGGCGCTGCTTGCGGCCGGCGGCGCTATTCGACTCTGGCCTGTCGCCGTTCTCGGCGACCGGTTCAGCGGACTGGTCGCGATCCAGCCGGACCATGGGCTTGAAACGAAGGGCGTTTACGGCGTCGTCCGCCATCCGAGCTATTTGGGGCTTCTTGTCGGGGCGGCAGGCTGGGGACTGGCGTTCAATTCGATACTCGGACTATTGATCGCCGCCCTCAACATTCCGCCGCTCATCTCGCGCATCCGCGCCGAGGAGCGGCTGCTGCGCGCACATTTCGGCTCGGAATATGATTCCTACTGCGCGAGAACGTGGAGGTTGATCCCGGGGCTCTATTAGGGCACGGTTTGGTCGAACCTTTGCCGTGCTCGCTTCCCGCGAAGGCCGGGCGGCGGCCTAAATGACGCAGCCGGGGAAAGTCGGTTGGAATATTCACGCGGCAAAATTCTTGTCGCTACCTTTGGCACGCTGGGCGATCTGCACCCTTTCGTCGCCCTCGCGCACGCCCTGGCGCGCGAGGGCTTTTGCCCCGTCATCGCGACCAGCGCCGCCTATGGGGACTATGTTCGAGGCGAAGGAATTCGCTTCGCGCCCATCCGGCCGGACGTTGACGATCTCACGGGCCGGCTCGGCATGGATATGGCCGAAATCGCCCGGCGAATGTCGGAAGACGACAAGTTCCTTTTCGACTCGCTGATTTTCCCGCATCTGCGCGAGAGCTATGAGGATCTTCTGGATGCCTGCGAGGGCGCTGTCGCGATCGTCTCGCACAGCCTCGCCTTCGCCGCGAGGCTCGCGGCGGAGGCGCGCGGGCTGCCGCTCGTCACGGCGCTGCTCTCGCCGATGATGCTCTATTCGGCTTATGATCCGCCGCACGGCTTGCGCATGCCGCTGCGCAGCGCCCCGGTCTGGCCGATCGAGATCGTTTATAACCGTTTGCTGCTCTGGTCGTTTTCGCACGCCATCGCGCTTTGGGCGGAGCCGCTGCGCCGGCTGCGGCGGGAGGTTGGGTTGCCGCCCCGCTACGGCTTGGACCTATTGCTCGGCATGAAAACGAGCGACGCCGTCATCGGCCTGTTCAGCCCGCGGCTGGCGCCGCCACAGCCAGACCATGGAAGGCGCACGCTCATCGCTGGCCATACCTTCCACGACCGCTATCTCGAAGGCGGTCGTCTATCCCCGGAGCTCGCGGCTTTTCTCGACGCCGGCGATCCGCCGATCGTATTCACCCTGGGGAGCTTCGTCGTTCGCGGGCGGGCCGACTTCTTCCGCAATTGCGTGGCCGCCGCCCGCAGGCTCGGGCGGCGCGCCGTACTGCTCGCGCATGAGGATGACATGGCTGACGTCGGCGCGAATGTGGGCGCCGACATCCATTTTTCTGTCTATGCGCCGCATTCGCTGGTTTTCCCGCGAGCCTGCGCGGTGGTTCATCATGGCGGGATCGGCACGACGGGGCAGGCGATGCGCGCCGGTTGGCCGCAGCTTGTCACACCCTTTCTGGGCGATCAGTTCGATAACGCCGAGCGGCTGCAAAGACTGGGCGTGGCGCGCGTCGTCGATGGGAAGACGGCGACCGCCGCGGCCTTGTGCGAAGAGCTTGCGGCCTTCGACGAGAATTATGAGGCGAGGGCCTCGGCGCTGGCCGAGGAGGTCGGGCGCGAGGACGGCGCCGCAATGGGAGCGCTGCGGATTGCGGCGCTCGTCGCCCAGCGAGAAACGGCGCGGGAAGGGGCGCTCGTTTGAGAAAGGTTTCAGCCATTTCCGCCGCCATCTACGTGGCGCTCGGGGCGTTGAGCGCAAGCCTTGCGGAAGAGAGCTTTGTTCGCCCGATGAAACGCGGCGAGATTTTAATCTTCTTGAAGGCAGAAAATCCTTCGACGGGGTACAGTTGGCGCATCGATCTGCGCGCGAGTGCGGGGCTCGACCGCCTGGCCGTCTCCGATGAAGGCTATAAGCCGGGTGGGAGCCTCCCCGGCGCGCCGGGAACGCATAGCTGGACGATTCGCGCGCTCAAGCCGGGCAGGGCGACGATCCGGTTCGTCTATCAGCGTCCCTGGGAGCCTACTCCAGTGAAAACGCTCCGGGTTACTCTCGCGATCTCGCCTTGACTGTTTTTCGGCGCAATGGAAACGCGCAGTCGTCGTAAAGGGGGCGGATTTGGCGACCGAAATAATGAATGTCATTCACTTCGAGCGAGCATCCGTTGAGGACCTTGGGGGATAATTCCTCGACTGCGAAGCGGATTGCTTCCGCCGCTATGGCGAACTTCCGATAGACCAACGATTTCTGTTTCGGATGCGTGTTCTTCGCGTAATAGAGCGAGGCTTCCGACGCATAATCCGCTGCATCCATTTCCGCCTCCATTCGGGTTCTGTCGAGGATAGCTCTCTCTACGACATGGCGCGCTGAAGAGACGCTTCAACAACGACGCGCTCTTGACCATCCCTCTCGGACCGAATGCGGTACTGCAGTCCCTGCCCCCCATCCGGAAGATGGCGCGTGACACGGAACAGGCTTCGCTCCGACGAGGCGCCGATCCGATGGGAGACGAGAGATCCGACATCGAACTTATGGGTCGCAATCGTCGTTGCTTTGGCGTTCCGGTGGCGCTCGCGCGCGCCGATATAATCGCTCATGTTCGGGGTCTCGGTGGTTTGCCGGTTACTTTTTCTTGCCGGGGTCACACTGTCGGAGAGAGTGATTACAGGGACGGCGCCGAACACAGTCGCCGCCGCCCTCCGAACCCCTCGCCATCGGACCGCCGGTACATCCGCGGTCGGCCCGAGGGCGTGAGATGGTTAGCCCTGAAGCTGAAGCTGATCAGCCGAAAACTTGCCGCTGCGCTTGTCGGCCACGAGCTCGTAGCCGACCTTCTGCCCCTCGACGAGCGACGGGAGACCGGCGCGCTCGATCGCGGTCACGTGAACGAAGACGTCAGGACCGCCGGCGTCAGGCTGAATAAAGCCGAAGCCCTTGTTCGCATTGAACCACTTGACGACGCCAATTTGCATGAGATGTCCTTTCCAGGAACGGTGGCGCGGGGCGAGGTTCGCCGCCGCAGGTAATCAAAGTTCTGGAGAGGAAGCCACAAGCCGACTTGCCGGAGGCAAGAGAGAAAGTAAGATCGTCCGGCCGAAACCTGATTGTATGAAGATAGTCCTATCTTCTCGGATTACAATTGTTATTTCCCGAATTATTTAGAAGCTCGGCTATCTACGCCCAAATTCTGGTTTGCGCCGATAGTTATATCGAGGCCAAGGCCCATCAGCGCCGCGTCGTCGGCGCGTTGGCCATTTCGAGGATTGGGAGCGACGCTGCGAGGGAAGTTACCCTTCTGGGGGTGCGCGCCCCGCCTTCATCGCGTCCTCGAGCCGCACGGTCGCGGAGCCTGGCTTGGCCGGCTTTTGCTGGCTCTCATGCGGCGCCCAGCCGGAAATCCAGACAATCTCAAAGCTTGCGCGCACGCGCCCGTCAGGGTCCGAGAAACGCTCAGCGTAAATCTGCGCGGCGCGGGCGAGCACCTCGCGGCGCAGCGGGCGCGAGGCGCGTTTCACCAGCACATTGGCGGCGCCCATGGCGCGCAGGTCGGCCATCAGCCCGAGAACCGAATCGTAGCGCAGGGTGAAGCTGTCCACGTCAGAGACGGGCAGGGCGAAGCCGGCGCGCTGCAGAAGCCCGCCCATGTCGCGCACGTCCACAAAGGGCGAGACGCGCGGGCTCGCGCCGCCGGATATCTCCTCCTCGGCCTGGGCCAGGGCCACGCGCAGCTCGACCAGGCTTGCGCCGCCCGGCAGGCAGGCCAGGAACAGCCCGTCCGGCGCGAGAATGCGGCGCACTTGCGCAAAGACGCCGGGCAGGTCGTCGACCCACTGCAGGGCCATGCCGGAGACGACGAGATCGAAGGAGGCGGGCGCGAAGGGCAGGGCCTCTTCGTCGACGACCACGGCGGCGCCGAAACGCCCGGCCCGCAGCGGCGCTGCGCGGCCACTCGCCACGATCGCCTGGCAAAAATGCGCCGTCGGCGTCCCCAAATCGAGTGAACGCGGGAAATCCCGCTTAACCGTCAAGAGCCGGTCGAGAAGGTCGTCTGCGGCGCGCGTCAGCAGGAAGTCGGGCGCGCCCTTGGCCAGGGCTCGCCGCAGCCGATCATGGAGCAGCTTCCGGTCGAAGATCTTGGGCGGCGATGCTTGTTTTTCCATCGGCTTTTCTATTGCGCAGGGGCCGGCGTGGGGCAAGCGCCCGCAGGTGAAGATTTTGGCGATAAGAGGGCTAAATAATGGCAGGGAGGCAGGGCGTGTGTCGTTGCCTTAGCGCGACACCAAGGAAACCTTAAGGTTAAACCGTAACCGCACGCCGCGGAACGCTTAGACAAGGTCACGGTTGAAGTTAAAATGCTGCCATAAATTCTTTGCGTATCCGGCGTCCAGTCAAGGGTGAGCGTTATGCGTTGTTCGTCTTTCCATCTCCTTATCGCCGGCGCCGTCGCGGCGCTGGCTCTCGCCGCTCTGCCGCAAGCCGCTTCGGCGCGCGACTCAGTCGCCTTCTCGCCTGAAATCCAGCCCGGGACGATCATCATCAGCGCCCATCAGCGCAAGCTTTTCTATGTGGTGAGTCCCGGCGTGGCCATTCGCTATCCAGTCGCCGTCCCCAAGCGCGGGAAAGAATGGTCGGGCTACGCTTCGGTCGACGGCAAATATTACCAGCCCGATTGGGCGCCGCCGGCGGCGGTTCGCGCCGACCATCCCGAGCTTCCCAATTTGATTCGTGGCGGCTCGCCGCACAATCCGATGGGCGTGGCCGCGCTGACGCTCGACCGCGGCGAGGTTGCGATCCATGGCACAAGCCCGAAAATGCGCGCCTCGATCGGCACGGCTGCATCCTATGGCTGCATCCGCATGCTGAACGAGGACGTGACGGATCTCTATTCCCGCGTCAGCGTCGGGTCGCCTGTCATCATGCAGCCCTAACCCCAGGGGGCTCCGCGGAGCCCGGCTTGAATATAAACCGGGCGGAAAAAAGGGAGCGCGAAAAGTAACGGCGGGAATTGTCCAAAGTTTTTTCGCGCATTCCGACGCAGAGTTGTGGAATAGGGCGCGTGGGCCATGGACGGAGCAAGGCGAATCCAGCAGTCTGCCCTCGAAGTTGACGCGCGATTTGCGATCCTCACGGGTTTCTGATCAGGTGGAGTATAGTGATCGTTGCGGATGATTCGTCCGCCACGAAAGCTCTACTCGAATGGAGGCGCCTGTTCGTGGAAGTCTTGTGATGCGTCGCTTTGGGTTGTTGTAAGTCGCCGCGTCCTGCTGACACTCCGATGAAGGTTGGCTCATGCTGATCGGTACAGAAAAAGATACGGAACGCGTCGAGCATCCGGTTGACGTCGTGGAGCAACTGGCCGCCACGAACGATTGGAGCTTCGACCGCGAAGACGAGGATGAAATCTCCATTTCCGTTGTCGGCGCCTGGACCGAATATCAGGCCGCCTTTACCTGGCTTCCGCATCTTGAAACGCTACATGTGAGCTGCGCTTTCGATCTCAAGGCGCCGGAGCGGCGTCGCGCCGAGGTCATGGGCCTGGTGAGTGCGATCAACGAGCAGATGTGGATCGGTCATTTCGATTTCTGGCCCCAGGAAGGGGTGGTGATGCATCGCCACGGCCTCATCCTGACAGGCGGGG
This sequence comes from Methylocystis sp., assembly GCA_024506175.1. Lineage (GTDB taxonomy): Bacteria > Pseudomonadota > Alphaproteobacteria > Rhizobiales > Beijerinckiaceae > Methylocystis. The sequence goes on from JAMBEQ010000064.1 coordinate 9,326, forward strand.
CGCACCCCTCCGCGACTCAATGCGCGGCGCTGCTCGAGAATGCGCTGTCCGCCTGCGAGCGCTATTATCAAGCCTTCCAATTCGTCCTCTGGGCCGGCAAATCCGCCAAGGAGGCGTTGGAGACAGCCAATTTCGAGACGAAAGGCGAGGCGTGAGCGCGCCGCTTAAGGGTAGGACGGTCGCGCTGATCGGCGCGGGCAATATGGGCCTCGCCATGCTCGAGGG
>JAMBEQ010000065.1 GCA_024506175.1 Methylocystis sp.
TCTGGTCGTAGGCCGTGAACGTCGCCCCGCCCGTCTCCGCCAGAACCTTGGTGATCGCCGCCGTCAAAGACGTCTTGCCGTGGTCGACGTGTCCGATCGTCCCGATGTTGCAATGCGGCTTCGTGCGCGAGAACTTTTCCTTGGCCATTGCCGTGCTCCTTTAGAGAGTTCCGTTTAACCCTAGCGTTCGCGGGATCAGGCGTATTTCGCCTGGACCTTCTTCGACTCCGCCTCGGGCACCTGTTCGTAGTGGTCGAAAAGCATCGTGTAGCTGGCGCGGCCCTGCGTGCCGGAGCGCAGCTGATTGACGTAGCCGAACATATTCGCGAGCGGCACCATAGCGTTGATCACCACGGCGTTGGCGCGCATGTCCTGGCCTTGAATCTGGCCGCGACGCGAGTTCAGATCGCCGATGACAAAGCCGGTGTATTCCTCCGGCGTCACCACTTCGACCTTCATGATCGGCTCGAGGAGGACCGAACCGCCCTTCTGAAGCGCTTCGCGTGTCGCGGCGCGGGACGCGATTTCGAAGGCGAGAACCGACGAGTCGACGTCGTGGAAGGCGCCGTCAATGAGCGTCGCCTTGAGATCGACGACCGGGAAGCCGGCGAGAATGCCCGAGGTCGTGACGGAGGCGATGCCCTTGTCGACGCCCGGGATATATTCCTTCGGAACCGCGCCGCCGACGATCTTCGACTCGAACTCGTTCCCTCCGCCCGCTTCATTGGGCTCGTAGATGATCTTGACGCGCGCGAACTGGCCGGTGCCGCCGGTCTGCTTCTTATGCGTGTAGTCGATCTCGACCTTCTTGCCGAGACGCTCGCGATAGGCGACCTGCGGGGCGCCGATATTGGCGTCGACCTTATAGGTGCGCTTCAGAATGTCGACCTTGATGTCGAGATGCAGCTCGCCCATGCCTTTGAGGATGGTCTGGCCGCTCTCCTGATCGGTCGAGACGCGGAACGACGGATCCTCCGCAGCGAGCTTCTGCAGGGCGATGCCGAGCTTCTCCTGATCCGCCTTGGACTTCGGCTCGATCGCGATCTCGATGACCGGATCGGGGAATTCCATACGCTCCAGAATGACGGGCTTCTGCTGGTCGCAGAGCGTGTCGCCGGTGCGGGTTTCCTTGAGGCCGGCGAGCGCGACGATGTCGCCCGCATAGGCTTCCTTGATGTCCTCGCGGTTATTGGCGTGCATCAGCAGCATGCGGCCGATGCGTTCTTTCTTGTCTTTCGTCGAGTTCAGAACGGTCGTGCCCGATTCGATCTTGCCCGAATAGACGCGCGCGAAGGTGATGGTGCCGACGAAGGGGTCGTCCATGATCTTGAAGGCGAGCATGGAGAAGGGCTCAGCGTCGGAGGGGTTGCGGACCATCTCGGCGCCGGTATCCATGTCCACGCCCTTGATCGCCTCGCGATCAATCGGCGACGGCAGCAGATCGACGACCGCGTCGAGCAGCGGCTGCACGCCCTTGTTCTTGAACGCCGAGCCGCAGAACACCGGATGGAAGGCGATCCTACGCACCGCCGTGCGAACGAGATTCTTCAGCGTCTGCTCGTCGGGCTCCGTCCCGTCGAGATAGGCGGCCATGACGTCGTCGTCCATCTCGACCGCGGCCTCGATCAGCGCGGTGCGATGCTCCTTCGCCTGATCGAGCAGATCGGCGGGAATTTCTTCATCGTGATATTTCGCGCCGAGCCCTTCATCCTCCCAGACGACGGCCTTCATGCGGACAAGGTCGATGATGCCCTTGAAGTTGTTCTCGGCGCCGATCGGAAGCTGCATGCAAACCGGACGACCGCCAACGCGGGTCTTGATGTCGCTGACGCAGCGGGCGAAGTCGGCGCCGATCTTGTCCATCTTATTGACGAACACGATGCGCGGAACATTGTATTTATCGGCCTGACGCCAGACGGTCTCCGTCTGCGGCTCGACGCCCTGGTTGCCGTCGAGAACGCAAACCGCGCCGTCGAGCACGCGCAGCGAACGCTCGACCTCGATGGTGAAGTCGACGTGGCCGGGAGTGTCGATGATGTTCAGGCGCTTGCCGTTCCAGAACGTCGTCGTCGCGGCCGACGTGATCGTGATGCCGCGCTCCTGCTCCTGCTCCATCCAGTCCATCGTCGCGGCGCCTTCGTGCACCTCGCCGATCTTATGGCTTTTGCCGGAGTAATAGAGGATGCGCTCCGTCGTCGTCGTCTTGCCGGCGTCGATATGCGCCATGATGCCGAAGTTGCGGTAGTCCTCGATCAGATGCGAGCGGGCCATGACTATAGTCCTCGATGAGAGCTCGGGCTTACCAGCGGTAATGCGAGAAGGCGCGGTTGGCTTCGGCCATGCGATGCGTGTCTTCGCGCTTCTTCACGGCGGCGCCGCGATTGTTGGAAGCGTCGAGGAGCTCCGCCGACAGACGGTCGACCATGGTCTTGTCGCTGCGCGCGCGGGCCGCGGTGATGATCCAACGGATCGCCAGCGCCTGACGGCGCTCGTTGCGCACTTCGACCGGCACCTGATAGGTCGCGCCGCCGACGCGGCGGGAGCGGACCTCGATCGCCGGCGCGACATTTTCCAGCGCCTGCTTGAAGACCGCCAGCGGATCGCTCTTGGCCTTCGCCTCGACCTGATCGAGCGCGCCATAAACGATCTGTTCGGCGACGGACTTCTTGCCGTCGTACATGATGGAGTTCATGAACTTCGCGAGAACGATGTCGCCAAACTTGGCGTCTTCGATAACCTCGCGCTTCTCCGCCCGGTGACGTCTCGACATTTTTGTCTCCCTGTTTCGGCCGGATTACTTCGGACGCTTCGCGCCGTATTTCGAACGGCGCTGCTTGCGGTCCTTGACGCCCTGCGTGTCGAGCACGCCGCGCAGAAT
>JAMBEQ010000066.1 GCA_024506175.1 Methylocystis sp.
GGCGCGGCGCAGGCCCAACAGGCGCTTCCCACGATCGACGTCGGCCGCGCGCATAAGACAGTCGCTCATGCGCCCGCGCGCGCTCCACATCCCGTTAACGCGAGCCCCATCGTGGCCGCTGCGCCGATGCCGGCCGGGGCGCCGGAGCCTGCCCCCTTCCTGCCGCAAGGCCAGACGCTTGGCGGCGGGCCGAGCGGCGTGATCGGCTATGTCGCGCGAGGCACCTCCACAGCGACAAAGACCAACACGCCCATCATCGACATTCCGCAGTCGATCTCGATCCTCACCAAGCAGCAATTGGAGGACCGCGGCTCGCTGAGCGTCCAGCAGGCGCTTACTTACGTGCCTGGCGTCACGGTAACCGGCGGCGAAGGCAACAAGGACGCGATCACCATTCGCGGACAAAGCACGTCGGCCGATTTCTTCAGGGACGGCATGCGCGATGACGCGGAATATTACCGCGATCTCTACAACATCCAGGCGGTCGAGGTGCTGAAAGGCCCAAGCGCATTGACCTTCGGGCGCGGCGGCGGCGGCGGCATCGTCAATCGCGTGACCAAAAAGGCCGACGGCCAGACCATCCGCGACATCGAGACGAGCTTCGGCAGCTTCGGCCGCAAGCGCGTGACGATCGATCTCGGTCAGGCTGTTTCCGACACGCTCGCGGTGCGCCTCAATGCCCTCTACGAGCACTCATACGGGTTCCGAAACTTCTTCGAGCTGGAACGCTACGGAATTAACCCCGCCATCACCTGGAAGCCGCAGCAGAACACGTTCGTCACGTTGAGCTACGAGCATTTTCGAGATTGGCGCACCAACGATCGCGGTGTGCCGTCGATCGGCATGGGCTCTTATATCGCAGGATTTCCGACGGGCCTCGCCGCTTCTTTCCCCGGCTATCCGGCCCCGACGCCCAATTACACCTTCTTCGGCGACGCCAACCCGGAAGCCAAAAAGAATAACTATTCCAAGATCGACGCAAATTTTGTCGACCTCAACATCGAGCACAAGACCGACTTCGGCCTCGAAATTCAGAACCACACTCTCTACGCCAATTATCAGAAGCGCTACGCCAACACGCTCCCCGGAGAGAACGTGCTCCTCTTCGAAGGTCCGCCCGGCGGCCAGATGGAGATCGAGGGCTATCGCCACAACACGCCGCGCCGCAACATCTTCAACCAGACAAACCTCGTCTACCGCTGGCAGATGACGCCGCAGATCAAGCACACGTTCTTGTTCGGCGGCGAAATCGGCAATCAGAGATCAGCGAGCGAGCGCAACCTGTCCTGCTTCGGCACGCCGGATAACAACTTCGTCGTCACCTGCGACGGTAGCGCTGCTGCGGTCGACGCGCCTTTCCTCAGACCGACGATCTACAATCCAATGATTTACGGCGACGCCCGTGAGCGCCGTTATACGGATCTCACGGTGGCTTCCGGCTATGTGCAGGACCAGATCGAGGTTACCAAGTATCTTGATGTCATTGCCGGCGTTCGCTTCGATCGGTTCGACCTCAACTTCCGCGGCGCCGATTTTCCGCTGCCGCCCGGCGCCGACCCTGCCGGTCAGGCGACCGAACAAGCCGAGGGCGAAATCGTCGATACGCTGAACATGACCATCCGCCGCGTCGACAACAAATGGTCTCCGCGGCTCGGCGTCGTGTTCAAGCCGATCGACCAGTTCTCCATCTACGGCGCCTATTCGCGCTCGTTCCTGCCGATGTCGAGCGATCAATTCGTGGTCATCACCCCATCGCTCGCCGCTCTGTCACCGCAAGGCTTCCAGAATTTCGAAGTGGGCGCAAAATATCAGATCACGCCGGCTCTGCTGTTCACGGCCGCGCTCTATCAGCTCGATCGCTCGAACCAGCCGGTTACGGTCAACGCCTTCTACGCGGTCTCCGTCAATACGCGCACGCGGGGCGGAGAAATCGCCCTCGTCGGGAACATGACCGATCAGTGGCAAGTGTCGCTTGGCTACGGCCACCAGTCGGGCCGTGTCTTGGGCGCCAATAGTTCTCCTAATCCGGCAGACCCTTTTCTCGTCTATCCGGGCAAGGTGACGCCCAATGTGCCGCGCGACAATTTCTCTTTCTGGAACAAGGTCGACGTCTCACCCTTCGTCGGCGCGGCGCCAGGCGTGTTCGGGCTGGGCGCAGGCGTGATCTACAATGCGAAATTCTATCCGGCGATCGACAACGCCGTGGTCGTGCCCGGCTATGCGCGCGTCGACGCCGCGGCCTACTGGAAGATCACGGAGACCGTCTCGGCGCGACTCAATGTCGAAAACCTGCTGGGCGCGCGCTACTTCGTGGCCGCGACCAACAACAACAATATTATGCCCGGGGCGCCGCGCTCGGCTTATGTGACGTTGAACGCGAAGTTCTAGAGCTCATCTCACAGCAAAAATAAAGCAGCGGCCTAATCCAATCTAGGCCGATTCTATGCGTTTTAAATATGCACACATTACTACATTATTTCCAATTTATTGCTGAATCTATTTGCTGACACAATTCAGAAAACATAGCCTGAGCTCAGTCGGCGCGCGATGGCGCGTTGGAGTTCTCAGGAAAATCGAAAAATGAAGAAGACACGTAATTCTCAGTCGCGCAGGCTGACCGGCCTCTGCGTATTCTCGGCCACGCTTGCCTTCTCGTCCTCAGCCTCCGCTCAACAATCGCTTCCAACGATTGATGTCGGCGGCGCGCGCCGTTTGGCCGCTCGCAGTCCGGCTCCGCGGGCGCCCGAGACCCCGCCGGCGGCTCCCCGGCTCGCCGCCTCTTCGGCGCCGGGCCCGATTGCGCCTTTCATTCCGCCGGGCGCACAGGTTTGGCGCGGCCCGACGAATGTCGTCGGCTATGTGGCAGGTGGCACCTCGACCGCGACCAAGACGAACACGCCGATCCGCGACATTCCGCAGTCCATCACCATTCTCACCAAGCAGCAGCTCAAGGATCGCAACAGCCTGACGCTCAACCAGGCGCTGGCCTATGTGCCGGGCGTGACGGTGGCTCAAGGCGAGGGGCAGCGCGATCAGCTCACCATTCGCGGTCAGCCGACCACGGCCGACTTCTATACGGACGGCGTTCGCGACGACGCCGAATATTACCGCGACCTTTATAACATCCAGGCGGTCGAGGTGCTCAAAGGTCCGAGCGCGCTCATCTTCGGGCGCGGCGGCGGCGGTGGCGTCGTCAATCGCGTGACCAAGAAGGCGGATGGCGAAACACTGCGCGCCGCGCAGGTTTCGACCGGCAGCTTCGGCCGCAAGCGCGTGAGCTTCGATGTGGGGCAGGCGATCAACGACACGCTCGCCGCGCGCGTCAACGGACTGTTCGAGCAGTCATACAGCTACCGCGACTATTTCGACATGAAACGGTGGGGCATCAACCCGACCTTCACCTGGAAGCCCTTCGACAAGACCTTCGTCACGCTCAGCTATGAGCACTACTTCGACCATCGTACGATGGACCGCGGCGTTCCGTCGGTAAATTTCAACGCCCACCCGTCTATTCTGGCGGCGCAGACGGCGGGCCTTGGCTATCTCTTTCCCGGCTATCCGGCGCCGACATACCGGTCGACTTTCTTCGGCAATCCGGACGTCAATTACGCCAAGACCGACGTCGACCGCGCGGTGGTCATGGTGGACCATACGACGGATTCCGGGATCAACATCAAGAACCAGACAGTCTATGCCCATTACGCAAAGTTCTACCAAAACACCTTCGCCAACAGCGCGGTCGCCTTTACCGCCGGCGGCTGCGCAGGGACGCTGCCCCCTTGCGTGCAACTTTCCGGTTACAACCATGAAACGCCACGCCAGAACGTCTTCAGCCAGACGGACGTGACATATACGCTGCAGATGGCGCCGGAGATCAGGCATACGCTCCTCGCCGGCATGGAGTTTGGAAATCAGAAGAGCGACAGCAATCGCAACAACGCCCGCTGGCTCAATCCCTTCACCGGCTCGGCCAACATCAACACTTTCTACGGTTATCCCACGACGTTCCTGCCGGTCGTCTTCACCAACTCCAACTTCCGTCGCCACACCGATCTCGATCTCGCGGCGGGCTATGTGCAGGATCAGATCAGCGTCACCAAATATGTCGATATCATCGCCGGGGTGCGTTTCGACAGCTACAATCTGAAGTTCGTCAACAACCTCATCAACCCCGCGCCAACCATCGACAACTTCTGGGGCCAGACGCTGACAAGCAATACCGGCAAATGGTCGCCGCGCGTCGGCCTTGTCGTGAAGCCATTCGAGCAGCTTTCGCTTTATGGAAGCTATTCGCGCTCTTTTCTTCCGGCGGCAGGCGATCAGTTCAATACGCTGAACATCTCGCAGGCGAATTTGCAGCCGCAGGGCTTTGAGAATGTGGAGGCCGGTTTCAAGGCGGAAATCATGCCGACGCTGCTGTTCACGGGCGCGATCTATAATCTCAACCGAACGAACCAGCCGGTCTCGGTCAACGCCTTTTACAATGTGCTAACCAATACGCGCACCATCGGCGGCGAAGTCGGCCTCGTTGGTTATGTCACGAAGGAGTGGCAGGTTTCGCTCGGCTATGCCAATCAGCACGCCTATGTCACGAGTTCCGACCGCGTGCCGGTCGCGGGCGTCGGGCCCCTCTTCACTGAAAAGGGCAAGGTCGTGCCCTCGGTGCCGCAGAACACATTTTCGCTCTGGAACAAATACGACGTCTCGTCCTTCTTGGGATTTGCGCCCGGTTTTCTGGGAATCGGCTCAGGCGTGATCTACAGCGACAAATTCTACGCGGCGCTCGACAATGCCGTGGTCATCCCCGGTTACGCCCGCTGGGACGGCGCCGTCTATGTCAAGTTCAGTGAAAATGTCTCGGGCCAGGTCAACGTCGAGAATATTCTGGGAGCGTACTACTATGCCTCGGCAAACAACAATAATAACATCATGCCCGGCGCGCCGCGCTCAGCATATGTGACCTTGAACGCCAAGTTCTAACCGCACTGTCCCGCGGCGCTTTGTCAGCGCCGCGGGATGGGCTATGCGTTGGGCCGCTTAAGATAGGCCCGACCGTGACGCGCAAACCCGACGAAATTTCATCCGACTTCATGCAGCCGCTCGAGGCCCTGCCCGTGTTCTATCCGCTCGCTGGAAAGCGGGTCGTGGTCATCGGCGGCGGGGAGGGCGCAGCCTGGAAAGTCGATCTTGCCGCCGCAACCGGCGCCAAGGTCGACGTTTATGCTCGCGACCCCAGCGAGAAGCTTCGTGAAATAGTCGCCATCCGTCAAAATGTGACTCTTCACGAGCGCGCCGCAGGCGTGGAAGACCTCGAAGGCACGGCGCTCGCCTTTGGCTCAACCTTCGACGACGAGGAGGCCGACGGGGCCCGCAAGGCGGCCGACGCCGCTCATGTGGCGCTCAATCTCGCCGACCGGCCGGCGATGAGCGATTTTATCATGGGCGCCATCGTAAACCGCTCGCCGCTCGTTATTGGCGTCTCGACCGGCGGCGCCTCGCCGGTCTTCGCGCAGGCGGTGCGCGGGCGAATCGAGTCATTGGTGCCCGCGACCTTCTCCGCCTGGGCGAGGGCGGCGCAGGAATGGCGCCCGCAAATTCTTTCGTCAGGGCTCGACTTTCTCGCGCGGCGCGACTTTTGGCGCCGCTTCACGCGGCTCGCCTTCCGCGAGGTCGAGAGACAGCCGACAAGAGCCGATCGGGACGCGCTTCTAACGCAAGCGCGCGAGGCCGAGGATGCGACGACGCGCGGCCGCGTCACTCTTGTCGGCGCAGGGCCGGGCGATCCAGAACTCCTCACGCTCAAAGGCATGCGCGCGATGGCCGGCGCCGATGTGGTGCTCTTCGACGATCTCGTGCCGCCGAGCATTCTCGATTTCGCCCGCCGCGAGGCGACCCGCATCAACGTCGGAAAGAGGGGCTACAAGCCTTCCGTGCGGCAGGAGGAGATCACGGCGCTTCTCGTCGAGCTTGCGCGCGCGGGCAAAAATGTCGTGCGGCTGAAGGGCGGCGATCCGCTCATTTTCGGTCGGGCCAATGAGGAGATCGCGGCGCTGCGCGCGGCGGGCTTCGACATAGAGATCGTGCCGGGAGTCACCGCGGCCTGCGCTGGCGCCGCCGCGCTCGGCGCGTCGCTCACAAGCCGTGAGACGGCGCGCCGCGTGCAATTCATCACAGCTCATACGAAGGATGGCGAATTTCCCGAGGACTTCGACTGGGGCGCGTTGGCGGATCGTAGAGCGACGACCGCCGTCTATATGGGCAATCGCACGCTTCCGACGTTATCCCGCAGGCTGCTCGAAGAAGGGATGGCGCACGACACGCCCGCCTTCTTCATCGAACGCGCCACCACCCCTGACGAGCGCATTATCAAGGGGACGATCGCTGATCTTCCCGGAAGGGTGGCTGAAGAAAAGATCGTCGGCCCGGTGATGGTGCTGATTGGCTGGGCGCTGGCGGAGAATTGAACCGCGGGAGGGTCTTTTACGTTCTGATGGATGTAAGATCGAACATCTGTTCGAACGGGCCAGGTCGTCGTTTTTTGTCGCTAATGTTAGGTCGGGGCGGGCGTGAGCTCATCCCAGGTGCCGCATGCTGACAATGGCGTTCGCGCGCCTCATGCGAGACGCCTGCTGCGCAGGCTCCTTAGCAGGGCTTCTACCTCTGGCGCTTAGGCCCTCGTCCTGAAGAGCGAGCGAAGTTCGCGTCTCGAAGGACGAGGCCGCCCGAAGGTTGTCAACAGACTGAGTGGAAGAAGAGCTTCCGCCTTTACTTGCCCGGGGTCGTTTCAAGCGGCGCCGATCCGGCCGGCATGGCTCCGCCGGATTCCGGTTCGATCACCGGAACCACGTCGACCTTTTCCGTCTTGCCGCCGCCGGCGGAGCCCGCGGCCGCAGGCGCCGGCTTCGGGCCGCGCTTGGCGTGCAAAAGGCCCTTATAGGCGGAGGCGCGCTGGCGCATGGACTGCGGCGCGTCCCGATCGTTGAGCACCTGCTCGAAGACGCGCTCGGCCTCGTCGAAATCGTCGTTGAAGAGCGCGTCGAGACCGTTCCACTCCTGCGCGGAGAAACGGAACGCCCCGGTCGAGAGCATGAGCGGGCCAAGCGCGCGCTCGAGCTTCTGGCGATCGTCGAGTTCGAGCACAATCAGCGCCGCCCGCAGCAGGGCGATTTCCTGGGAAAGCTTGTCGACGTTGGGATCTTCGCCGATGGCGTTGAGCTCCGCGAGGGCCTGCGACTTGTCGGGGCGCGCCTCGGCGGCGCGGATGCGGGCGAGCGCAGCGTAGCCCTTGGGGGCGTCCTTGGCGACGGCGTCGAAAGCGGTGGCGGCCTCGGCGTTTTTGCCCTCGTCGGCCAGCGCCACGGCGGCGACATAGCGGGCGTTCGCCTCCTCGGCGACCTTCAGGCGCTTGTCCTGATAATAGCTCCAGGCGCCGGTCGCGGCGACGATCAGAAAGGCGCCGACGAAAATCGGCGTCTGATATTTGCGCCAGAATTCGGCGGCCTTGTCCCGGCGGACGTCTTCGTCGACCTCGTGGAAAATATCAGACATGCTCGCGCGACCCTTGCGTTTCCAGATTTTCTTGCCCCGGCAGGGGAGGCAAAGGGGTTAGCACAGGCGGCCGAGAAAGGCGAGCATCCTGACTTATCCGCGCATTTCGGCGTCTTTATCGATCGCGGATCACGAGAGCGCCGCCGCCTTCAGCAGATGCGCCTCGTCAGGCTTTTCCGCGCAGGTGACAGAGAGGCCGGCGGCGCGCAGCGGCGCGGCGACGTCGTCGGAAAGCGCGACATGGGACATCGCGCCAAGCCGCCCCGTGAGGCCGGCGGCCTCGACCAGCCGCAAGAAAATCTCCGCGCTGCGGCGCGAGTAGTGGAGGGCGATGTCGATCTCGCCGGCCGCCAGCGCTACGCGCGCCGGCTCCGTAAGGCTCTCGGCGGCGCGGGCCTCATAAACATTCACGGCTGTGACGCAATGCCCAGCGGCGCTCAAGCCGGCCTCCACTGTGGCCTGCCGGTCGCGCCCCGCGAGATAGAGAAAATGAGCCGGCGCCGGGTAGCGCGCGAACAGTTGCGGCAAGATCGCCTCGGCGGTTCCGGCAACAATCTCAGGCCGCCAGCCGTTCGCTCGCGCCGCCGCCGCCGTCTTGGCGCCGACGGCGTGCAGGGGGAGGGCCTTGTAGAATTCGGCCCTCGATCCCGCGCATTCGATGCCCTTGGCGCTCGTGGCCAGCACGGCGTCGTAAGCTCCCTGCGGGATGGGTGCCGCTGTCGCGACGATGTCGAGCACAGGAGATACGACTGACGTAAATCCTATTTGCTGTAGCTTTTCCGCGCTACGTAACGCGTCTTCCGTCGCCCGCAATAGGAGGGCGCGCGTCACATCAGCCCCGCAACGCCATGCGGCAGCTTCAGCACGATCTCATTTCCTGCGTCGGCGCCGATCATCGCCGCGTCAATGGCGCGCCCTTTGCGGCGCGTCGTCCAGACCTCGCTGCCGTCGGCCTTGAGCACCTCGCCATAGAAAGAGAGCTCGCCGCCGGAGACCGTCGCGTGGCCGGCGATGGGCGTGCGGCAGGAGCCGTCCAGCGCCGACAGAAAGGCGCGCTCGGTCGTGAGCGCGAGGGCAGTCGTCTCGTCCAGAATAGGGGCCAGGGCGGCGCGCGTCTCCGCGTCGCCCGCCCGCGCCGTCACGCCGATCGCGCCCTGTCCAACGGCCGGCGGAAAATCATCGAGCGGCAACAGGGCCGTGGCGCGATCGGCGAGGCCGAGGCGCTTGAGCCCCGCGAGCGCGAGAAGGGTGGCGTCGACCTCGCCGCTCTCCACCTTGGCGAGCCGCGTATGGACATTGCCGCGCAGCAGCGTCGTTTTCAGGTCAGGGCGGCGGCGCTTCACCTGCGCGGCGCGGCGCAGCGAGGCCGTGCCGACCACGGCGCCCGCGGGCAGGGCGTCGATCGTCAGGCCGTCGCGGCCAATCCAGGCGTCCCGCACATCCTCGCGCGGCAGGTAGCCTGCGATGATGATCTCGGCCGGCAAATGAGTCGGCAGATCTTTGGAGCTGTGGACGGCGAGGTCGATGCTCCCCGCAATCAGCGCGAGATCGAGCTCTTTGGTGAAGAGGCCCTTGCCGCTCGAGTCGGAGAGGGGGCGGTCCTGAATCAAATCTCCAGAAGTCTTGATGATCTCGACCGCGAAATGGTCGTTATCCACCCCATGCGCCTTCGCCAGAAGGTTGCGAACCATATGGGTTTGCGCCAGCGCCAGCGGGCTGCCGCGCGTGCCGATGCGAAGGCTCTTGATC
>JAMBEQ010000067.1 GCA_024506175.1 Methylocystis sp.
GATGCGCGCCCATCCGCTCGGCCGCGACGCCGCCATCATCGGCGCGGCCGTCGAGGACGAGCGGCGCTTCGTGCAAATGACATCCTCCTTAGGCGGCGCGCGCATCGTCGATTGGCTCGCGGGGGAACAGCTTCCGCGGATTTGCTAGGCTTGCGAGGGTTGATCAGCGCGTCTGGCTTTCCAAGACCGCCGCGAGGGGTCCCTCATTCTGCTGGGGAGCCCGCAAAGCGGGCGTCTCGAAGGGCGAGGGTGCTTGTCCTTCGTCGTACCGCTGCCCTCGTGCTTCGAGACGGCTCCTTCGGAGCCTCCTCAGCATGGGGGCGTAAGATGCTGGCGGTGAGCGGCGCCAAAAAACCCCCGCTTCCATCCCACCGCCACACCCCCCATATTGCGGCCATGGCGAAGTCTCCCGAAAAACCCAAGAAGGATCCCGCCCGACCCACGCGCGCCAAGGCCTCCAAGCCCGAGCTGGCGCCGCTCGCGCCGCATCTGGCGCAATTGCTCAACCCGGCGCTGGCGCCCGGATTCAGCGACATGGGGCAGGCGGCCTATGACGCGGATGGCGCGCCGCTCGACGACGAAGCGGTCCAGAAGTGGTTTCTGGGGCCGCAGCCGCCGCAGGGCGGGGGCGTGCAGGCCACGTCGGACTCGCTCGCCGAGCTGCTGCGTCTCGGCGACCCGAACCTGCGCGACAAGAAGCCTTGGGCGCCGCACCGGCCCGAGCGGCCGGCGAAATCCGAGGGCGGCGTCAGCTTCGAGCTTGTCTCCGAATACACGCCCAAGGGCGACCAACCGGCGGCCATCGCTGAGCTGGTGAAGGGCATTCAAGCCAATGAGCGCGATCAGGTGCTGCTCGGCGTCACCGGTTCGGGCAAGACCTTCACCATGGCGAGCGTTATCGCCGCGACGCAGCGCCCGGGCCTGATCCTCGCCCCCAACAAGACGCTCGCCGCGCAGCTTTACGGCGAGTTCAAGAGCTTCTTTCCCAACAACGCCGTCGAATATTTCGTCTCCTATTACGACTACTATCAGCCCGAGGCCTATGTGCCGCGCTCCGACACCTACATCGAGAAGGAGTCGAGCGTGAACGAGCAGATCGACCGCATGCGCCACGCCGCGACGCGCGCGCTGCTCGAACGCGACGACGTCATCATAGTCGCCTCGGTCTCCTGCATCTACGGCATCGGCTCGGTCGAGACCTATACGGCCATGACCTTCTCCGTGCAGCTCGGCGAGAAGCTGGAGCAACGGCAGCTGGTGACGGACCTCGTGGCGCTGCAATACCGCCGCGTGCAGGCGGATTTCACGCGCGGCACATTCCGGGTGAGGGGCGACACGATCGATGTTTTCCCGGCCCACTATGAGGACCGCGCCTGGCGCATTTCCTTCTTCGGCGACGAGGTGGAGGCGATCTCCGAGTTCGATCCGCTGACCGGCAAGAAAACGGTCGATCTCGAATTCGTGAAAGTCTACGCCAATTCACACTATGTCACGCCGCGCCCGACGCTGCTGCAATCGATCAAGGTGATCAAGGAAGAGCTGAAGCAGCGGCTCGACGAGCTGAACCGCTCTGGCCGTCTGCTGGAAGCGCAAAGGCTGGAGCAGCGCACCCGTTTCGACCTTGAAATGATGGAGGCCACTGGCTCCTGCGCCGGCATCGAGAACTACTCGCGCTATCTCACCGGCCGAAAGCCCGGCGAGCCGCCGCCGACGCTCTTCGAATATCTCCCCGACAACGCGCTGGTCTTCGCAGACGAAAGCCACGTCTCCATCCCGCAGATCGGCGGCATGTATAAAGGCGACTTTCGCCGCAAGGCGACGCTCGCGGAATATGGCTTCCGTCTGCCGTCCTGCATGGACAATCGCCCGCTGCGCTTCGAGGAATGGGACGTGATGCGGCCGCAGACAGTTTCAGTTTCGGCCACGCCCGGCAATTGGGAGCTGGAGCAGACAGGCGGCGTCTTCGTCGAGCAGGTCATTCGCCCGACGGGCCTCATCGATCCGCCGGTGGAAATACGTTCCGCGCGCACGCAGGTTGATGATCTTCTGGACGAAGTGCGCGCGACGAGCGACATTGGGTATCGCACGCTGGTCACCGTGCTGACCAAGCGCATGGCCGAAGACCTCACCGAATATCTTCACGAGAATGGCGTGCGCGTGCGCTACATGCACAGCGACATCGACACGCTGGAGCGCATCGAGATCATCCGCGACTTGCGCCTCGGCGCCTTCGATGTGCTGGTGGGCATCAACCTGCTGCGCGAGGGGCTCGACATTCCCGAATGCGGCCTTGTGGCCATTCTCGACGCGGACAAGGAGGGCTTCCTGCGCAGCGAGACCTCGCTGGTTCAGACCATCGGCCGCGCCGCGCGCAATGTCGACGGCCGCGTGATCCTCTACGCCGACCATTTTACCGGCTCGATGAAGCGCGCGATGGGCGAGACCGAGCGCCGCCGCGCCAAGCAGATGGCGTATAACCTCGAAAACAACATCACGCCCGCCTCGATCAAGCGCGGCATCGCCGACATCCTGGGCAGCGTGGCGGAGCAGGATCATGTCACCGTCGACACCGGCTACGACATTGCGCCGGGGCATAATCTCGCAGCGACGATCGCCGATCTCGAAAAGCGCATGAAGGAGGCGGCCGCCGATCTCGCCTTCGAGGAAGCGGCGCGGCTGCGCGACGAGATCCAGCGGCTGCAAAAGGCTGAGCTGCTCGCCGAGGCGAGCCCGATGTTGCGCATCTCCCTTTCGCGCCAGGCGCGGGCAGGGGCGCCAAGGGACAGCGAGGGGCTTGCGACGCGCGCGCGCAAACCCACCGACGCCGACATGGGCCCGCATAATTTCGGCGGCGGCGAGGCGCGGCCTTTGGGCCGCCTGCCGCCCGCGCGGCCCGCGGGCCGGTCCTCCGGCGGCAAGCCGGGGACGCGCACGGTTAAGGGGAAGCCGAAGTAGCCGATCAGCGTTCGAGCGCAGCGCCCTCGGGGGCGCCGATAATACGGGTTCGATAAATATCGAGCCCCGGCTTCTTTTGCGCGGCCGTATATTGCGCCTCGCTGGGCGAGCCGAGAATAATCAGCGCGACCGGGGCGGCGATGAGCGCGGACGCCAAGATCATATGCAGCCGCGTCTTGCGCAGCGACGTCAGCAACAAGAGGCAGGCCAAGGGAACGACCGCGCCGAGAGGCATGTAATATCTCGGATAGGCGTCCGGCGTGTAAGAGTAGGTCGGCACGCCATCGACAAAACCGTAGTGGATATGGTGGCGATAACTGAAGACAATATGGACCGCGGCAGTGACGAGGGCGGCGGCGAGGCCGGCGACGACGACGATATCCGTCGCCGAGGCCTCGTTGCGCATAAGGCGCGTGGCCGCGGCTCTTGCGCCGGCAAGCGCGCAGATGAGGGCGAAGACGGGGGCCGAGAGCGTTGCGAGCTGTAGAGGCGTCCGATCTATGACGACAGGCTCCCATTCGCGGATGAAAGCTTTGACGAAGGCGAGAGCATAGGCGGGGAACGAGAGCGCGCCCGTGGCGTCTTTCGTCAGCTCGTTGAATGGCAGAGGATTGGTCAGCAATCCAATCTGGCCGGGAGTTGCGGGCGTGGGCGACCCATATTGCGCTAAAAAGATGAGATAAGGCGCCGCCCCGACGAGCGCGGCCGCCGCGGCCACGGGCAGCCACCACCCCTGCCAGCTTCGCCGCCACACCATAATGGCGAGCACGCCTGCAACGAGTCCGCCGACCAGAATGAAGCTGGTGAGTTTCGCGAAACCCGCGCAGATCATCGCCGGGGCCGCGACGAGCAGCCATCGTGATTGATTCGTCGCCGCCAGGCGATGCAGCGCCAAGAGAGCGACGCAGCCGGAGGCGATCGCGAGATTGTCGTTGTTGACGGAGCCCGCGAGCGGTGTGAGCACGGGCGCGAGGAGAAGCGGAACCAACCAGGCATATTCCTCGATTCGCGAAAGCCCGAGCGATGCGCCGAGGGCGACGAGCGCGCCAAAGCCGACCGTTGCGATTGCGATGTTCAGGAGCCTCAAGCCGAGAACCGCCCCTGAATTGCCTTCGATCGTCGGCCCGAGATGGGCGAGAGCGAAATAATAGGTGGGAGGATGGTTGAGGTAGCTCGCCGAGTTGGTGAAATGAAAAGCGAGCGGCTCGAGGATTCGCAGCGACTCCAGCCGGGGCCAAGCGTCGCCGGTCGACTGGATGTGCGCAATATAGGAAACATGCGTTATTTCGTCGAAGCCGATCAATACGTCCCTTTGCAGCGCGCCAACGACTGCTGCAAAGGCGAAGCAGAGGATAAAAACGGCCCGTAGTTGATTGGGGCGCACGGCCTCGCGGGAGGGCTTGGGCAGAATATTCGCGGTCGCTGCAGACATGCGTAAATTCTGGAGCTAAACCATTAACGCTTCGCTAGGGTTTAAGGCCGGGCGACAACGAATCCCCCTTTAAGAGAGGGTAGCCCAGCGGCCGGGGACTGCAGTCATGCGCCAATTGCTGCGCGGGCCCGCCGACCATTCTTGAAAAAACAAGGTAACTCGCGGCGGTTGCAGCCTCGACTGAACTCTCTTGTTCACAAATTCGACTTTCTCGATTAGGGTCCGCGCCAATCCGCCGCCCGTCCCGGACGATGCGGCCTTTTTGCTTTGCCGCGCTACCTGGCTTCGGCGGGAAGCGCCACTCAAGGAACCACATGGCCAAAGAAGAACTGCTCGAATTCCCTGGCATCGTGACGGAGCTGCTGCCGAGCGCAATGTTCCGCGTCAAGCTTGAGAACGACCACGAGATCATCGCCCACACCGCCGGCAAGATGCGCAAGAATCGCATTCGTGTGCTCGAAGGAGACAAGGTGCTGGTCGAAATGACGCCCTACGACCTCACCAAAGGCCGCATCACCTATCGTTTCCGCTAACGCCTTTTCGGCGGAGCCATTTATTTAATGACAGCAGAACCCGCCGCACCCAAGTCAAAGCTGATACTTGCTTCGGCGTCGCCGCGCCGCCTTGCGCTGTTGCAGCAGGCGGGGCTCGAAGCCGACGCGCTGCTGCCGGCCGACATAGACGAGACGCCGCATAAGGGCGAATCGCCTCGCGCGCTCGCAGTTAGGCTGGCGAGCGAGAAGGCTGCGGCCTCGGCGAAAGTCCGGGCAGGGCACGACGATCTGAAGGATTGCTATCTCATCGCCGCCGATACGGTGGTGGCGGTCGGTCGGCGGATCTTGCCCAAGCCCGAGACGGCCGAGGAGGCGGAGGAATGCCTCCAGCTTCTCTCCGGGCGTCAGCACCGCGTCTATACGGCGGTGAGCCTCGTCACGCCGCGCGGGTTCGAGCGCAAGCGGTTGGTCGAAGCGCGACTGCGCTTCAAGCGCCTTTCCTCGACGGAGATCGAGGCTTATCTCGGCTCCAGCGAGTGGCGCGGCAAGGCTGGCGGCTATGCGATCCAGGGCCTGGCCGCGACGTTCGTGGTTAAGCTTGTCGGCTCCTATACGGCAGTCGTCGGCCTGCCGCTTTACGAGACCGTGTCGCTGCTGGCGGGAGAGGGGTATCCGGTGCTGCAGCCCTGGTTCGCCAAGGCCTGAAGCGAACCGGTTTCAGTGCGCGTCTGTCGGCGGCAATTTGACGTTGCTCGAGCGGGCGCACGCGCTCTTCGAGTTCCGTTATCAGCACGCCATGGCCGATCGCGGAGGAATGATACTCCTCACGGAGCGCCGCAGGCCCAGGATCTGGTCGCTCAGGCGCTTTTCCAGCGTCATAAGGTCGGAGGCCACGTCGGCGCGCAATGAGTGGATGTCGCTTTTCAAGTCGGCGCGGAGCTCAGCAAGCTCCTCTTTGGTCGCCATCTTGGATTCCAGCCTCGCCATGTCGCTACGCATGGACGAAATGTCGCCGCGCATGTCCCGCAGCAATTGCAGCACGAGATTTTCCGGTTCGCCGCTCACTGGATTTCCACCGTCGTTGGCCTCGTCGAGCGCCGATCCTAACGCGGCCGTGGCGCCTGTCATGCGGACTGCGATCCCACATACCGCCGCACATAGCGCCGCCCGAGCCGGGTGAGCACTTCATAACCGATCGTTCCCGCCCGAGCCGCCAGCGCCTCGACATCGATCGTCTCGCCGAGCAGCTCCACCCATTGGCCGCGCCGTGCGGCCTCCATGGGCGCGTCGGTGACGTCGAGCACGACGTAATCCATGGACACGCGGCCGACGAAAGGACAGAGCGCGCCGCCGACGATGGCTTCTCCCGCCAGTTTGCCCGACTCGCCGGTGGCGGAAACGGGCAGACCGTCGGCATAGCCGACGCCGATGGTCGCGACGCGGGAGGGGCGGGCCGCCGCCCAGACGGCGTCGTAGCCGACCGTTTCGCCGGTCGCGAGGTCGCGAACCGCGATAATGCGCGCGAGCAGCCGCGCTGCCGGGCGCATGGGATTTTCGGAGCCTGGCGTCGGGTTGCCGCCGTAAAGCGCGTAGCCTGGCCTCACAAGGTCGAAATGGGGCCGTTGGGGCAGGTAGACGCCCGAGGAATTGGCAAGCGAGGCGGCGACGCCCGGGAAATGCTCGCGGGCCGAAAGAAAATCGGCGATTTGGCGGGCGTTGAGCGGCGACTCGGGTAGTTGCGCGCTGACGAAGTGACTCATGATCAGCGTCGGCGCAATCGCCCGCGCCCGCACGGCGACCTCGGCGGCGTCTTTGAGCGCGAAGCCCAGCCGATTCATGCCCGTGTCGAAATGGATCGCCGCCTCGAGCTTGCGCCCGAGCGTGGCGCTTGCCGCCGCCCACTCCTCGAGTTCCGCAAAGGAGCCGATCGCTGGCCGCAGCCCCGCAGCCGCAAGCCGCGGCGCGCAGCCCGGCGCGACGCCGTCGAGCACATAGATAACGCCGTGTGGCGCCAGCGCTCGCGCGATCTCGCCTTCAAGAAGATTGGCGACAAAGAAGGTCCGGCAGCCTGCCTCAGCGAGGGCGCGCATCACGGCCGCTTGGCCGAGGCCATATCCGTCAGCCTTCACGACCGCGCCGCATTCGGCCGCGCCAGCCGTCGAAGCAAGTCTCCGCCAATTGCCAACCAGCGCCGCGAGATCCACGCTCAAAAGCCCGGTTTCGACCGGCTCCGAAGGATCGGCGCAGGCCAGCAGGCGCTCGGCGGGCGATATGATTCCCATGGGAGATCATTCTAACCTAAAAAAGACGGCGTCGACGTGGCGCGGGCGCATTGGCGCGCAAGAATGACGAGAATCTTGCCGACCCGCCTAGTCCCTCCCGCCGCGCTCGCGCTATCGCTGCAGGCAGCGGCCTGCACTCACCGCCGAGCCGCTATAGTCCCGTCGCCGAATCACTCCAACGAGCGGTCAGTCATGAGCGACATTCCCATTCGGTTCGCTGCGCGGTTGCGGCTCATACCATCGAGCGTCTGGGCGCTGGGATTTGTCTCTCTCTTCATGGACTTCTCCTCCGAGATGATCCATGCGCTGCTGCCGATCTACCTAGTCGGGACCATGGGAACGACCATGGCCGAGGTCGGCGTTATTGAAGGCGTCGCTGAGGCGACGGCTTCCGTCGTAAAGATTTTCTCGGGCGCGGTCTCCGACTGGTTCGCCAGCCGTAAACTGCTCGCCCTCTTGGGTTACGGGCTGGCGGCGGCGACAAAGCCCTTATTTCCATTGGCGCCCAACGTCGCCTGGATCATGGCTGCGCGCTTCACCGACCGAATCGGCAAGGGAATACGCGGCGCGCCGCGCGACGCGCTCGTCGCCGACGTGACGCCTTCGGAGTTGCGCGGCGCCGCCTTCGGCCTGCGTCAGTCGCTCGACACGGTCGGCGCCTTTCTCGGTCCGGCCGTGGCCGTCTTCGTGATGTGGGCGACGCTCGACGACATACGCGCCGTCTTCTGGGCCGCCTGCGTTCCGGCGATCCTCGCAGTGGCCGCGCTGGCTTTCGGGGTTCGTGAGCCCGCCGAGACGCGGCCCGCCCGCCCGGCGCGTTTTCCGCTGCACTGGAACGAAATGCGCGGCTTGAGCGGGCGTTTCTGGCTCGTCGTCGGCATCTCGACGATCTTCGGTCTCGCGCGATTCTCCGAGGCGTTTCTGATCCTCAAGGCGCAGGCGGCCGGTCTTCCCGAGGCGTTGGCGCCGCTTGTGCTGGTCGCCATGAATATCATCTATGCGGGCGCTTCTTATCCTGCCGGCGCCTTTTCAGATCGCGGCGATCGTGTGACGCCGCTTGCCGCGGGTCTCGCCATGCTGATCGGCGCCGACATCGCGCTCGCTTATGCCGAGCGCCTCCCGCTCGTCTGGGTCGGCGTGGCGCTGTGGGGCTTGCATATGGGCCTCACGCAGGGGCTTTTCGCCGCTCTGATCGCCGACACGGCGCCGGCCGCGCTCAGGGGCACGGCCTTCGGCGTTTTCAACCTCACGGGAGGGCTGGCGCTTCTCGTCGCAAGCGTCGCCGCCGGAAAGCTGTGGGATATTTATGGTCCCGCGGCCGCCTTTGCGGCCGGCGGCGGTTGCGCGCTTCTGTCGCTCGGCTTTTTACTCATCTTCGCCGGCGCGCTTTCGTCTAGCTCGAAAACGCCTTAACCATAGAAGAATGCGGGTGAACCAACGGGCAAGACGGGCTGCGCGCATTATCGGCCGTGAAAGCTGACAAGCGGCGAAACCGGAGGAAAGCGCGGGCTTTTGTCTTCACCGCGACATAATCCGGCGCCTTTGCGCCATTGAGCCGGTTGCCGCGTCGCACCATTTGAATTATCCATCGACAAGCGTCTTCGGAACCATTCCGGAAACACGCGCGAGAGGGACACGCATGGCAAACGCCGGAACGGACGAGCGCGCCGCAAAGCGCCCGCTGTCGCCGCATCTGACCATCTTCAAGCCCTGGCTGACCATGGCGATGTCGATGGCGCACCGCATCACCGGGGCCGGGCTCTATATCGGCATGGCGCTGATGGCGCTCTTCCTGCTGGGGTCCGGCGTCGGCGGCTGGCTTCACGCGCTCACGGGCTGGCTGGCCTCAGGCTTCATCGGCGGGATGATCGTCTTCCTGATCACCTGGGCAATCTTCCACCATATGCTCGGCGGCATACGCCACGCCCTCTGGGATCGCGGCCTTTACATGGACGCGCAGGGGCGGGAGCTTCTGGCTCAGGCCTCGCTCTATGGCGGCGTCGGTCTTACCGTGCTGCTCTGGGTCCTCAAATCTCTCGCCGGCTAACGGAGGCCCGAAATGTCGGTTCCGACTCATTTTGAGAGCGGGCGGAGCGGCCAGGGCGCCGCTTATGTCTCGGATCATGAGGGCTCGGCGCATGCCCGCTTCATGCGCGTGTCATCTTATGTGCTGGCCCCGCTCGGCCTGCTTTCGGCCTGGCACCTCGCGGGCCTCGTCGGCAAGGACCTCGACGGCGTGCGCGCCGAGATTGGCCATCCCCTCCCGGCAATCGTGCTGATTCTCTTTGCCGTGATCGGGATGATCCACGCCCGGCAGGGGGCCAATGAGATCATCGAGGATTACGTCCACGACGATGCGCTCAGGGAAAAGGCGCTTTACTGGAACAGGATAGCCTCGATTGCGATCGCTTGCGCATGGACCTTCGCGATCATGCTGATCGCCGCTCCAAAATAGCGCGATTGCTGAATTAGCGCGCAAGCACACCGCGGCGGAACAGACGACAAAAAGGCTTCAATAATGGTTGCGAATGGCGGCACTTCATTGGTGACGGTCGGGGGACGCGCCTATCCGATCGTGGACCACACTTTCGACGTGGTGGTGGTCGGCGCCGGGGGCGCCGGGCTTCGGGCCGTCGTCGGCTGCGCCAAAGCAGGGTTGAACGTCGCCTGCGTAACCAAAGTCTTTCCGACCCGTTCGCATACGGTCGCGGCTCAAGGCGGCGTGGCCGCCGCGCTCGGCAATATGGGGCCGGACGACTGGAAGTGGCATATGTACGACACCGTCAAGGGCTCCGATTGGCTCGGAGACCAGGACGCGATCGAATATCTGTGCCGCAACGCGCCGCAAGCCGTCTATGAGTTGGAGCATTGGGGCGTGCCGTTCTCGCGCACGACCGAGGGCAAGATCTATCAGCGCCCCTTTGGCGGCATGACGACCGACTTCGGCAACGGGCCGCCGGCGCAACGCACCTGCGCCGCCGCCGATCGCACCGGCCACGCCATGCTCCACACCATGTATGGGCAGGCGCTGAAGCACGAGACCAAGTTCTTCGTCGAATATTTCGCCATCGACCTTATCATGGATCAGCATGGCGCCTGCCGCGGCATTGTGGCGCTGAAACTGGACGACGGCACCATCCACCGTTTCCGCTCGGCGCTCACTGTGCTCGCGACCGGCGGCTATGGCCGCGCCTATCTTTCCGCCACCTCGGCTCATACCTGCACGGGCGATGGCAACGGCATGGTGCTGCGCGCCGGCCTGCCGTTGCAGGATATGGAGTTCGTGCAATTCCATCCGACCGGCATCTATGGCGCGGGCTGCCTCATCACCGAGGGCGCGCGCGGCGAGGGCGGCTATCTGACGAACAGCGAGGGCGAGCGCTTCATGGAGCGCTATGCGCCCTCGGTGAAGGACTTGGCGCCGCGCGACATGGTTTCGCGCGCCATCACGGTTGAAATCCGCGAGGGCAGGGGCGTCGGCAAGCGCAAGGATCACGCCTATCTGCATCTCGAGCATCTCGACCCGGCGATCCTGCACGAGCGCCTGCCGGGCATTTCCGAGAGCGCCAAGATTTTCGCCGGCGTCGACGTCACGCGCCAGCCGATCCCGATCCTACCGACCGTCCATTACAATATGGGCGGCATCCCGACGAATTATCACGGCGAGGTGCTGCGCAAAGTTGATGGCAATCCCGACGCGGTGGTGCCCGGGCTGATGGCGATCGGCGAGGCGGCTTGCGTTTCGGTGCATGGCGCCAACCGCCTGGGCTCCAACTCGCTGATCGATCTCGTGGTCTTCGGCCGCGCCGCGGGCCTGCGCGCCGCCGAAGTGGTCAAGCCCGGCCAGACGCAGCCAGAATTGCCGGCTGATTCGGCGGAGCTGCCGCTCTCACGTCTGGATTGCTTCCGCAACGCCAATGGATCGCTCTCCACCGCGACGCTGCGCGACAAGATGCAGCGCGTGATGCAGTCGCATTGCGCCGTCTATCGCACCGGCGAGGTGCTTGCCGAGGGCGTCGGGGGCATTCACGAGGTTTGGCAAGAGGCGGCCGACGTCAAGGTCTCCGACCGCTCGCTGATCTGGAACTCCGACCTTGTCGAGACGCTGGAATTCGACAATCTCATCGCGCAGGCGGCGGTAACGCTCGAATCCGCGGCGAACCGCAGGGAATCGCGCGGCGCCCACGCCCGCGAGGATTTCCCCGAGCGAGACGACAAGAATTGGATGAAGCACACGCTGGCCTCGCTCGACCGCGAGAAGAAGAGCGTGTCGATCGATTATCGTCCCGTGCACAGCTACACGATGACGAACGAAGTGGCTTACATCGAGCCGAAGGCGCGGGTGTACTAATGGTCGAATTCACCCTTCCCAAGAACTCCGTCATCGGCGAAGGCAAGGTCTGGCCGAAGCCGGAAGGCGCCGCCAATCTGCGCGAGTTCAAGATCTATCGCTACAATCCTGATAGCGACGCCAATCCGCGCATCGATACTTTCTACGTTGACACGGACGATTGCGGGCCGATGGTGCTCGACGGCATCATCTGGATCAAGAACAAGGTCGATCCCACGCTGACCTTCCGCCGCTCCTGCCGCGAGGGCATCTGCGGCTCGTGCTCGATGAACATCGACGGGGTCAACACGCTCGCCTGCACGAAGGGCATGGACGAGATCGAGGGGCCGATCAAACTTTATCCGCTGCCGCATATGGGGGTGGTGAAGGACCTCGTGCCCGACCTCACCATCTTCTACGAACAGCACGCGGCAATCGAGCCCTGGCTTCATGCGGGCGCCGATCCTGAAAAGGAGCGGCTGCAAAGTCCGCAGGATCGCGCCAAGCTCGACGGTCTCTATGAGTGCATTCTCTGCGCCTGCTGCTCGACTGCCTGCCCGAGCTATTGGTGGAACTCCGACCGCTTCCTCGGCCCGGCGGCGCTGCTGCAGGCGCATCGCTGGGTGCAGGATTCGCGTGACGAGGCGACGGAGGAGCGTCTCGGCTATGTTGACGACACCTTCCGCCTCTACCGCTGCCACACGATCATGAACTGCTCGAAGGTATGCCCCAAGGGCCTTTCACCCGCGAAGGCGATCGCGGAGCTGAAGAATAGGGCGATCGCCCGCCAGGAGGGGTTGAGCGCCAGATCGTGAACCGCGGGCCTTTAGGCTCGCGTTCGCAAAAGCAAGCCTTTAAGAGCTATCTGGCGTCGTTAGCCCCAAATACCTCCCCTTCACGGGGAGGTCGGCGGCCAAAGGCCGCCGGGTGGGGTCCGCGCGGCAAAGAGAATGATGGGGCTTTACCCCACCCGACCCCGCTTACGCGGGGCCACCCTCCCCGTAAAGGGGAGGGATGGGTCGCGCCCGGCATTCACCCGATTGCCCGTTTGGTATCGCCCGGCGCCTTGATCCCGCCGCCGCACGGCGCTAGGACGACGCGTTCATTTCTCGGAGACAAAAGCCATGCGTCCTCGCGCGAGTCGTTTGAGCGGTTCTCTTCTCGTCGCTGCTTTCCTGACCGGCGTCGGCGCCGCAGTCGCCCAGGAGCTGCAGCTCGATCCCAAGGCGCTGGACACAAGCGGCGCATCCTCGGTTCAGACCAAGCGAGGCAAGAGCAAGAAGGGCGCGGACGGCGCCCCGCAGCAGGCGCCCGGCAAGCCCGGCGCCGCGGCAAACGGGCCGAACCGCCAGTTTGGCGAGCTCGAAGGCTGGTCGCCTGGCAAGGCTCCGCCCAAGCCCAAAGACAAATATGATTCGGATTCGAAAGCGAATTCGTCCTCGCCGTCGGGCAAACCCCCGGTGAATGTCACGCCTTCCGGCAATATGTCTGTCGGGCTTCCCTTCTAGAGCGCCGATCCGAATGCGTCGGAACGGCGCTCCAGCGATATTGTTTTTTTGCGCTTTCCTGCGCCGAACTGGCATCCACTTCGGCGGAAAGCGCTCTAAACCCGGCTGCTGAGCCGGATGGAGCTATGAAAAATGGCGTATAAGGTCGCCGTTGTCGGCGCCACAGGCAATGTGGGCCGCGAGATGCTGGACATTTTGGCCGAGCGCCGCTTCCCGGTGTCGGAAGTCGTGCCGCTCGCCTCCTCGCGCTCCATCGGCGTGGAGGTCTCGTTCGGCGACAAGACGCTGAAATGCCGCCACCTCGACACTTACGATTTCTCCGACACGGACATTTGCCTGATGTCCGCCGGCGGAAGCGTGTCCAGCGAGTGGTCGCCGAAGATCGGCGCGCAAGGCGTCGTCGTCATCGACAACTCCTCGGCCTGGCGCATGGACCCTGACGTGCCGCTGATCGTGCCGGAGGTGAACGCCGACGCAGCGGCGGGGTTCAAGAAGAAGAACATCATCGCCAATCCGAACTGCTCGACCGCGCAGCTCGTCGTCGCACTGAAGCCGCTGCACGACAAGGCGAAGATCAAGCGCGTCGTCGTCTCGACCTATCAGTCGGTCTCGGGCGCCGGCAAGGACGCGATGGACGAGCTCTTCGCGCAGACTCGCTCCGTCTTCGTCTCAGATCCGGTCGAAGCAAAGAAATTTCCCAAGCGCATCGCTTTCAATCTCATTCCGCAGATCGACGTCTTCATGGAGGACGGCTTCACCAAGGAAGAGTGGAAGATGGTCGCGGAGACGAAGAAGATCCTCGATCCGAAGATCAAGCTCGTCGCGACCTGCGTGCGCGTGCCGGTCTTCATCTCGCATTCCGAAGCGGTGAACATCGAATTTGAAAATCCGATCTCGGCCGATGAGGCGCGCGACATCCTGCGCGAGGCGCCGGGCGTGCTCGTTATCGATAAGCGCGAGCCCGGCGGCTACATCACCCCGCACGAGGCGGCGGGCGAGGACGCGACCTATATTTCGCGCATCCGCGAGGACCCGACGGTCGACAACGGCCTCGTGCTTTGGTGCGTCAGCGACAATCTGCGCAAGGGCGCAGCGCTGAACGCCGTGCAGATCGCGGAAGTCTTGATGAATCGGAAGCTGCTGACGCCCAAGAAGGCGGCGGCCTAAGCGGCCGACCCTCGCAGAAATCCGAGCCCGGGGCTGGCGCCTCGGGCTTTTCGTAGGGCCGCTCGGTCGGGTCACTCGGGCGCAAGCGCCTTTGTTGCTTCATCGACGCTGTGAAACATGCGCCCGGAGCCTAGCGCCTCCGTAATCCCGAATTGCCTGATGCTGTGCTGAGCGCGCACCGACTCGAGCCGCGCGATGGCGAAGTCAATTTTCTTCGCGCGGCAGGTCTCGATCGCCTCGCGCAGCGCCATGGCTGCTGAATAGTCCATTTCGACGATGCTGCTCGCTTCCAGCACGATGAGGCGCAAGGAGCCGCCCGCGCGATCGATGGCGGCGGTCATATCGCGGCGAAAGAGATCGGCGTTGAGGAAGGAGAGCGGCGCCTGGAAGGCGACGACAAGGACGCCGGGCAGGCGTTCGCCGCGATGCACCGGCGAGACCGGCCACCAGACGGTCGTGCCGGGGATGCGGTCAAATTCCATGAGCCGCGTGCGGGTCGCCGTCCATACGCCATGGAGCAAGGACAGTATGATGGCGAGGGCGACGCCCTCCTGCACCGGCAGCAGCACGATCGACAGAATGGTGACGACGACAAGCAGGAATTCTGCGCGCGTCGCGCGAAAGATCGCCGCCATGTCGCGCCAGCGGAAGATGCGATAGGCGATGAACATCAGCACGGCGGCGAGCGCCGCCGTCGGCGTCCGCGCCAAAACGTCCGCGCCGAAGAACAGCACGGCCGCGACGATCGCCGCCGCCACGAGGCCGGAGAGCTGGCTCGCGCCGCCGCTTTCGATCACGATCGCGGTGCGCGGCGGACTGGCGTTCACCGCAAAGGCCCCGAAGAGGCCCGAGAGGAGGCTACCAGCCCCGGCGCCGAGAAAATCCCTGTCTATATCCGGATTGACGCCGTGTCTGAGGAAGGCGCGGGAGGTCGCCGAGGTCTGCACCATGACGAGCAGCGCGATGACCATGGCGAGGCTGAAGACCTGGCGGATGTCGGTCGAGCCAATATCCGGGACGCTCAGCCGCGGCGCGCCATGGGCGATAACGCCGAGCAGCGCGACGCCCTTATCGCCGAGGCCGAAATGGCTCCCGGCCAAAGTCGCGCCGCCAAGCGCGATCAGCGCGCCGGGAATCCGCGGACTCAATCGCTCGGCAAGGATAATGGTCGCGAGGCAGGAGGCCCCGACCAGCATGGTTGGGCCATTCGCCTCGCCGATGTGCCGAGTGAGCGCCGCCACGCGCGCCTGCATATCGCCGCTTTCCGCCGGCAGCCCGAAAAAGGCCGGCGCCTGCGACAAAGCGATATGGATGGAGATGCCTGCGAGGAAGCCTGTCAATATGGGTACAGACAGGAGGTCGGCGATCCAGCCTGCGCGCAGCATGCCGGCGAGAATGAGCGCGCCGCCGACGATCAGCGCGAGAAGCGAGGCAAGCGCTGCGTAATGGGGCGAGTCGAACCCGGCCAGGACCGCGAGCCCGCCGGCGAAGATCGGGGCGATGGTCGAATCCGCCCCGACTGAAACAGCCCGGCTCGAGCCGAAAGCCGCAAAGGCCAGCGTGCCGGCGATGAAGGCGATGAAGCCGATATGGGGCGGGAAGCCCGCCAGCCGGGATGTCGCCATCTGTTCGGGAATGGCGATCGCGGCTAGCGTGAGCCCCGCCAGGAGATCGGCGCGCAGATTCATGCCGCGCAGTCCCGCAAAAGGCCAGGAGCCTTCCGCCATCGTTATTTGTTGATCTTGAACAGCGCCGGATCGGGCGTCTTGGTCTGGTCGATGTTGAAAAGGGTGATCAGCGTCTCGTAGCCCTGCGGGTCCTTCACCTGCCATTGCTTCAATTTGAAGCTTTTGGGGTCGAAGGTGAGCTTGAGATGCGACGTGCCGCCAAAGGTCGCCTTGTCCTCGATGGAGATGGTCACGCCGGAGTCGTCGGTCTGGACGTCCTGGACGGTCACGTCCTTCTCCAGGTCGATTTTCTCCTTCATCAGGAATTTAAGCGGCGTCTGGTTGATGAAATAGAGGTCCTGCGTATTGAGCTTGCGATCGCGCACGGCGACCTGGGCGCCGTCGGCGACGACCTCCATTGTGGCGGGCATGGCGTATTCGAAGCGCACCCGGCCGGCGCGCTGCACATGAAGCTTGCCCTCGGAGCGCTTGCCGTCGGCGCCGATCTGGACGAAATCGGCGGTCATGACCGGCGAGGCGTTAAAGAAGGCGTTGGCGCGCTTGACCGCCTCCTCGCGGGTGAGGGGCTTGGGCGGCTCGACCGGGGCCGCCGGATTAGTGAGCTGAACCGGCTCGTTCTGTTTGGTCGCTTCTGCGGCCGGCGGCTTCGCAGGCGTATTCTTTTCCTTGGCGGCTGGCTTCGCATCCGCCGTCTTCGCCTCCGTGTGCTTTGCGCCGTGGGCGGCGGGCGGCCGCCCCTTCTTTGCGTCCTCGGCGGCGGCCGGCAAGGCGAGTCCCAATGCGAGGGCGAGGGCGGCGAGAGGGAGGTGCTTCACGGCGGGGGTCCCGATTCGAAGAGGCGATCAGAGCGTCTTC
This sequence comes from Methylocystis sp., assembly GCA_024506175.1. Classification (GTDB taxonomy): domain Bacteria; phylum Pseudomonadota; class Alphaproteobacteria; order Rhizobiales; family Beijerinckiaceae; genus Methylocystis. The sequence goes on from JAMBEQ010000067.1 coordinate 16,712, forward strand.
GTAACATATGTTGGCGGAATTGGGGGCTGGGGCGGGGCAGACGTCTTCGCGAATGCGCCCAATCGCGCCGCAATTTGCCGCCCTAACAGCCTCAAGGTTGGTCGCTTGCCGTCGCCGCTGCAGGCTTGGGTGCGGCAGCGCTCGAAGAACCTGCCAGCCACGCCATATATCCTGGAGCGTTCGGGGGGCGGCTCATGGGACTTTTGATCGAAGAAGACTGCACGGTCACGGACGAAGTCCTCCAGGCGATCGCCCACATACCGACGCGAAGCCTGCCGGCAGTCGTAGCGGAACGATTCTTCGAGAGGCTGAGCGACCGCGACTTCATGCGCGTCGCAGCCTGGCTTGCGCAAAAGAGCTACGACGAGGGGGGCTGTCCCATCGGAGCAGTCATCGTCGACAACGAGACACGCCGTATCATGGGCAAGGGCCATAATTCGCTCGTGCAAGGAAACGACCCCTACAACCATGGCGAAACCTCGGCGATCAGAGACGCCGGCCGGCAGGACTTCAGCCATGCGACCATCTATACGTCGCTAAGCCCTTGCGACGTCTGCGCCGCTCTCCTTTACATGCGGCAATTCGAGCGCGTCGTCGTCGGCGATATTACGAACGCCAGAGGAAACGAGGGGCAGCTCCGCGCGAAGGGCGTGAAGGTCGATGTTCTGGAGGATCCAATGGCGGTTGCGCTTTACGCCAAATACCGGCGAGAGCGCCCCGATCTCGATCTCGAAGACTGGAAAGGGCTGGCGGCAGTTCGGAAATGCAAAGAAGCGGGCGGCTAGGCGGAGCGAAGCTGATCGGCTGTCACTTCGCCTACCTAAATGGATCGATTATCCTCACGCCTTCTACGACTTGTCCGTGCGACATATCCTCGGAATAAAGCTCGCCGCATCCTTGGGCGATCGCGGCGGCGATGATCGCCGCGTCCCAGTAAGAGAAGCCATAGCGCGACTTGATCCCGAGAGCTGCAATCATGATGTCGGACGTGGCGTCCTGCACGCGAAAGCGCATCCATGTGCGCACCAGGCCCGCTGCAATGTGGTGCGGGAGCGGGTCTGCGCGGGAGGGGCGCGTGGCTTGGACGTAGAACTCTTGCAGCACTTGAACCGACAAGCGCCAGTCATCCCGATCGAGCAACGCGATTGCACGCTCGCGTTTGGCGTTTTCGGCTGGGTCTCGAGTAGAGCAGCATATTGGTGTCGAGAAAGCCGGCGACCCTTTCGGTCACTTGCCGCGTCTCGCATGGATATCGTCGCGCGAGAGGCGGTCGGCTGCCCGGAAGGTCGAGATTTGGGCACGAAGCTCTTGTTCCTCGCGCTTCAGCCGTTCGAATTCGGTTTCTGATGCGGCGAACTCGATCAAGAACCGCCGGACAACGGCGGAAACCGACGTGTCTTCCGCGGCAGCTTTAATGCGAGCGCGACGATAGGTGTCGTCGTCCACAGTAACTGTGATGTTTTTCATGGCCTCACAGTAACCCGGTCGCTGCTTTTATCAACGACAGGGAGGCGGAGCCAACGGTCTCACTCCGCAGCCTCTATATCGAACGCCCCGCGATCCACGCCGCCGCCCACCAAAATCTCGCGCTTGCCCGCGTGGTTGGGCGCGGAGACGACGCCTTCCTTCTCCATGCGCTCCACGAGCGAGGCGGCCTTGTTGTAGCCGACCGACAGGCGGCGCTGGATGTAGCTCGTGGAGCACTTCTTGTCGCGCAGCACGATGTTGACCGCGCGATCATAGAGGTCGCCGCCTTCCTCGGCGTCCATGGAGCCCGGCGCCGGCGCCTCGCCGTCCTCGGTGCCGTCCTCGTCTTCCGAGGTGATGTTGTCGAGATATTGCGGCGCGCCCTGGGCTTTCAGATGCGCGACGACATGCTCGACTTCGGCGTCCGAGACGAAAGGCCCGTGCACGCGCGAGATGCG
>JAMBEQ010000068.1 GCA_024506175.1 Methylocystis sp.
TCGTGCTCGACGAGCCGACGAACCATCTCGATCTTGCGACGAAGGAGATGCTCATCACGGCGCTCGCGAGTTACGAGGGCGCCATGCTCTTCGTCTCTCACGACCGGCGATTTCTGGCCGCGCTCTCGAACCGGGTGCTCGAACTGAGCCCCGAGGGCGTCCAAAGGTATGAGGGCGGCTATAGAGAATACGTCGCTCACACAGGGCGTGAGGCGCCGGGCCTGCATAGTTGATCGCCGCGAAACAGTCCGATCACCTGTCTCGCGAGGCGGCGACATTGATCGCCTTGCGCTCGGCCGCCGTTTCGGGCCCGCGGGTTTTTCGTCGCGCCTCCCGAGCGGGCTTCGAGGGATGCGCCGCCTCGTCCTCCGACTGGCGGCGCCACAGCCGCGCATAGGCGTCGCCGCGCGCGAGCAGCTGGGCATGCGTTCCGCGTTCGACGATCGCCCCGGCGTCCATCACGAAGATGCGGTCGCAGTCGACCACCGAATTGAGGCGGTGAGTGACGAGCAGAATCGTGCGGCGCCGTTTGAGGTGGTGCAGCGTTTCGGTCAGGAGGCGCTCATTATCCGGATCGAGGGCGCTCGTCGGCTCGTCGAGGACGAGGAAGGGCGCTTCGCTCACAAGCGCTCTCGCAATGGCGAGGCGCTGCCGTTGCCCGCCAGAGAGATTGGCGCCGCCCTCGTCCAACAGCGTGTCATAGCCCTCAGGAAGAGCGTCGATGAAATCCGCCGCGCCGGCGAGCGCCGCCGCGCTTTCGATTTCCTCGGGAGTTGCCGAAGGCCGACCATAGGCGATGTTTTCTGCAATGCTCGTCGGCAGCATCAGGTTATCCTGAGTCACGAAAGCGAAATGGGCGCGCAGATCCGCAAGGCGCGCCTTGCGTATGTCGAGGCCGTCGAGACGCACGGCGCCGCGCAAGGGATCGTGAAATCGCAACATGAGCTTGAGGAGCGAGCTTTTGCCCGTGCCGCTGGGGCCGACAAAAGCGGCCATTTCGCCCGGCGCGATCGTCGCGGAGACATCGGATAGCACAAGCCTGCCTGGCCGGTAGCCGAAAGCGATGCGGTCGAGTGAAAGAAGCCGCGGGCATGGTGGGAGCGGCTGCGCATCCGGTCGATCCTTGATCGTCTCCGGTTCGTCGAGGACGAAAAAAACGCGCCGCGCCGCCGCCTCGAAAGTCCGGATTTTCGAGAAGAATTCTGCAAGCCATTTCAGCGGGTCCCAAAGCTTGCGCAAATAATCCATGAATATGATCAGCGCGCCGACAGTCATGCCTTCGGGGACGGGCGCCAGAAACTGATCGCGGTAGACGAGCCAGCCGCCATAGCCGAGAATGATCGCGCCGCCCAAGGAGAGGATGATGTCGCGGGCGAGCGGATAGAGTTGCTCCTGCCAATTGAGCTTCAGCAGCGCCTTCACGCTGCGCCGGACCGCTTCCTCGAAGCGCGAGAATTCGAAAGGCTCGCGGCGAAAGGCCTGCGAGAGGGGCACGCGCGTCATCGCCTGCTGGATGTGCGCGGTGAGATCGGCGTCGATTTGCTTAGACTCCAGCGCGCGCTGGTGTATCCGCATGCCAAAGCGCCAATTGCTCCAGAGGATGAGCGGCGCGACGACGTAGGCGGCGAGCGTGAGCGGAACGCTCCGCCATAGAAGGATGGCCGTCATCATCGTAAGGGTCACGGCCGCGACGGACGTCCCGATCATAATATCGACCACGCCCCAGGGACCGAACGCGTCCGTCGTCAGGCGGTAGATGGGATCACCGAGCGGCCGCGATTGGTGATAAGCAAGATCGAGCCTTTGCAGCTTGCCGAACAGAGCGGCTCGGACGCGCGTCGTTCCCCAGTAGTTGAGATAGTAGTTGATCATCATGCGGGCCATCCAGGCCGAATAGCCGATGATCTGCAACGCGAGGCCGATCATGACGAGGCCGAGGATCTGTCCCGGCTTGTCCTTGGGCAGCAGGGCCAGAAAATAACCGTGCAGCCAGCCGCCTTTCGGGTCGTGACTGAGCACCGTGTCCACGAGGATTGCGAGCGGCCAAGCCTCCAATAGTCCGACCCCGACAGAAACGCCGATGAGCGCGACGAGCACCGCGATCCAGGGCCAATTGGTTGAGAAATACGAGAAGGCGCGTTCATACACGGTGCGTTTAGCGCTGGCCTTCAGTCTCTCACCTGTCGGGTTCATGCTCCTTCAACGCGTCAAAATGCAAAAAGGTCGCGCCCACGCGCTGCGTAAACATACTGGCAAACAAGAAAAAACCTCGTTCAACGCAAGCTTGGCGCAAATCTACCGCAGATGAACGATTGGTTACGTATTCGTACTTACTTCCCATGCCCAACGCGCAACCGATCTAGCGCTGATCGCTTCAATCGTCTGGCGATAGCGACCGGCGTTTCAGGTCCTGAAACGCCGGCGCATCAGCAACCAGACGAGGGGCCGCTCGGCTGGATGATGCGCTGGCCGGCAGGCGGCTACGAAGCCCGGAACATGCGCTCGGGCGTTCGTTTCGGAAAGGGCCAAAGAGCCCTCGAGCCTCCAGCGCGACAGTTCAAACGGGAGGTCACCATGCCCCGCAGTCACGGCACGGAACACGATAAAGGTACGGAAAAGGCCAAGGGAACGATGACGGTTCAGGAAGCCGGCAAGATGGGCGGCGAAATCCGCAAGGAAGAGCTTGGTCCCGAAGGCTATTCCGAGATCGGCAAGATGGGCGGCGAGGTCCGTAAGGAGCAGCTCGGCCACGAGGGCTATTCCGAAATGGGCAAGAAGGGCGGCGAGGCGCGCAAAGAGCAGCTCGGCCCCGAAGGCTATTCGGAACTCGGCAAGATGGGCGGCGAGGCGCGCAAGGAACAGCTTGGGCCGGAGGGCTATTCGGAGCTCGGCCACAAGGGCGGCCAGCGCGTGAAGCAGCTGATCGAGGAAGGCAAGAGGGCCGAAGGCGAAGGCGCGAGCGAGCAGGAAGAAGGCAGCGAGACGAGCAGTCGCGGCAAGCCGCGTCACTAACCTTAGCTGCAAGGGAGAAGCGCAATGGCTCAGCGACAGTCCGGGCCGGGGAATGCCGGCAAGGGAAAGATGACCGTTCAGGAAGCCGGCCACCTCGGCGGCGAGAAGGGCGGCCACAAGGGCGGTCAGCGAGTCAAGGAGCTGATCGAGGAAGGCAAGGAGAAAGAGAAGGGAGAAGAGCAGACGAAGAAGGGCGCCGGAACAAAGCCGCGTCACTGAGTCCGCTAAAGCTAGGAGGCCTTGATGGCTCAGAAGCACACCGAGCAGGAAAAGCCACATGGACAGATGACCGTCGAGGAGGCTGGCCGTCTCGGCGGGCATAAGGGCGGGCAGCGCGTGAAACAGCTCGTCGAGGAAGGCAAGCGCCTCGAGCGCGGGGGCAGCGCTGAACGGAACGGCCAGGACATCGAGAATACGGAAGAAGAGGAGGACGGCGAAGCCTGAACCCTGGTTTCGCCGTAACGGCGAAAGGTAAAGAACATGCCGCAGAAGCAGACTGGATCACAAGGCGGCGGTAAATCGAGCAGTAAGCCGATGACCGTCAAGGAAGCCGGTAAGATGGGCGGAGAGATCCGCAAGGAGGAACTGGGCCCCGAGGGCTACTCCGAGCTCGGCCACAAAGGTGGGCAGCGCGTGAAGCAGCTGATCGAGGAAGGCAAGCGGTCGGAAGAAGGCTCGAGCTCCCCCGGCAAGGGCAAGAAACACTAGCGGAGGGCGATCATGCCTCGAACGACCGGAAACACGGGCGAGGGTCGCGGCAGCGGCCACAAGGGACCGGCCAAAGGCTTTGCTTTCGGCGTCGCCTCTGTGACGCAGGCGCTTCACGGCGCGAGCTTCCCGATCTCCAAGGAGGATCTGATCCGCGAGCACGGCAAGGAGGAGGTGCACTGGACGAAGGACAGCTCCCAACGTCTGGGCGATATCCTCCGCGACGTGGACCAGGACGAGTTCCTGTCCGTCGCCGACGTTGCTTCGGCCGTTTCCGAAGCGCACAGGGAAGCAGAGTAGTAGGCCTGCTCTTCCCACACCGTCGACCGGAGGGGGGTCGGCGGGACCCTGAAAGACAGCGGGGCGATCGGCAGGCGCCGCCCGTCGTCTTCGAAGGGAGCCGCTACTTGGCGGCGAAGTTTGCAGCGAGGGTTGGCTGTGGCGGCCCTGAGAGGGGTCGGCTGCTCGCGCCTCATAAAACGAGCCGCTGGCGGACCTTTTCGGCAGCCAAGCAGTTATGTTCTCGACTCAGTTTTTTCTATTGGGATGACCAATGCCTTGGGTCCACAAAATCCACACCCTCTCCATAAAGCGGTCAGGGCTCCTGCCCTGGACGGTGTCCCTCGGCCTATTCACCGCCAGCGTGGCTTTGCGCGTCCTACTCGCCCCTCTTCTCGAAGGGATGAAGTTCTTAACCTTCTGGCCTGCAATCGCTATTGCTACGCTTATTTGTGGGTGGCGACATGGAGCGTTTGTCCTTGTCATGTCTGTTCTGACCGCGTGGTATTTCTTTTTGGAGCCAACCCACACCTTCGCCATCAAAGACCAAACCACCGTCGGGGCGCTCGTCGGCTTTGTGCTTGTTGGCGCGTTTCTCATCCTTCTTGTGGCGGCCCTGCGAGAAACAATCAGGCGGGTCGAGCTGGCGAAGGCCGTGCAGGAAACGCTGTTCTCCGAGCTACAGCACAGGGTCGCCAACAACTTGCAATTGGCGGTCACCTTGCTGCGCAACGCGCACCGCAACTTACGGAACCCCGTCCTGGCGGCTGAAACGATCAAAGCCGCCGAGGACCGGATCATGGCCATGGCGCAGCTGCACCGCCGCCTGAATGACGGGACCGCCTATGAGAAGGGGCTCGAGCCACTATTGCGAGAGATGGTCGCCAACGCCTTTCGAGACTTGCCTGTGACGGTGCGAGTTTCCGTCAGCGGCGCTTCCGACCTTACCATAGACCAGATGACGGCGATGACGCTCTTGGTCAATGAAGCGGCGCTCAACGCCGCCAAGCATGTTTTCTCAAGAGGACTTGGCACGCGCTTTGATGTTTCCTTGGCTAAGGATGAGGAGGGGCGCCTACATTTAAACATCAGTGACGACGGGCCGGGGATGGCCGCTGAAGGAGCCGATACAGAAGCTGGCTCGCTCGGCATGGGCATAATGGAAGCTTTTGCGTCGCAGCTTGGAGGCTCACTAGAAGTGGGACGCAGCGGAGGGACGTCGCTGAACGTCGACTTCAAGAGTAGGTGAGCGAGCGAAAAAGCTGCCGTAGCTAGATCAGATACTCCTACGCCTCTCAAGCCGCGCTGGAACGTGACTGGTTCCCTTCGATCTCCGTCAATGTCTCTTCGAAGCGATCGAGCGCCAGGTCCAGATCTTCCTTGGCAATGACGAGCGGCGGAGCCAGTCGAACGACCGTTTTGTGCGTGGCGGTCGACAGCACGCCTTTTTGCAGCAGACGTTCGCATGCCTCACGCGCGCTGGCGAACCGCGGCTCGATCTCTGCGCCTGCCCACAGACCAAGCCCGCGCACTGCTGCGAGCGCTGGCGACCGGATCGCATGCAGACGACGGAGCATGTGTGCGCCAAGCGTTCGGCTTCGTTCGACGAGCCCTTCTTCCTCGATGACATTGAGCGCCTCGAGGCCGACCGCGGCGGCGAGCGCACTGCCGCCAAAAGTCGATCCATGCGAGCCCGGCGTAAACACGTCCATCACCTCGCGGCGCGCCACAAAGGCTGAGACAGGCAGCACCCCGCCGCCGAGCGCCTTGCCGACCGTCACGCCGTCGGGCAGGATCCCTTCGTGCTGGAAAGCAAACCATGCGCCGGTTCGGCCAAGGCCTGATTGAATTTCATCCACGATCAGCAGCAGCCCCCGCTCGTCACAGAGGCGTCGCAGCCCCGCGAGCCATCCCCTCGGAGGGACGATCACGCCGTTTTCGCCTTGAATGGGCTCGACCAGAATGGCGACTGTTTTCCGCGTCACCGCCGCCGCCGCCGCACTGAGGTCGCCAAAAGGAACCGAGTTGAATCCCAGTGCAAAGGGACCGAACCCTTCGCGGTAATCGGCTTCAGTCGAAAAGCTGATGATCGTCGTCGTGCGCCCGTGAAAATTGCCAGCCGCGACGATGATCTCGGGTTCGACGATCCCCTTTGCGCGCAGTCCCCACCGCCGCGCGGCCTTGATCGCCGTTTCGACCGCTTCCGCCCCGCTGTTCATCGGAAGCGCCGTGTCGAGCCCCACGCGCTTGCACAGCGCTTCGAGGAAGGGCCCCAACCGATCATTGTAAAAGGCGCGCGATGGCACCGCGAGGCGCGCGGCCTGTCGTGAGAGCGTCGCGACAATGCGCGGATGCGCGTGGCCGTGGCTGACGGCCGAATAGGCGCTCATCATGTCGATGTAGCGCCGCCCTGAGGCATCCCAAAGAAACGCGCCTTCGCCGCGCGTCAGCATCACCGGCAAAGGATCGTAATTCTTCGCGCAATAAGGGCTTTCATAGACTGGGCAACCCATGAATGGCAGTCTCGCTCTTTCCCCGACCAAGCAGTCTCTTAGTTTTCCAATCACGCGACGCCGCGCTAATCGGTTATCTAGGCATGGAACGCGGACGGGCCAGCCGTTTGCGGAGCATCGGCGAGGCGATCGCTTTTGTGGGGGCACCTCATGACGCCTTTGACCATTCGCCCGCTAGCGCAGGAAACCCTGACGCTGTTGCTCGAACTCGGCGTCGACGCCGTTGCCGTACAGGACGGCAATTTGCAGGTTTGTTCTCCGATCTCGGGAGAACCGATCGGCAGCGTGCGTTCTGCCGACAGGACCTCGGCAATGGAGACGATCGCAAAAGCCGACGCGGCCTTTCGCGTCTGGCGGGCGATGCCGGGGCCGCGCCGGGGCGAACTCGTGCGCCTGTTTGGCGTGGAGCTGCGCGCGGCGAAGCAGGAGCTCGCCCGGCTCATCACCATCGAGGCGGGAAAAATCCTCACGGAAAGTCTCGGCGAAGTACAGGAGATGATCGACATCTGCGACTTCGCGGTCGGTCTGTCGCGTCAGCTCCACGGCCTGACCATAGCCTCTGAGCGCCCAGGCCACCGGATGATGGAAAGCTGGCATCCGCTCGGCGTTGTCGGCGTCGTCACCGCTTTCAACTTTCCCACGGCGGTGTGGGCATGGAATGCCGCGCTCGCACTCGTGTGCGGCGATGCGCTCGTCTGGAAGCCGTCGGAGAAGACGCCGCTCACGGCGCTGGCGACGCAAGCATTGCTGATGCGCGCGGTCGCGCGTTTCGGCGCCGCGCCGGAGGGGCTTTCCGGGCTCATTCTCGGGAATAAGGAAACAGCCGCGCCGCTCGTCGATGATGCGCGCGTTAAACTTGTTTCCGCCACGGGCTCCACCGCCATGGGGCGCGCCGTCGCGCCGCGCCTCGCGCAAAGGTTCGCGCGCGCGATTTTGGAGCTCGGGGGCAATAAGGCGGCGATCGTCTGCCCGTCCGCGTCGCTCGAGCTTGCGGGGCGGGCCATTGCTTTCGCCGCCATGGGAACGGCGGGGCAACGCTGCACGACGCTGCGCCGGCTCATCGTTCACGAAGAAATCTACGCGCCGCTCATGCAGCGTCTTCGCGCCGCCTATGCTTGCGCGCCGGTCGGCGATCCGCGCGCCAGCGGAACGCTTGTCGGGCCGCTGATCGATCGCGGCGCCTTCGACGCCATGCAAGCCGCGCTCGCCGAGGCGCGGTCGGCGAAAGGCGCCGTGACGGGCGGCGACCGCATTCTCGCGGATGAATTCCCGAACGCCTATTATGTCAAGCCGGCTCTGGTCGAACTTGCCCAGCAAGCGGACGTCGCAAGACGCGAGACCTTCGCGCCGATCCTTTACGTGGTCCGCTACCGCGATCTCGCCGACGCGCTGCGCTTGCACAACGACGTCGCGCATGGCCTCGCGTCATCGATCTTCACCAACGATCTGCGCGAGGCGGAGCTCTTCATGTCGGCGCAGGGCTCCGATTGCGGCATCGCCAATGTGAACATCGGCCCCTCCGGCGCCGAGATCGGCGGCGCATTCGGCGGAGAGAAGGAGAGCGGCGGCGGCAGAGAGGCAGGCTCGGACGCCTGGAAGGCCTATATGCGGCGCGCCACAAACACTATCAACTATTCGTCAGATTTGCCGCTCGCGCAGGGCGTCGAATTCACTGTTTGAAGCGGAGTCCGTCGCGATGATGTCCCCTGATGCAATTCGCACAAAATTCGCGACGGCCCTTTCCGAGATGTATAGGTTGGAAGCGCCGCGCTACCGTGACTTGGTCGATCTCGTGCGCACGGTAAATGGCGAGGTTCTTCGCGCGCGCCCCGACTTGCGTAAACAACTTGAAGACAGCGGCGAACTGGACAGCCTGGCGGTCGAACGTCACGGCGCCGTGCGCGTCGGCGCGGCGGCGGAACTTTCGGTGCTCAGGCGCATGTTCGCCATGATGGGCATGGCGCCGGTTGGCTATTATGATCTCTCCGTGGCCGGCCTCCCTGTGCATTCCACTGCCTTTAGGCCTATCACCGAAGATGCGCTGCGGCGTCATCCTTTCCGCGTCTTCACCTCGCTCTTGCGAGTCGACCTCATCGAAGACAAAGCGCTGCGCGCCGAGGTCGAGTCGATCCTCGCGCGACGAAGCATCGTGACGCCAGCCTGCGCAAGACTGCTCGATCTCTTCGAGGAGAAGGGCGCGCTCACCGATGAGCAATGCGCGGAATTTGTTTCGGAAGCAGTCGAAACCTTTCGCTTCCGGCCACAGGCAACAGTCTCGATGGCTGTCTATCGCAAGCTCAGCGCGGCGCATCCTCTCATCGCCGACATTGCATGTTTCAGTGGTCCGCATATCAACCATCTCACCGTCGCCGCGATCGACATCGACGCTGTGCAGCGCGCGATGTCGGCGCAGGGCCTCGATCCGAAGGACTCGGTCGAGGGCCCGCCCGCCCGCCGCAACCCGATCCTGTTGCGCCAGACGAGTTTCAGGGCCCAGCCGGAGCCGATCAGCTTCAACGAGCCCCGCGAAGCCGCTCATGGGATGCACACCGCGCGCTTCGGCGAAGTGGAGCAACGTGGCGCGGCCCTGACCGAGAAGGGGCGCGCCTTGTACGACCGGCTGCTCGACAAGGCTTTGGCGGCGCCCAAAGAGCTCAAGCTCGATGACGTCTTCGCGGCGTTTCCCGACGATGTCGAGGCGATGCGGCGCGAGCGCCTGGCCTTCTTCCGCTATCGCCCGACCGAGAAAGGACTGCGCGCCGCCGGTGAATGGGCGGCGTCGAGGTCCGTCGAGGAGCTTTTGGGCGCGCAGGCGCTTTCGGCCGAGCCAATCACCTATGAAGACTTCTTGCCCGTCAGCGCGGCCGGCATCTTCCGCTCAAACCTCGACGGTTTGGCGGGCGCGAAAGCTCTTGCGCGCGCCAGTCGCACGGTCTTCGAAGCGGCCCTTGGCTGCGCCGTCATCGACCCGGCGTCCCTCTACGAAGCGGCCGAGGCGGACTCTCTCGCCGCAAGCCTCGACGCGTTGGGATTATCGCGCGGAGCCGCCGAAGCGAAAGAACGCGACGATTTCCGTCGATGACGAGGGCCCCTGCGCGCGCTCACTCGCTCGGGTTTGGCGAGGCGCCCCCGATGCGGCCGGCTAAGCGTGAAAAAAGCAACTCGGCATTTGTCTTTGTGTTCAGCCCCTTCCCAGAGGAGACGCCCACGCCCAATACCGCCGCCGGCGCGGGACCGCGAAAACCTCTCACTTTCGGGGAAGCCTTACGGCAGGCCTGCGAAGCGGCCCGTCTGCGGCGGGAGACGGTAACGCTTGCTATTGGGGCATAGCGTCTTGTTTCCGCCAAATCAGACGCCTAGGTTTTCGCAGCTCGCCGGTCCCATCGGCGAAAATTAGCATCGCTGCCGTGGGGCAGGTTTTTTGTGATTTGCTTATTGGTGCGGGGCGGCCATGAAAGTGATTGTGTGTGGAGGGCGGAACGTCGGGCGCCCATCAAGTGACGCCGAGATCAGGCGCGCGACTGCAGAACGCGATTTTGTTTTCAAGACGCTAGAGGCTCTCCACCTTGAAAAGGGATTTTCTCTGCTCATTGCCGGGAATGAGGGAGGCGCCGAGCGTCTTGGGCTCGCATGGGCAAATAGGAACAATATCCCGACGCAGCCCTACGGTAGAGAACGCCGCGTTTTTCGCAAAGAAACCATAGACGAGCGAAACCTTCGGATGTTTAAGTCGGAACATCCAGCTTTGGTCATCAGCTTTGGAACTGGCGAGACGACAATGCGTATTATCTCGTTAGCCGAGCGCCTGGGCGTCCAAACCATCCAAGTCGAGATTCCAACTTTCTCGCCCGGCGGATCAATCGACGGTCCCCTGCCTGCCGGAGGCGATTTCAAGTGGCCGAGCTAAGCGCTCACCGCCCCGACACTGGAAGTTACGGCGGGCATTTTTCGTTTCTGGTGATCGCGAGGTCTCAGTAGTAGGCCACGCATATGGCGTTGCCGTAGTAGTCATAGCCCCACTGGGCACATGGAGGTGGCGGCGGCGGGGGAGGCGCCTCGACCCGGGGAGCGCAGCGCGCGTTTTTGCTTTTGGCGGTGGCGGCCGGAACTGCGCGGGCGCATTAGCTCAGGACAATCTGACAATTTTGGAACAGAAATCGAATCTTGAAGTTGCATATTCAGAAACGGTCGCTGGGGCAGCGCAAAACGCAACTGCTTCACGGAAAAGGAACACAGATGACAAAATATATTATACTCGCATCCGTGTTCGGCGCTGCCATTGTGATGGCCGCGCCCGCTTATCCAGCGGAAGACTGCCTAGGCGCCAGCATCGGTCCAAGTTGTCTTGGCATCCAAGGCCCGCGCGGTCATGTTTACCGCCGCGTCGAGGTAAGGCCAGCCAACCCTCGCGTATATGTGGCCCCTCGTGGCGGCCGGTACTACTATGACGACGACACATATTATTACGAAGACCATGACTGATCGCTTGAAGGCGAAGCAGTACCGTTCCGAGACACTAAGGCAAAGGCCGGGGCCGCTGTAGCAATTGCAGATGTGTAAAGGGGTCGGCGCGTCGGTCGCGCGCCGCCCATGTGCCCTCACGCCTACACCGACCTCGCGATAGACCTCGCGAGCATGCCCAGGCTTGGCAAGAGCGCCAGCTCTTCCCTTGTACGGCCGACACTCAGCATGACGAGCAGGACCAAACGCGCCCCTAAGACCAGTCTGGCTATGGCGATTGCGTGTTCGATCATTGGCGCGCTCCCCAATCGGGAAACGCCAAACCCGCGGACAAGGTTGCGCCCCTATCGGTGCCAGAACGGCTGACATCTGCCCGGACTGGTTGCGCACGCGAGCGGGAGGGGCGGTGAGGGGCGCTGATTTTTCGAGCCGTGGCGACAAAGCCGCAGCTCAGGGGTGCGGGCGTTGCAGATTTGTGGCTGTCGCTTTGATTTTGTTGGTGAGCGCGCCGGGGCTCGAACCCGGGACCCCCTGATTAAAAGTAAGCGGTTATGTTGCGTCCTGGTGCGACGGGGGACGACACGGACCCCTCGTATCCTCCCTTGAAACAGTGACTTGTGCACGCTACCTTCTGACTTGTCGCGCTTGGTCGCGACAGTGGATGACGTCCCGTGGGGTCCGCATTGGGTCCGCAAGGACCGGCGGGAGGGGCGAGGTCGGGCAAGAAAAAAGTGAAACTCACCCAGCGCGTGATAGAGGGACTGACCTGCGCTCCCGCCAGAAAGGACATGCTTGTCGCCGACGACGGACAGCGCGGGCTCTATATCCGCGTGACGCGAGTGGCGGGAGCCGGGTCGCTCAAGGGCAAGAACTACCTCGTCAAATACACTGTTCATGGGCGCAAGCAGAAGGTTCCGCTCGGCTCTTGCGCTTCGTTATCGCTAGGGAAGGCGCGGGAGGCGGCCCGTGCGATCCTTGGCGAGGTCGCAAAGGGCATAGATCCCGCCGCCGAGCGGGCGTCGACAAGGGCCGCAGCGAGGAGGAAGGCCGTCGAGGCTGAGTTCACGCTCGCCAAGCTCTTGGACGACTGGCGTGAGCTGCATCTATGCGACAAGCGAGCGGGATACGCCGCAGAGGCTCTACGCGCCCTTCATCGGGCCTTCGAGAAACACTTGGACAAGGCCGCAATTGAACTCGCTCGGGCCGATGTCGTGAGGACGCTCGACGGGCTGAAGAAGAGCGGCTTGGCTGCGATGGCGGCGCGGACAGCCGCCTACGGGCGTGCGGCGTTCGGATGGGCCATGAAGCGCGGCGCTATGCCAGCGAATCCTTTTGCAGACCTGCCGCATACTCCTACCGCAAAGCGGGACAGGGTCCTGTCGGACGGGGAGCTGGCGGCCATCTGGCGCGCCGCAGAGAGAGCGGGGGTGTTTGGCCACATTGTGCGCATGCTCATCCTTAGCGGCCAGCGGCGCGACGAGGTGGCAGGTATGGGATGGCGCGAGCTGTCGGGCGACTTGGCCACTTGGACAATTCCGGCGGCGAGGGCGAAAAACGGAGCCGTCCATATCGTTCCCCTTTCCGAAGAAGCGCGAGAGCTGCTTGGCAGCCTCCCGCGCTCGGGGGAGCTGGCTTTTCCTGGCCTGCGCGGGCCATTCAACGGCTGGTCCAAAGCCAAGGTAGCGCTCGACAATAGCTCGGGCGTGCATGACTGGCGGCTCCATGATCTGCGCCGCACGATGGCGACGGGCCTGCAACGGCTCGGCGTGCGCCTCGAAGTGACGGAGGCCGTGCTCAATCACGTCGCAGGAAGCCGCGCGGGCATCATCGGCGTTTACCAGCGGCATGATTGGGCAGACGAGAAGCGGGCCGCCCTGGCGGCTTGGGGGCGGCATGTACGCGCGCTAGTCGAGGGGCAGGGGGAGGCCGACAACCTGATCATGCTGCCACAAAGAGGAGCCGCCTGATGGCCAGCTTCTATGTACCGATAGGTGGTCTCTCTGTGATCGAAGCTATCACTGCGGTCGCACAGCGCCTTCAGCCAGAGCTGTCGGGACTTTATCCGGAGCGGCAGGAGGCGTGGGGGAGGCTCTGCGATGCGGTCTATGCGGGGCGATTGCGCGCCTGCGTGATGGTCGCGACGCCGGGCTACCGGGTCGAGCCAGAGCAAGCTGACAGGAGCCAGTTTGCGGCGCTACGGGGGTTAGACCCTTTGGGGGTTGACCTCACCTCCATACGGTCGAGTAGCGGGACTCGCGGGCAACTTTTCTTCTGGAAGGATGATGTCGATGCGCTTTTTTCCGAGGGTAGCGACCTCGCGAAGGATAACAGCCGCGCCATCAAGAAGCCCGCGCTTCCGGAAAGTATAGCTAGATATTTGAGAAGCAAATATGACCAGCGCCCGAGTAAGAGCATCGAGGAATTGCGGCGCGAGGTGCAAAGGGATGCGCCGGAAATAGGCGTCTTCGGGTTGAGAACCTTACAAAACGGCATGAGACGGGCTTGGCCGAAGGGGTCATAACTGCCAATCTGCAAAGTTGCGCAAATGTAGGCAGTGCGCACCGTTGCGCACGACTGTAACTGCTTGGTCCTTTAGCGTGCTTTCGTATTGGGTGGTGCCCGAGAGCGAAAAGGACGCTAAAGACCATGAATGTCCTCACTTACAATGAAGCGGCGCAACGCGCTGGGGTCACACGCCGCACAATCGAACGGTTGATCGCGGTCGGTGAGGGGCCCGCGGTGGTGCACCTTACTGGCCGCCGCCGGGGCATCCTCGAAGACGACCTGAAAAGCTGGTTGCTGGCACGTCGCCGTCCTGCGCCCGGCGAGCCCGCGCCGATCCCTCCCCACAACAACAAGACCTAAGAAACGAAGAAAGCCCGGCGCGCTCCGTTGCGCGTCGGGCTTTAACATTCTTGGAGACCACCATGAAAAAACCCAACAACCGGCGCGACGCAAGAAAGCAAGTGCGACTGCGCCGCCGCGCCGCAAAGCAAGCGCGACCGCGTCGCGCCCGTGAGGCGAAGAAGGGGCGGACAGGCATCGCCGAGTTGAAACCGCTTGTCGCCGCCACCGAGGGTGAACGCATCCTCGCGGCGCTTGCTGACACTCTCAACGCGGCAACCGTGCTGAAAGACGAAGGCGACGACGACTTGCCCGGGCGCGCTGGCGACTTCGTGCTCGTGCGCAGCGACGGCTCCTTTTTCCCCTGGTCTACGCAGATGATGGCGGAGCTTCTGCACAAGGCGGGCTCCGACCCGCCGCGCGTCATTCTGCAAATGCGCGCCTTCCTGAGAAGCAGGGGGGGTGAATACCGGGCGGCAACTCCCCGCTCCTGGGCGCAGCGCCCGCAAAGAACGCACTCCTGAACAAAAAAAGAAAGCGGCGCTTGAGCCGAGCGCCGCTTTCGAAAGTGTTTCTATCGGTCGAGATGAGTGTGAGTATGTCTAACGCATCCGAACACCATGCGCCACAGGATGGC
>JAMBEQ010000069.1 GCA_024506175.1 Methylocystis sp.
AGGTGAACATGGTCTCCCAAAGCTGGGACGGCAAGCGCGTCTACTTCACGACCTCGCTTCTGGCCAATTGGGACAAGAAGGGCGCGGACAACGAGCAGTTTCTGAAGGGCTTCTCCTGGGACGGCAACGACCTGAAAGAGGATTTCGTGGTCGACTTCCACGAGGAAGGACTCGGCCGCGCGCATCACATGAAATTTACCGCCCGCCCGCAAAAGGCGGAATTGCATTGACTACGACTTGCAACAAGGTAAGGGGGCTGCGCGCCTCCTTCGCCATGCTCGGCGCAGTTGCAATGCTTTTACTGACGCATGGGCGCGCGGAAGCGATCGAGAACTTGCCAGCGCCCGGCGCCTATATTCTCCAACGCATCCAGCGTATTCCCGAGGCGCAGCTGCTCGACGCCAATGGGGCGCCGGTCGCCCTCTCCTCTCACGCCGTCGGCGCTGTGACGGCGCTCGGTTTCTTCTACGGCCATTGCGAGGACGCGACCGGATGCCCCGTCGCATGGGCGACATTCGAAGCGGCAAGGAAGGCGGCGGGAGCCGATCCGCTGCTCAAAGACAAGTTGCGGCTGGTTTTTGTAAGTCTCGATCCCCAACGGGATACGCCAGCCGTATTGCGGATTCTCGAGTCGTCGGAGCGCGACAGCCGCGCGCCGCCGTGGATCTTCCTGACCGGCAAATCCGAGGTGCAACTTGCTCCCCTGTTGCGCGCGATGGGCCAAGACGTCGGATACGCGCTCGACCCCTCGGGGCGGCGCACGGGCACGATCAACCACATGCTGAAGGTTTTTCTGATCGATCCCGAGGGATGGGTGCGCGAAATCTACAGCACGGCTTTCCTCACGCCTGAAAACCTGCTGAACGACGCCCGCACGCTCGCTCTCGTTTTTCGCGACGCGACCAACCGTTTGCCGGAGAAGTAAATTGAGGGCGAAGACCACGCGCGCCCTCTCCTTCTTCGCCGCCCTGCTCACGGCCGTCAACCTCGCCGCAGCCCGCCACGCCCAGCATCCACTCGGCCTGCCGGCGGTTCCCGCTTCAGTCGCCGGCTCTCTGGCGATGCAGCAGCTGGGCGAGAGGCTGTTTTTCGATCGCAGCCTCTCCGCAAACGGCACGCTATCCTGCGCCATGTGTCACATTCCATCTCAGGGATTCACGTCGAACCAGAGCGCGCTCTCCATCGGCATGGAGGGGCGCTTGCTGCGGCGCAACGCGCCTTCGCTTTACAACGTCGTTTTCAAGCGCTTCCTATTCCACGATGGCCGCGAAACCGATCTCGCGGCGCAGGTATGGGGCCCGCTGCTGGCGCGCGACGAAATGGGCAACGCCGCCATCGGCCCCCTTCTCGAGCGGCTGCGTCAAGATCCAGTTTATGGCTCGTCCTTCGACGCCGCATTTCCGGGCGAAGGGATCACGATGACAACGCTTGGCCGCGCCGTTGCCGCTTATGAGGCGACGCTTTTACGTGCAGACAGCCGTTTCGACCGCGCCTTTTTCGGCGGCGACAAAACGGCGCTCACGGCGCAGGAGCAGCGGGGCTACGACATATTTTCGTCCAAGGGCGGCTGCGCTTCTTGCCACCTGATCGGTTCGGAAAGCGCTCTTTTCACCGACCAATCTTGGCATAATACCGGCGTCGCCTTTGCGCGGAAAAACGCCCCGGCGGTCGTCAAAGTCGAGCTGGCGCCAGGCGTTGTCCAGGAGGTCCGCCTTTCCGCCATTGGCCTCGACCAAACCGAAACGCGCAACGACGTGGGTCGCTTCGAGATCACCAATGACCCTGCAGATCGCTGGGCTTATACGACCCCCATGCTGCGCGGCGTGAAGGATACTTGGCCCTATATGCACAATGGCAGCTTGAAAACGCTCGAAGAGGTCGTGGACTTTTATGATCGAGGCGGCGGCCCCAATGCGGCGCTCGATGATAAGATCAAGCCGCTCGGGCTAACTGCCGAAGAAAAAGCCGCGCTTGTAGCGTTTTTGAAGGCTCTTTGAGTAAGGGTCAAGTTACGGGGACCAAGATGGATGTAATGCAAGCCATTCGGCATCGCCGCTCGGTCAGAGACTATGAGCCGGAAGCGCCGTCCCGTGAGGATATCGAGGCGCTGATCGACGCCGCTATCGCAGCCCCCACCGCCGCAAATAGGCAGTTCTGGTCCTTCAGCGTCATCTCGGATCGGGCGCTTCTCGATCGGATGTCCCGAGAAGCCAAAGCCTATATGACGACGAGCAAGCCTCTGGATCTGCCGGAGCATCTTTATGAAAAGCTCGCGGATCCCGCTTTTCATGTTTTCTATCATGCGCCCGTTCTTATCCTGATCTCGGCAAAGAAAAACGCGCCCTGGGGCGCCGAGGACTGTGCGCTCGCCGCTCAGAACATCATGCTGGCGGCGCTCGCGTCGAATCTCGGGACGTGCTGGATCGGCCTTTGCCAGCCCTTCCTCGACGCGCCGCAAGGCAGAGCGCTGATCGGCCTCGCTGACGACGAGGCGCCGGTTGCGCCGATCATCGTCGGCCGCCCGGCTTCCATCGCGCCGCCGACGCCACGCAAGCCGCCGAACATTCGCTGGATCTCCTGAGTGGCTAGGTCCCACCAGGAACATTGCTTGCCCTCGGCTTCAACGCCCCAGAGCCAACCACATCGAACTCGGTTCCGCGCCAATTGATGCTTCCTCCAAAGAAGCTCAAAAGAAAGACGAGGAACGAGAGAAGGTCTCGTACCGGAAGCAATGCGTAGGGCTGCCGCGGCAGTCCAAATACAAGCTCAACGGCGACACACAAAAGCACGCGCAAACATAGAGCCCCGGCGCCCAAAGCCAGCGCGTCGCCGCCACCAGAGAGCGCGCCCGCAAATGCGAGCGAAAAGGGATGGGTGATGAAGGCTCCGACATAGCCGAGCGGGTCGATGCATTTCACGGTTCTGGCGGCGCGTAGCTCTTGGGCGAGGAGCGTTTTTAGGTTTTCGGAGAAACAATGGTGCCCGACCGTGAATGCTGGCACCGCTACCTCATATCCTGCGCTACGAACCGCCTTGCCGATTTCGTAATCATCCGCCAGACGTCCGGCGAAGAGTTCAAATCCGCCAACCGCCTGCAATATGTCCCGCCGGATGGCGATTGTGGAGCCGCAGCAGGGCTGCGCGAAGTCGAAAGTGATCGCGACGATCATGCTCGGAAGGAAGTGGCTATTGATCGCAAGCGCCGCGTGCTGCGACCAGGCGCCAGTCGCAGCGACGCCGTGGTAAAGGCAAGTGACGGCTCCGACGTTATTCTGTTGGAGATGCGCGACGACGGTTGCGAGGTATGTCGGCCCCACCTCTATGTCGCTATCGGAAATGATCAGGACATCATTACAAGCGCTGTGAAACATGTTTACGAGATTCGAAACTTTTCGATTTGGCCCATGCTCACGGGCGCTAACGACCAAATCCACCGCTTCGCCGTGCGATTTTGCAACCTCTTGCACATGTGCGGCCGCAGGATCGTTGTGGTCACGAACGCCGCAGACCATCTGAATGGCCCCTTCATACCTCTGCTCGAAGTTCGCAGAGAGTCTCTTGAACAGCTCCGGCTCGTCGCCATGCAAGGGTTTGAGTAAGCTCACCGGCACATGGGCGCCAAGATGCGCGTCTCGATGCTTTGAGAAATTCAGCACAGCAAAAATCGCGACAAGCAGGTAACAGCAGCCTAGACACGCGCTCGCTTCGCAAAGCGTGGAAAACGCGCTTAGCCACGTGCCCATTTCTCTTTGCCCGTAAAGCATCGATGCGCAGGTAAGAGACCATACGGCGCAAGATGCAACGACGATCTCTATAGCTCCTAATTTGCAAGGGGAGCCAAAGAGCCTCATTGAGCGTGTCGCATTTCCAACTGGTCACGCAAGACTGGAAAATGATGGCATATCGGCTTGAAGCGCCCCGCAGCCGCCAAAGCCTTCCAAGGCGTCGCCAGGATATTCCTGAGGTTTGCTCGACAGGATATGTATTCCATCAGCTCGCCAAATACGCCACAAGCGGCGCGCGATCGATTTCGCGGCCTGCGTCAGAACCCGTGCCCTGCACTCGGCCGAGTCGTCGCTCTACGAAGCCGCTCACGCAAGCATACGCCTCCTTGTCAGCAAGGCTATTCGTACTTGCCGCAATCACACGGCTGTGGTCGCGCACTTTGGAGCTTCGCAGGCAGCTCCTGATGACGCATGAGCAGGCCACAGCCTCCCGACCTCCACCCCCGCATAAAGAGACAAGGGAACCAAGAGGCGGTTCCTTTTGTTCGTCTCCGACCCCGCGGAGGATGAAATGACGCTTTCCTTTTCATGTGTCGCCCCAGCCGTAATCGCTGCATCCCGCTCATGACACAAGGTATTGCATTAAGGCGGCTGATATCTCATCAGCTCACAGAAGGCGTTTGCTGACCCATGAAAGTCCCCGGGCGCCCAGAGCTTGAGAACCCCGATGGTCGACGCCTCGACAGCGCCGCTTTCGTCCTCGCCCTTGGGCTCCTGGGATTCGTTTTTCATGTGCTGCAATGGGTTCTTTTACCGTTTGTTCTGGCTGCATTGCTGGCCTATCTCTGTAATCCCCTTGTTGAAAAGCTAACGCCGGCATCCGAAGGGTCCCGTCTACGCGGCGCCGTGATCGTGTTCATTTCTGTTGCAGTAATTGCTAGCATTTTCGGATGGTTGGGAATCCCACCTTTGATGCAGCAGATCGCGCATGTAGTGACGGACATTCAATCGACGTTCAGAACGCTTGCGCACAGCCTCGTCGACGACAAGTCTGTCATGGTTTTTGGCAGGAGCATGAATGCGGATCAAATAGCGCAGTCGGCAACGACCGGCGTGCACGATTGGATTACACAGACCGGGCGAATAACCGAGCTTGCGACGGTGACGTTTACGACGCTTTTCGGCGGCGTGCTAATCCTCGTGCTGCTTTTTTATATGCTTCTAAAAGGACCCGAGCTTTTTCGCGGGCTTTTGTGGCTTGCCCCTAAAGAGCGTCGCCCGACAATCGAAAAGATCTGGTTGCGCTTAGGGCCGCTGCTGTGGCGATACATTCTGGGTGTGATGATCGTGGTGGCCTATGCGATCGTCGCGGCCTATATCGGATTGGGGCTTGTCCTTGGATTAAGACATGCCGTCTTTCTCGCGATTCTCACCGGCATTCTCGAAATGATTCCCGTCGTTGGTCCGGCCGCGTCTGCGGTCATCGCAGGCCTTGCCGCAATCCGCAGCGCGACAGGAATTGGTCCGGTGATCGGCTATGCCATTTACGCGATCGCCCTTCGCCTATCGATCGATCAGGTGCTCGGGCCGATCGTTCTGGGGACCGCTTCAACTCTCAGCCCGGTTTTGATTATTTTTTCCTTTCTTGTCGGCGGGGCGCTTTTTGGCGTTGCCGGCATCATTCTCTCCGTGCCGGTGGCGCTCACTGTTCGGACTTCATTGGCCGTCCTGCGGGGGGAATCGTTATCCTCTCCTTCGCTCTCGGGGCAAACCTCCAACACGCTATAGTCGAGAACGCTTCGGTGGATCAAGGTCAAGCTTGCGCGCCAATAGGACGCGGGCATGGCGCGCGGATTTGTCTGAATTTCCCGCTCCATTGTGAATGCGCTTCCCTATCGGAACCCAACCGCCGGTCTCGATGTTCGTATGAGAAGCCCGCTCGAACGCCGGGGGTAGAAAATGAAGCATTATACAACTCGGGAAATCGCCGAAAGCGCTCGCATTGCCAGGCCCGAACACCCCGACTGGGTCCTGCGGCGGCAGCGACTGCAGCGGTTTGCGAGCTTGCTGGACGCAACAAGCGATACCGTCACGCTGTTCTCGACGATGGAATGTTATCCTCGAAAGCAGCGCTTGGAGTTGCGCCATAATGGATCGCCATTGGCGGTCGCCTTCAATGACCCTCTGTTCCGCGCTGAAGGCCTTGCGGGCGATCGGGTTCGCGACGGGGTGGCCTTTTTTAAGCTTTCCCTTGGGGAAGCGCATGCGCTGCTCTGCGATTGCCGCTATGCGGACATCGCGCAAATTCGGCAACCACTCGCTAAGCAAATCGCCATGAGAGCGCGGCGTCTTGCCGACAAGCGAACTTTCGCAGAAATATGCGACGGTCTTGGTAGCAGGTTCAGCTCTTGGATGAGCTCGCGTTAACCCGTCGGGGCCGCCGAACTGCGCTGGCAGGAATGCCCTACGGCGCGTCGGCGGCTGCGCGGAAAATCGGCCTGCGGATAGGGCGCGCCTAGGCCAGACCACTGACGGGCTCAGTCAGACACTTGCTTTGCATGGAAGCGCGCCTTGGCAGGCCGCAACGTGTTGCTTTTAGGCATCCCCCACTTGGTCTCAGTCGAGATCATGCCCGCAAGTATCGGCGCTCCAACTTTCTCCTTGAGAAATAGACAACCGTGCGGCTGCGCCAGAGGCTGTCAATCCGAAGACCCGAGGGATTATATGTGAGAACGAGCATCGATATCAGAATGTTTTCACCAAACCAATGAAGCCCCTTCGCCTCAGATTGATCGGGGCCTAAACGACGCTCGAAGCCGAACCGGCCCACTAGACGGGCGACCTGGTCTTCTCCCAAAGCAGCGAGGCCAATCCGCCCGCGGATAATCCGGACATCATCAAGATCTCTTCTCTCTTCGAGATGCCGGGCGAGCTCACGAAGGGAAAACTCGAGCTTTCGGCTGATCTGCTGCGCCCACGCCCAAGTGGCGCCCGCGCGAGGAATGACCGGCATATGCTCGTTCCAGAAATGAATTTCGAGGAGACGGTCGCCTCTTGTCGTCCGTGTCCCATCAGGCAAGGCGATATCCTCCTCGCTTCTTTCGACGACCTGCATGCGAAGAATGCAATCGGTCGAATTCGAGAACTCGGTTATTCCCTGGCGTCTTCGCAAGTAGTAGTCAAGCGCCATAATGGGAGCTGTCAGCAGCTTCTTGCCGCCACGCCGGAGCAAATCGTTTTGCATAGCGCCCTTCGGGGAGAGACCACGTAACACTAAACTTTCTCAGAACGTTTGCGGGAGTCAACTTGACCTTCCTGGATAAACCCGGCCTTTCCAGGGAACGCGACGGCGAAACCGTTGCTGAATGCTATCTGCGGTCATCGCAATCCCGACCGTGTAAGCGACCGGGAAAAGCAGGCCGTACCAAAGCGGGATGTCGAAATACGCAGCGCCGGCGACATGCAAACCGATCGCGGCCGCGGAACCCGCCAGCACCGCGGTCATCGCGATGCAATCTCCATTGACGCCATTTGCACATCTAGCGACGGCTGCTACTGGAACCAACCACACCGCCCACGCTAGACAAAACGCGGCAATCGCCACCCCAATTGTGCGGCCCGGGCCGCCGAGAACGTCCACGAGGTTCTTCGTCAACCCGGGCCACAGCGATTTCCAGCCGTCGTACATCCTTGTCGCGAGAAGCTGCTTTCCATCCCACAGCTCGACGCGGGCGCGATTTTTTTTCATGAGTCGGGCGAGGGCGACATCTTCGGCGACATATTCGCGAATGGCCTGGTGACCCCCGACAGCGTCGTATATGCGCCGACGTATGAGCATGAATTGTCCGGTGACTGTGGCGTCGAAGCTGGATCGAGACTGAACCTTCCGCAAATCCCTGCAGAAGCTCAGGCAAAATAGGCCGCAGGGAATAATCAACCTCTCTGCAAAGCTCACGAGCTCGTGACGCGGCGCTAGAGACAACAGATCGATCTCGTTTGACTCTGCGACCGCTATCGCGCTGAAGATAAGCTCACGAGCCGCTCTCATATCCGCGTCTATGAAACACAGCCATTCAGCGTCAACCGAGGCAGCGCGAGCGCCCGTCCAGCAAGCGTAGGATTTGCCAACCCAACCTCGCGGCAGCTGGGGACTGGACAGGAGCTTCAGCCTCGGACAATTGCGACCGACCCCCTCGACGACATCAAGCGTGCGATCCTCGGAATGATCGTCGACCACGATTAGCTCCAGGCGCTCGGGCGGATAGTCCTGCTCGAGCAGGGACCGGATGCAAGGCTCTATGTTGGATTCTTCGTTTCTCGCCGGGATGATGATCGACATCCGCTTCGAGGCGGTTTCTCGCCCGAACGGGGGTCTCAGGGTTGGCAGAAGTCCATTCTGACTCGTGGCGCGCGCAATGAGCCACATAACGATGGCCGGCCAAGCCCAAAAGCCCCAAAACCAAAAGACCTCCATAGACACAAACTCCGGCGGGCGACCAAATCGACGGGTCAGAGCAGCAACGCATTCGCCTCCATTGTCTCAAAGATCGATCGCGTCATGAGAAAGGCAAGCCCATCCGCGGCAAGTTCCTGGTTGCCCCGGGTAGGATGTATGGAACCTTCCGACAAACTGATTGTTGTAGCGCAGATTCTACTGGAGGGGTGGGGAGTGAGGCGATCGACCAGATCTCTAGCACGAGCCGGCTCGCGCCTCGCCCTGGTCGCCCTCCTATCGTTCATGGGCCTAACCGCGCTTCCTGTTTGCGCAGGTGAGACTCTGTCGGACCTGGCCAAGGTTTCCGCGCGACCCAACTCCGAAAGCCGCCTGCCTTTGGCCACGACTTTCACCGACCAGTTCGGCAATTCGAAGGAGCTGGGTCAAGCGCTCGATAAAAAGCCAGCGGTTCTGCTGTTCGTCGATTACGCGTGCAGGAACATGTGCAGCGCAATGGTGCTTCTCGCGAGCAACGCATTGGCGAACTCAGGCCTTGTCCCAGGCGACGAGTTCGGTCTGTTGGCGATTGGCCTTGCACCCGATGTTCGAGTCGTAGCCGCCCGGGAATTCAAGGATAGCGTCATAGACCCGGGCTCTCCGCTTTCGGCGGCGACGCAATTTTTTACCGGCGACGCAGCGGCGATCAAAAAAGTCACAGACGCGGTCGGCTATCATTATTCTCGGGACGGGGAAAATGCGCAGTTCGCTCACGCCGCCACGCTGTTCGTCATCTCCGGCGAGGGAAAGGTCATGCGCGCGATTCCCGCCGCAAACGTTGACAGCGACTCCCTGCATGAGGCGCTCGTCGGGGCCCAGCATGGCGCAGGCGACTCGAGTTTCAATCCGATAAACCTCCTGTGCTATGGATATGCGGCCAGCCATGGCGGCGCCAATCGCCCTGTCCGCCTCATCCTCGAGACCGCGAGCGCCGCCATGCTGATTTTCATGGCGGGGATCATTTTTCGGCTAGCGCGGCGCGCGCGCCCGATTTCGTGATGGAGGGTTTCGCGCCAAAGGCCTCGTCATACGCATCCCAGTGGGATTGGTTCTTTTTTGTCCTCGTTACGGTGAGCTCGATCGTTGTCGCCACCGTATTCGTCGCGATCGTCCACTTCTCCATCCGCTATCGGAGGGGGGTGAACGCCAGGCGCGAACCTGTGTCGGAAACCTTCTCGAATCGACTCGAGTTCAGCTGGACTGCGGGGACCGCCCTCGCATTTTTGGCAATTTTTTGGTGGGCGGCCGCATTCCAGCTACGCGATTTCGTGCCTCCCGAGGGGGCGCTCCAAATTCATGTCATTGGCAAGCAATGGATGTGGAAGATACAGCAACCAAATGGCGTTCGTGAGATCGATGAGATCCATGCGCCGATCGGCCGGCCTGTCCAGCTCATCATGACGTCCGAGGATGTGATTCACAGCATGTTTCTGCCGGCGTTAAGGCTGAAACAAGACGTATTGCCGGGCCGCTATACCTATTTGTGGTTCAATGCTGACAAGCCGGGCGTTTATCATCTATTTTGCGCGGAGTTTTGCGGGACTTCTCATTCGCGGATGACCGGCCGGTTCGTACTCATGACCCCGACCGAATATTCTCGCTGGAGCGCCGCTCAACCAGAGGCGGACAACCTCGCGAGACAAGGACAAGCGCTATTCTCCTCACTGGGTTGCTCGGGCTGTCACTCGAAAAGCTCGAGCGTTCCCGCTCCTGATTTGCACGGGGTGTTCGGAAATCCGGTCCAGCTTTCAGACGGGAGAAGCATTATCGCAGACGAGGCCTATATTCACGACTCTATTGTGTTGCCGGAAAAAGACATCGTCGCTGGTTTCGCGCCAATCATGCCAAGTTTCGCCGGCCAGGTAAGCGAAGAGCAAATCATCAAGCTGGTCGCCTACATCAGGTCCCTGTCCACGGAGAGACACCCATGAGCGAGACCGTTTCTGCGGCTGAGCCCGGAAAGGCGCCGGAGGAGAGCGAACAATGCGAGAGCTACCTCGAAGCCGGCGGCCACACTTTGATGTCCTGGCTGACGACCACCGACCACAAACGCATCGGCATCCTCTACGCAATCGCGATTACATTCTTCTTCTTCATTGCGGGTATCGCCATCGGCCTCGTTCGGCTCGAGCTGATGTCGCCGAGAGGGTTGTTCCTTTCCGACGATGAATACAATCGTCTGTTTTCGCTGCATGGCATCGTCATGGTCTGGTTCTTTCTCGTCCCGTCCATTCCCGCAACATTCGGGAATTTCTTTCTCCCTTTGATGATCGGCGCCAAGGACGTCGCTTTTCCGCGTCTCAATCTTTTGTCTTGGTACGTTTATCTCCTGGCCGCCGGGTTTGCGTGCTATGCGATCGTCGCCGGCGGTGTCGATACGGGATGGACCTTCTATACGCCCTTTTCATCTCTATACTCGAACGGAAATGTCCTGGCAGCGGCGGCGGGCGTCTTTGTCGCCGGATTTTCGTCGATCGCCACTGGCGTCAATTTTATAACCACCACGCATATGCTGCGGGCGCCAGGAATGACCTGGTTCAGGCTGCCGCTTTTCGTCTGGGCCATCTACGCAACGAGCGTGGTGATCGTGCTCGCGACTCCGATTCTGGCAATGTCGCTTTTGCTCATCATCGCCGAAAGGCTCTTTGGCTTGCCCGTCTTCAATCCAAATGACGGCGGCGACCCCATCTTATTCCAGCACCTCTTTTGGTTCTACAGCCATCCTGCCGTCTATATCATGATTTTGCCGGCGATGGGCGTCATCTCCGAGGTCTTCACCTGCTTCGCACGTCGTCACATCTTCGGCTACGCGATGATGATTTACGCGATCCTCGGCATCGCCGTCATCGGTTTTTTTGTTTGGGGCCACCATATGTTTGTTTCCGGCGAGTCACAATTTGCGAATCTCATGTTCTCGCTTCTTTCCTTCCTAGTCGCAGTCCCTTCCGCCATCAAGGTCTTCAATTGGACCGCCACTCTCTACCGCGGCTCGATCAGCTTCGAAGCGCCGATGGTTTACGCCATGGGTTTCGTTGGGCTTTTCACAATGGGAGGATTGACGGGGCTTTTCTTAGCGTCGATACCGATCGACGTGCACGTCACCGATACTTATTTCGTGGTCGCACATTTCCACTACATCATGGTGGGCGGAAGCGTGTCCGCGTTTTTTGCGGCCTTGCACTTCTGGTGGCCAAAAATCACCGGAAAGCTCTATTCGGAAGCGTGGGCGCGCTTTGCGGCGGTGATCATGTTTCTCGGCTTCAACTCGACATTTCTGCCGCAATATATAATGGGCTACACCGGGATGCCGCGCCGCTACCATGTTTATCCCCCCGAGTTTCAGGCTTATCATGTCCTCTCATCGATGGGCGCGCTCGTGCTCCTTACCGCCTACATGCTCCCTCTCGTCTACCTCACCTGGTCGTTGTTCCACGGCAAGAAGGCGCCAGCGAATCCCTGGCGCGCGACTGGTCTTGAATGGCAAACGCCGTCGCCGCCGCCGGAATATAATTTTGAGGAGATACCGAGGGTGGATACGTTGCCGTACGAGTACCATCCTGAGAACCAAGGCGGGCCTTTCCGGCCTCAGGGGAAAGTGATCGGCGGCAAGTGACCAGGGGCAAGTGAAATGAGCGACGATCCATCCGTGGTTCAATTTCCCTGGCCGACCGTTGCTAGACAACGGGAGGGCGTGGCTTTTGGGATGTGGACCTTTCTCGGAAGCGAGATTCTTTTTTTCGGGGGCCTGCTTCTCACCTATGCAGTCTACCGCACGCTTTATCCCCAGGCGTTCAACTCCGGCTCTGCTGCAACCGATATTTTCTACGGCACAATCAACACAGCCCTACTGTTGACGAGCAGCTTCATCATGACCATGGCGCTTCGTGGGTCTGAAAGCGGATCGCGCGGCGTCGTTGCAGCGTGCATGTTGACCACAGCGGCGTTCGGGCTCGCGTTTTTGGCGGTCAAAGGGCTCGAATATGCCGAGGACATCGACAAGCACCTTGTGCCGGGTCCGCACTTCCCCTTGCATCCGCCGGCGCGGCTCTTCTTTGCATTCTACTGGGTTGCAACCGGAGTACACGCGATCCATCTCCTGGTTGGAATCCTGGTGGCGGTCTTCTTGGGAATTCGAGTGGCTCTAAGACAAATGGCTCCTGAGAGCACCGCGATCGAAGCGGCCTCTCTTTACTGGCACTTCGTAGACAGCGTCTGGATCGTGCTTTACGCGCTGATCTACCTTCCAGGTCGAAGCGGCGCATGACCTGGGGCGTGCTACGACATGCGGGAGTCTGGATCCTCCTGCTTCTTCTTCTCGGCGCAACGGCCGCCAGCTCGTCTTTTGATCTCGGCGAAAATGGGGCCGTGCTTCGTCTCGGCATCGCGGGCCTGCAGGTGCTCCTCATCTGGCTCTTGTTCATGGATTTGCTCGGCTCCAGCAGTCTCGTCCGGCTTTGCGCAATCTCGGCATTCCTTTGGATTTTATTGCTCTTCGGGCTTACGTTTTCCGACTACTTCACCCGCGGTTGGAACGGGACGTCCACCCGCTACCCTGCGCGCACGGCGACATGGTGAGCTCGACCTACGATTTTGGATTCAGCAGCGCCAGAGCAACAAAAGCGCCGGTGGCGTCTCATAACTAAGCTTTTTCTCATCGGCCTTCTGAGCCGAGCAATAGGAACATCTCGAGGCGAGTAACGTTTCTCAGCTTGCTTGTGTCTACCGGTTGGAGGCCCGCGTGAACGCCCACGCATGCTCGGGATCAGGCAATGGCGCAGATTTTCCGGCCCTACGCAGATTCGGTCGTCCGTGTGGTGATGATTGCGATCCTCGTTCTTCCGTTTGCGATCGTCGGCGTTGCCTATGGAGTCATGTCGTCTCCATACATTACCGGAGAGCATCTGACGCTGGAGCAGCCGGTGCCATTCAGCCACGAGCACCACGTCGGCGAGCTCGGCCTCGATTGCCGGTACTGCCACAGCTACGTCGAAAAGTCAGCTTTTGCGGCCGTTCCGCCGACGCACACCTGCATGACATGTCATTCTCAACTGTTCACCAATGCGGAGCTGCTGGCGCCGGTGCGCAAGAGCTTTGCCGAACGCATGCCCATCAAATGGACTCGGGTTCATCGTTTGCCGGCCTATGTCTATTTCGACCACTCCGTTCACATCGCCAACGGCGTCGGTTGCTCTACCTGCCATGGCCATGTCGACCGGATGCCGCTCATGCAACAGACGGAGCCGCTGACAATGGCCTGGTGCTTGTCGTGCCACCGTAATCCCGCGGCGCATCTGCGTCCTCCGGAGGAAATCTATAACATGAGCTGGAGCCCGCCGGACAATCAGGAGCAGAAAGGTCGCAATCTGATCGAGCGCTATCATATACGCGTCGAACATCTTTCCGACTGCTCGGTGTGCCACCGATGAATGAGGGCCGAGCTCCGCAGGGACCTATGACCTTCGCGCCGGATCGACGGGACGCCTTGAAGCTTCTAGCGATGGGCGCGACGGCGGCTTTGGGGGCTTGCGGTCGGCCTGAAGAAGAGATCGTGCCCTACGTCGAAATGCCCGAGGGCGTTACACCCGGCGTTCCAATGCAATTCGCGACGGCGCTTCCTCTTTCCGGCTATGCGCGCGGCGTGCTCGTAACGTCTTACGAGGGGCGGCCGACACGCATCGAAGGAAATCCGCGCCATCCTGCAAGCTTGGGTGCTTGCGACATTTTTGCTCAAGCCGAATTGATGTCGCTCTATACTCCAGACCGAGCGAAAGCCGTGGCGCATGAGGGAGGCATCTCGTCCTGGGTCGGTTTCGAAACGGCGCTCCTGTCGCAAATGGAAATCGAAAAAGCGCGACAGGGCTCGAAGCTCACAATCCTTACCGGGCGTGTAACGTCGCCGACGCTGGCCCGTCAAATTCAGGCCTTGCTCAACGCCATTCCGGCCGCGCAGTGGCGACGCTACGAGCCTGTCCACGACGACGCGGAAATTTCCGGCGCTTCAATGGCGTTTGGAAGACCGCTGCTGGCGATGCCCCGTCTCGATCAGGCGTCTATAATCGTCACACTCGATGCCGATCCGCTTGGGCCAGGGCCATACCAGCTGGCTTATGCTAACGCCTTAGGCAAGAGGCGCCTTGCCCGCAAGGACGCGGCCCAATTTGCCCGGCTTTACGCCATCGAGTCTTGCCTCACTCTGACGGGAGCCAATTCGGATGAGCGCCTTTCGCTCCCCCCGCATCTCATCCGCGCTGTTATCATCGACATTGCCAACCGGCTGGGCGCCAATCTTACACAAGAAACACTGCCCGAGAATGCGCAACGCTTCGCGACCGCTGTCTTCGAAGATCTGAGGGCCAACCCCGCTCATGGCGTGGTCTTAATTGGCCGCGGGCAGCCGGCCGAGGCGCATGCGCTGGGCCACTGGATCAATCGCGCGCTTGGAGCGCCGGTCGATTACTTCCCCCCTGTTGATCCGATCGCGTCCGCCCATGTCGATTCGCTTCGGGGGCTCGTCCAGGACATCGACAATGGACGGGTCGAAAGTCTCTTCATCATTGGCTGCAACCCGGCTTATGCCGCGCCCGGCGAGCTCGCGGTAGGCGAAGCGATCGCCAAGGTTCCCTTCAGCGTGTATCATGGCCTTGACGATGACGAGACGGCGGCGCTGTGTAACTGGCGGCTTCCTTTGTCGCATATGCTCGAAAGCTGGTCCGACTTGCGCGCCGTGAACGGCGTCGCCAGCATCGTCCAGCCATTGATCCGACCGCTCTATGATACCCGCACCGCCCACCAGCTCGTCGCCTTGATGGGTGGAACGCTTTCTGCCTCTCCCTATCAGCTTGTGCGCGAGACATGGCAATCTCGGGCGCCAGGCGGCTCCGACGCCAGCTGGCGCCAATGGCTTCACGATGGGATCATCAACGGAACTGCGAACGCGCCGGTTACGCCGCCAAACCCGACCCTCCCCAACATCGGCCCCCTCGAAGCGCCTCGCGGTCTAAGCCTCGCCTTCGCGCCCGATCCATCCATCTGGGATGGAAGTTTCGCCAACAACGCTTGGCTGCAGGAGTGCCCCAAGCCCACAACCAAAGAAGTTTGGGGAAATTCCATTCACATATCCCCCAGCGACGCCGCCGCCAATCATCTCGTGGCAGGCGACTTTGTGACCGTGACGCTCGGGGAACACAGCCTCGAAGCGCCGGTCGACCTTGTGCAAGGGCAGGCTTCAGGCGTTCTCGGCGTAACCCTGGGCTACGGGCGTCGACGCGTCGGCGCCATTGGGGAGGGATTGGGCTTCGACGCCTATCGACTGATGCCGATCGAAACCTCCTGGGCCGCACAGGATGTCGAACTGTCACGCGCGGCCGCGCAAAGCCCGATATTGAGAACGCAGCGCAGCTTCCATTTGGCTCCAGAACGAAAGGACGTCTATCCGACTTTCACGCTCGTAAATCTCCTAAAGGGAGAAATCGATATCCCCGAGAGCCCTGCCTTGCCGTCGCTTTTGCCCGGGTGGGAATACGAATCCTACAAATGGGCGATGTCGATCGACAACACGCTCTGCATTGGATGCAACGCATGCCTGATCGCATGCCAATCTGAAAACAATGTCCCTGTCGTGGGCCCCGTTGAAGTAAGCATGGGCCGTGAAATGCACTGGTTGCGCATTGACGCCTATTATGACGACAAGCCGACGCCCTTGGGTTTCCAGCCGGTCCCCTGCATGCACTGCGAGACCGCTCCTTGTGAGCCGGTCTGCCCGGTCGAAGCCTCCGTCCATGACAGCGAAGGGCTCAACGTCCAGGTCTATAATCGCTGCATCGGGACGCGTTTTTGTCAATCGAACTGCCCCTACAAAGTGCGTCGCTTTAATTTCTTTGGATACGCGACTGATGAGGCATACGCCAATCTCGACGCACAATCCTTCAACGCGCTGTTCAACCCCGACGTGACTGTGCGCTCGCGCGGCGTCATGGAGAAATGCACCTATTGCGTGCAGCGGATAAGCCGAACCCGGCGAGCCGCGGAAAAGGAGAAACGGCGCATCACGGAAGGAGAGGTCGTAACCGCCTGCCAGTCCGCCTGTCCGACCCGCGCCATCACTTTCGGCGATCTCAACAGTGAGGACAGCAAGGTCAGGGATTTGCGCAACGAGCCCCAACATTATGAGATGCTCGGCCACCTCGACACCCGTCCCCGCACGACCTACCTGGCGAACGTCAAGAACCCGAATGCGGCGCTTCAGGGGAACAAGTCGTGAGCGCAGCGAACGATCCCCCGGCAGCGGTGGAGCGTTGGGTGCAGCCGGCGGCGCGCTCTTACGAGGCAGTCAACGAGCTTGTCAGCCGGCCATTGCTAAAGCCCGAAGAATTGAATTGGAAATTCTGGTGGATTGCATTCATGGCAAGCCTTGCCGCCACGGCTTTGATGCTTGTTTGCATCTTATGGCTTTTCACAAAAGGTGTCGGACTCTGGGGCGTCAACACCACAATTGTGTGGGGCTTTGCGATTGCGAACTATGTCTGGTGGATCGGCATCGGCAACGCTGGCACGCTGATTTCGGCGATGCTGCTGCTGATGCGCCAACATTGGCGCGCGTCGATCAACCGCTTCGCCGAGGCGATGACCATCTTCGCCGCAGGCATCGCGGGGCTTTTCCCCATTTTGCACCTTGGACGCCCGCTATATTTCTACTGGCTCGCGCCCTACCCGAACACGATGGCGCTTTGGCCTCAATGGCGCAGCGCGCTTGTTTGGGATTTCTGGGCCATCCTCAGCTATATACTTTTTTCGATTC
This sequence comes from Methylocystis sp., assembly GCA_024506175.1. GTDB lineage: Bacteria > Pseudomonadota > Alphaproteobacteria > Rhizobiales > Beijerinckiaceae > Methylocystis. The sequence continues at coordinate 17,015 of JAMBEQ010000069.1, forward strand.
TATTCTGGTACGCCGGGCTTATCCCCGATCTCGCATGCATGCGGGACCGGGCCAGAACACGCGGCGCGCGGTTTTGGTTTGGCGTTTTCGCTCTTGGTTGGCGGGGATCCGCCCATCACTGGCAGATCTACCACGTCTATCACACGACCATGGCCTGCCTTGGCGTGCCGTTGGTCGTTACCTTGCACAGTGTCGTCGGCATGGATTTCGCGGCGAGCCTCATGCCCGGTTGGTCGGAAACCATCTACCCCCCGTATTTCGTGGTCGGGGCCATGTATTCTGGTTTCACCATGGTTATCGCGCTGGCGGCGGCCGTCCGCTGGGGCTTCTCGCTAGAGGCGCTGATCACCGTCGACCACTTCGAAGTTATGGCGAAGATATTGCTGGCTGCGTCTATCATCATGTCGCTTTCATACATGACGGAATGGTTCGGCGCCTGGTACAGCGGCGCGCACGAAGAGCGCAGCCTGGTCGCATATGAGTTCGAAGGCCATTATCGCGCGCTTTATTATGCGATGCTGTTCTGCAACTGCTTTCTCCCGCAAATCTTCTGGTTCAAAGCGGCGCGCCGCAGCATCGCCGTGGTCGTCGTCGTGGGGCTCATGATCAACATTGGGATGTGGATCGAGCGCATCAACATCGTATGGATGACATTGTCTCACGGCTATGCGGTGAGCATGTGGCGTATCTTTCACCCGACCTATTGGGACTATCTCCTAATGTTCAGTTCGCTCGGGCTGTTCGCCTTATTGTATCTGCTCCTTTGCCGTATCGCGCCGATCGTGTCGATGCATGAAACCCGGCGGCTTCTCTCACAGGGCGCGCAGCAATGACAAAAATGTTGCTCGCCCAATTCACCCAGCCCGAAACCATGGTCGCGGCGGCGCGCAAGAGCGATCAATTCGGTTGCAGGCTGGCGGACGCTTTCACGCCATTTCCGGTGGAGGAAATGCCGGAGCTACTCGGCGCTGATTCGACATCGCTACGGGTCTACATGTTTTTCGGCGGCCTGATCTTTGTCGTCGCAGCCTATGCAACGGAGAGCCTAAGCGCTGTCTTTTTATACCCCATCAACAGCGGCGGACGGCCGCTAAATTCCTGGCCAACCTTTGTTCTGTTTCCTTTTGCAATCGGAATTTTTGGCGCGGCTTTGATAGGTTTTATCGTTCTGATGATCAAAACGGGGTTGCCAAGGCTGCACCATCCGCTTTTTTCCGTCGAGCTTTTGGAGCGGGCGACCCAAAACCACTTTATCCTCGCGCTCGAGCCGCCTCGCGGCGCGGCGCTGGAGGCGCGAGCGAAAGTCTGGCTCCGTGAGGCTGGAGCAGTCGAAGTCACGGAAGTCGAGATATGAGCGCGCGGATCGCTTCCGCTATTCTCGGCGCGTTCTTGCTGAGCGGCTGTGGACTGAGCATGACCGAGCAGCGCAAATATAAGAACTACGACCCATCGACCTTTTGGGATAATGGCGCATCGGCGCGACCGCTTCCTGAAGGCGTCGTAGATCAAGAGGCGCTTGCGAGAGAAGCGGCATTGGCGCGGCCGCCCGTGATCAGGGCCGAGATTATGGCGCAAGGCCGCGAGCGCTACGAAATTTTCTGTGCGCCCTGCCATGGCTTGGCGGGCGATGGCGACGGCCTCATCGTCAAGCGTGGCTTCCCCGCTCCGCCCTCTTATCATTCGGAGCAACTTGTCAACGCGCCGGCGCAACACTTCGTAGACGTCATCACGAGCGGCTATGGCGTGATGTATTCGTACGCGGACCGCGTCGCGCCCGCTGATCGGTGGGCGATCGCCGCCTATATCCGCGCTTTGCAGCTGTCGCGGCTTCCTGCGGCAGCTTCCCAGCTGCGGCAGGGAGCGAAACAATGAGCGTTCAGGTTTCCGCGAGGCCTAAACGCCGTGCCGCAGGGGGTGGCGAAAAGGCGCCAATGACTCCGGAGACAACGTCGCCCCCGCCGCGAACTCGCGCTCTGTTTTTATTGCTTATCCTGGGCGCGGCGCTCGGTTTCGCGGGGATGGTCGCTTTTTTGATCTTCTTGCCGCACGAGGCCGCAGGAGGATGGCTGGCGGGTTTCGTATTCTGCAGCAGCGCCACGATCGGCAGCGTCTTCGCTCTCATGATCCATGCGCTCACCGGCGGCCGCTGGCTATCGGCGTTCAGCGACATATTCGCCGCCGCAGCAGCCGCCACCCCCGTTTTAGGCCTTCTGTTCATTCCGGTTCTCGTGTTCCTTCCGCATTTTTATCCCTGGGCGGCAAACACACACCCGCCTCCCGAGGACGTGCGCAGCCTGTATTTGAACGCGCCTTTTTTTGTAGGCAGATCGGTCGGGGCGTTGTGCTTCTGGAGCTTCCTGGGCATTCTTCTGCCGCGGCTCGAGGGAGGCCGAAGAGTGCTGGCGGGGGCAATCGGCCTGACAATTCATGCCTTCATCATCGGGCTGATCGGCGTCGATTGGATCCTGTCGCTGCAGCCGGAATTCTGGTCGAGTTCCTTCGGCGCGACTTTGGCTTTCACGCAATTCGCTGCAGCGCTCGCTTGGGTCGCGGTCGTTTCGCCGAGAGAGCGCGACGCCATGGCAATCGGCGATATCGGCGGCCTGCTCCTCGCGACGCTTCTGGGCTTGCTCTACCTGAACTTCATTGCTTTCCTGGTGACCTGGTATGGAAACATACCGGATCGAGTATTCTGGTTCTCCTTCCGCGAAAGGTGGCCGTGGATGCTGATCGTCTGGCTGACTTTCGTCTTTGGTTTCGTTGTTCCTATATTTTTGCTTTTTCTAAAACGCATTCGCTCGAGCCGCCTGGGGATACGTTTGGTCGGCTCCGTAACGCTTGCAGGCATAGCCCTCTACTACGCTTATTTGATCTTGGCGCCATTTGGCGCGCTCTCGCTCGGCGCGGGCGCTCTTGCAACAATCGCAATGGGATGCCTGCTGGGAGCGCTCACGCTTGCGCCCCGTTGGCGACCACGCTTGAACGAGTGAGGTTCCACATGCCCGAGGCCGATGCGGAAAAGGACAAGGTTGCTCCCGAGGGCGTTCACGCCTTAAGGGTTTTCTCCATTGGCCTTGGAATTTTGGTCGCCCTCGCCGCCGCGCTCGCTACGATGGTCGGGTTTTTCAGTTTGTACGCGCCATCGAGACAATTCGCCCGACCCGAGACCTTTCCGTCTCCGCGGATTTTCGAAAGGCAAGGAGCCGAGCGAAAAGAACTTTACGCCGAGCAAAGGCGGCGTCTCGATCAGGCTGCTGTTCCAATTATGGAAGCGATGGGTTTGGTGGTCGCACGAGGCTCGTCCGCCTACTCACCCCTCAACCAAACCCAGGAAAAAAAGACGCCGGCGCCGGCGGTCAGCAGTCAGGAAAAGCCGAACGTCGCGGCGCCGCCCGCCCATCCGAATGTTGGGCAGAGGACCAGACAGCGACACCGCCAACGCCCGCGCGGCGTCAGATAGTTGGCTACTTTTCACCAGGCATCAAGGTTGGCTCGCGCAGCGTATCGCGAACATACAGTTTCTTTACTGCAATGAACGCCAGCACGGTCATCGGCGCCGCGAAGATCGCGCCGGCCAAGCCGAATAGAGCCGTGATCGCTGCGATGCTGAACAGCATTACCGCAGGCGGGATGTAGACAAGCTGTCTCTGGATCAAGGGCATGACCAGATGGCCCTCAGACTGATGGATCAGAGCATAAGCGACGACTGTCCAAATTATCGAGGTTAAATCCACCGTGACAGCAACCATTATGGCGGGCAGCGCGGACAAGATCGGCCCGAGATAGGGAATGAACTCCAGCACTCCGGCAATCACGCCTAAAGCAAGCGGCGAGGGAAGCCCAACGAGCCATACGGCCAAACCCGAGAGACAGCCGATGATAACCATTTGGATGAGTTGCCCTAGAAGCCAAAGACGCAAGCCATCCTCGAGGTGGTCGATCACCTCCGCAACTTTCTCTCGCCGATCTTCAGGAAAGAGCTTGCAGATCCCGACACGATAAAGGATTGGCTGGGCGGCTATATAGATTCCAGCAAAGACCGTCACCAAAATACCGAGAAGGAAGACTGTGCTGATTCTGAAGATGCCGCCGATCAATTGACCAATGGGCACGTTCGCGTTTTGGAGATGGCTTATGATCGTGTGGCCAAGCGGCGAACCTTCCATTGCTTTTGCGATGTTTTGCCGGGCTTCCTCGATGCGGCTGAAAACCAATGACAAATCCGAAACCGTGCTTGAGCCGAAAAGGTAGCCGGCTCCGCTTATCACGCCGACGATCAATACTCCCGAGAGAACGAGCGCAAAGCTGTAAGGTATCTTTATTCTGCGGAACGGGCGCGCTCCCAGGTTCAGCAAAGTCGCGACCAACAACGCGCCGACCACAATGAGAAGCACGTCGAAAAGATACCAGATCAAAGCGGGCACAAGCGCCAATGTAATAAAAATCGCCGCACGTTTGGCGAATTCGATTGTAGTCATTGCTGCGCCTTTGGATCAGACAAGGCTCGCCTCTGGCTGGCCCTCCAGCGCCTACTCATGAACCCGCTTTTCAATGCCCGGTTCCGGCGCGGGGCGACTGATCAAGAGAGCGGAACGAAAGAAAATCTCGCGCGTTCCGGCGCAATCGGGACCTGTTGGCGGGCTGGTTTGGCTCCTTTTTCATCGAGCGCAACGCTGGCCGCCGGGAGCGAGCGCTAAGCTTTCGCGGGGGGCTACGATGAACCAAATGCTCTCCCGCCTCCTGGAGATCGATCCTAGCCTACGAAATTCAACCGAGCGCGTTTGGCTCAAGGGGAGCCAGCTCATACACCATACCGACCGCGAAGCGGACCACGTCTTCTTTCCCGAGGGCTGCGTCCTGGCGATGACGGCCAAGAATGGGCGCGGGAAATGGACAGACGTATGGTTGAGCGGGCGCGAGGGGCTTTTCGGCGCCACGGCGCTTCTTGTCGATGTGCGCTACCCGTTTCGATCGCAGGTGCGCGCGTCCGGACACGCCTGGCGCCTCAAGCAGAGCGTCCTAACAGGCCTTCTGCAACAGTCAGCAGCTTCTCGCAACCTTATGCAACGCTATTCGAATTTTGTTCTTGTGCAGACGGCGCAGATCGGGCTCTGCAATGCCGCCCACGCGCTGGATGAGCGCATTCGCCGCTACCTTCTTTTTGCACATTGGTTGTCGGGCTCACGTCATCTTGAATTCACCCACTTACGGATTGCAGATGGTTTGGGCGTTCACAGGCCGAGCGTAACCCGTTGCCTGCATCGGCTCGAAGACGGCGGGGGGTTAAGCCTTGGGCGCTCGCGCATTTCGATAGATGACGGATCGAAGCTGGAAAGCGCGACATGTCCCTGCTGCAAAACGGTTCTTGCGCATTATGAAAGGCTGTTCGCTGCGCCTTCGCCGAGCACTGCTTCAAACGAGGCGGTCGCGCTGTCCTCGTTAGAGGCGCCTTGAAAAGCAATGGCGTTCCGCTGGCTTCTTCCTCCGCCAAAGGGCGGGGACCCGAGGCGTCTGCGTAAAAGCATGCGCAAAAGGTACGCCAGGTGACAGAGAAACTCGCTTTCAGGCGAACACACTTTCGGCAGGTGTGTTCTCACAAACACTGACGGCATTTCCAATCGGAGGCCGGCAATGTAGGCGGCGGCGGTCAGAGCGGCGCAGGCGGCGAGGAGGGCGCCCATTGACGCCCGCGCCTTCTCAACTTCTACGGAGTCGAAACGTGAAACGGCAGCTCATCTTAGCCTCGGTCGCAGCCTTCTTCTTGGGGGTTTCTCTACCGGTCTTTGCGCAGAACCTGAGCGGTCAGTCAGGCAGACAGGGCGCGACCGCCGGTCAGGCAGGCAGCGCGCAGAGCGACACCGGAAAAACCACCAGGGGCAAGAAGGGTACCTATGGCGCCGCGCAGACGGACGAAACGACGGGCGGCCAAGGCGTCGAAGGAGAGCAGACGACGAAAAAACACACGACGAAGCATAAGGCGAAACATCACAGGCGCCATATGCACTGAAGAGCAAGCCGCGGCCCAGATTTGAACCCCGGGCTTAGGCTGCCGACAAAGTGGCGACAAGCCCGGGAGCTGCGACGAAGATGGGAGTCCGGGTCTGACCGGACTCCTTCCGTGCTTTAGGTCTGCGCCGTAATTACAAGCGCTTCTATTTCGCTTTCCGCTTCGGAACTCCCTGCAAGTCTGGCAGTTTTTCGGTGAGACGTCGAGGTCTCCGCATCCCGCGCGAGGACAGGAAATCCGCTTCTGTCCGATGGAGACGCTGCGCTTGCTTCGCGGAGCGACGAGCAGTCCAGCCACCCGGTCAAGGAGCAACGATGGAAAACACCCGATCAATTCCCGATATCGTCGCAGACGTCATGCGACAAGCTTCGACCTTGATGAGGGCGGAAGCCGGCTTGGCCCGCGTCGAAATCTCCGAGAGCCTGGACGCCATCGGAAGCGGCCTCGGAATGCTCATCGTTGGGGCCATGCTTATCATCCCTGGTCTCGCGCTGGGATTGCAGGCCTGTGCGGCCGCAGCCATGGCGGCGGGGCTTGCCGACTATTGGTCGCTGGCCATCTTCGGCGGCGGCGCGTTCATCATCGGAATCGTGCTGGCGATACTTGGGCGCCAACGCATGAGTTCTTCCAAACTGAAACCTTCGAAGACCATCGACGAGCTCAACCGAGATATGGCGATGGCACGCGATGTGGCGACGACAAAGCAACAGGTGGGACCGACACATGCAACGCAGCGCGCAGCTTGAGAGCGAGGCCAGCAGGGCCCGGGCAGAGCTTAAGAACTCGATCGAGGAGCTTCGTACCAGCATGTCTCCATCCAATGTTTTCGACCGGCTGAAGACGAGGCAACAGGAGGCCGTCGGCGACTTCGCCAAGAATGTCGGCCAGAACGTGCGCGACAACCCGTGGCCTTACGCCTTGGCCGGCCTGGCGTTGGCGGGGTTCGTTGCGAGACGGATGTCCCGCGAATCGAACGAGAGCGAGTTGAGAGAGCGCCTGGAGCGCCTCCTGGGCGACCGGGAGGATCTGAGCGATCGGATAAGCCGGATGGCCAGAGCCGCGCGCTCGGGCGTGCAGTCGGCGAGCGATTGGGCGAGCGATCAGCTGGAGAACGTCGAAGTCGAGAGCGATTCCGGCTTCCTGGGTTTTGTCAGGCGACATCCCTTATGGTCCGTGGGTCTAGGACTGGGGATCAGCGCGGCGGCGGCGGCGTGGCTGCCAAGCAGCCTAAGGAGCCGCTGGTCGATCGAGAAAGCGAGAGAAAACGTGGCCGAGACGGCGGAGGCAATTGCCCGTGTGGCGCGTGCGGAAACGCCTCAGGCTGAGCAAACGATTACGCCAGCGGCCGCGCCAAGCGCTACGAGCGCGGGCGTCACGTCGCCCACAGGCGACGGCTCTTACACACGATGAGCGAGAGGCGACCTCGCGACAGGGCTTCCAAGCTCCTCGGCGCGGTCGCACTCGGCCTATCATCGGCTGAAATGATCGAGATCGCCCGCCGAGGGGCGCCGCAAGCGCCGAGCGCGCCGCCGCCCCCAGGCCCCCCCGCCGGCAAGGGCATGTTGCAGGCCTCGGCGGCGCTGCTTGCCGCCTCGGTGCTCGTCGACAGCGCGATCGAACATTATCGCGGCTCTTTCAGGAACCCGGGCATGTACGTCCCGCTCCTCAGCTCGACGCTCGCGCTGCTGTCGGGCGTGGAAGGCGCGGCGACGGGCTCGGAGCCGGCGTGGCGGCCAGTCCGTCGAAGCTCCTACAAAATGGCCGTCGCGGTGGGCGCTGTCGGAACAGCATTCCATTTCTACGACATCTTCCGCCGGCCGGGAGGCTTCGGCTGGCTGAATCTGTTTTATGGGGCGCCGCTCGGAGCGCCACCCGCCCTGGCGGTGTCCGGCCTGCTCGGCCTTTGCGCCGAGGAGCTCCAGAACGCCCCCGACGGCTCAACGAAGCTGAGAGGCTTTTCGGCCGGTCGCGTCATCGCCGCGCTGAACGCCGTAGCGTTCGCCGGAAACGTCGCGGAGGTCGCGCTTCTTCACTTCAGGGGGGCGTTTCAAAATCCCTTCATGTGGGCGCCCGTGGCTCTTCCGCCCGTCGCTTCCGGCCTCATGGCGAAGGCCGCAGTCGAGCCCCCCGCCAAAAGCTACCCGCTGACGCGGATCTGGCTTTGGCTGACAACGGTGTTGGGCTTCGTGGGAATGGGCTTCCACGCCTATGGCGTCTCGCGCGCCATGGGCGGATGGCGGAACTGGAGCCAGAACGTTCTGGACGGCCCGCCCTTGCCTGCGCCGCCGAGCTTCTCGGCCCTGTCGGTCGCCTCGCTTGCGGCGGTCGGCCTATTGGAAGAGGAGGCGCGGGACGCCCTCCCGGAGGACAAGGCGGCGGCATGAAGTCTCCCTACCCCGGATACGATGTCCTCGAGAAATGGAACTCCCCCTCCTTCGACGACCGGACGCGCGCGGCGCTTTCCGGGCGGCTTCATGACATTCCGCCGCGGCGGTTCTTCACTGAAGAACAACTCGCTGCGCTGGAGGCCATCGTCGACCGGCTGGTCCCTGCTTTCGCGGGCAGGCCGCCGCCGATCGCGCTGTGGCTAGACGAGCGTCTATTCTTCAATCAGGGGGAAGGATTCCGTCACGAAAGCGAACTGCCGCTGCAAGAAAGCTGGCGCATCGGCATATCGGCGATCGACGGCGAGGCTCGCCGCCGCTTTTCCCGCGGCATGGCCGAGCTGGACCGTGATTCCAGGGACGAGGTTCTGCGCGCAGTCCAGAAAGGCGACGTCGACAAAGACCTCTGGCCTGGCGTCTCCGCCTCCGGCTTCTTTTCGAACGCATTGCTCAAAATGGCGGTCGGGCTCGTCTATTCCCATCCCTCCGCGTGGAACGACATCGGATTCGGCGGTCCGGCGAGCCCGCGCGGCTATGTGCGTATCGGCTTCGACGAGCGTGACGAATGGGAAGCAAAGGAAGTCAGATGAGCTTCGAGCGCCCGCGCGCCACGAACGGCCGGGCGCCCGATCCATTCACCATCGGCGGATGGACGCCGATGCGTGAATATGCGGAAGGAGAACCGGTCGACTTCCTCATTGTCGGGGCGGGCGCCGGCGGAGCGACGCTCGCCTGCAAGCTTGCCGAGAAAGGCTTTTCCGTCGTTGTCTTGGAAGCGGGGCCGTTCTGGCGTCCTTTGGAAGATTTCGCCTCCGATGAACTCACCCAGGAAGTCGTTTACTGGATCGACGATCGCATCACCGCAGGCGACGACCCGATCGAATTGGGCGGCAACAACTCGGGCCGCGGGGTCGGCGGCTCGACGATCCATTTCAGCATGATCTCACTTCGGTTTCGCCCTGAGTGGTTCAAGTCGCGCAGCAAGCTCGGATATGGCTTCGACTGGCCCCTCTCGTACGAGGAGCTGGCGCCCTATTATGAAGAAGCGGAGGACGCGCTCAAGGTCTCCGGGCCGGTGAACTATCCTTGGGGACCGCCGCGCCGGCGCTATCCTTACCGGCCGCATCCGGTCAACGCCGCCGGCCTTGTGCTGGCGCGCGGCGCGGAAAGGCTCGGCGTCAAATGGGCGCCGATTCCGCTCGCGACCGTATCTGCGCCGCGCGGCAAGTCGCCGCCCTGCGTCTATAGAGGGTTTTGCAACTATGGCTGCTCGACAAACGCCAAGCAGAGCGCCCTGATCACCTGGATTCCTCGCGCCTTGCACGCCGGCGCGGAGATACGAGACCTCGCGATGGCCGGGCGCATCGAGACCGACCCTAAGGGGCGCGCGCAAGGCGTCGAATACTTTCGGGAGGGAGGCTGGCGGTTTCAGCGCGCGAAAAACGTGGTTGTCGCCGGCTATGCCATCGAGACGCCGCGCCTTCTTCTCAACTCCGCCTGCCCGCGCTTTCCGAATGGCCTCGCAAATGGCTCGGGCCTCGTCGGCACGCATTTGATGACTCACGCAGGCCCGGGCGCCTGGGCCACATTCGAGGAGGAGATTCGCTGGTACAAGGGTCCGCCCAACATGGCCGTGACCGAGCATTGGAATTATACGGACGAAGGCAAGGACTTCGTCGGCTGCTATTCTTTCATGAGCCAAGGCCCCTTGCCGATGAAATGGGCGCAGACCGTCGCGACGTCACGCGGTTTTTGGGGCGAAGAGCTGCAGCGCGAGATGCGCAAATATAACCATATGGCCGGTTTCGTTCCAGTTGCGGAAACCCAGCCCAGGCAGCAGAACCGCGTCGAGCTCGCCGACGAGAAGGACCGCTTTGGACTGCGCATCCCGAAAGTGACGTTCTCTTATTCGGACAATGACAAGCGCTTGCAGAAGCACTCCGTGCGATTCATGTGCGATGTTCTGGACGCGGCAGGCGGCTACGACATCTGGACCAACTATCAGGACACGAGTCACATCCTCGGGACATGCCGGATGGGCGATAATCCGGAGACCAGCGTCGTCGACGGCGACGGCCGCAGCTGGGACATTCCTAACTTATGGATCTGCGACGGTTCGATTTTCCCAACCTGCGGCGGCGTTAATCCTTCGCTGACCATTCAGGCGCTCGCCTGCAGGGCTGCGGACCGCATCCAATCTCTCGCAGCCGCCGGCCGGCTTTGATCCTCAGCGAGTCAGGAACTCGGGCCCGAGCGCAGCGAGCGAATTCACGCCCAACAGACCCATGTCGCGATCGATTTCCTCGCGCAATATCTGAATAGCGCGGTCCACGCCCTCGCGTCCGGCAGCCGCCAATCCATAAAGCGTCGCGCGTCCCAGGAGCACGGCGTCCGCTCCAAGGGCGACGCCTTTCAATATGTCCGTCCCCCGCCGCATTCCCCCATCGACGATGAGCGTCAGCCGATCGCCGACGCGCCGGCGCGCCTCGGGCAGCGCGTCGAGTCCCGAAATCGTCCAGTCGAGCTGCCGACCGCCATGGTTGGAAAGGATGACGCCGTCGGCGCCGATCTCCGCCGCGCGTTGGATGTCGCCGACGTTCAACAATCCCTTTATCAAAAGCTTTCGCGGCCATAACGATCGAATTTTGGACATTTCCTTCCAGTCGAGCGCGTAGTCCATATGGCCGCGGATCCAGAAGGCGCTTGCGAAAAAGCTTCGGTGCTCTTCGGGCACGAAGTCGATAACATTCGCGAAAGACGGCAGGCCCTGCTGCAACGTCGTCGCGATCCAGCCAGGATGAAAAATCGTTTCAAGAATAGATGCGAGCGTCGGCTTGTTTGATGGGGTGAGCCTCCGCGTCTCCCATTCGCGGTTCCCGTAGAACTGGGTGTCGACGGTGACGACGAGCGCTTCGCAGCCAATCTTCTCAGCGCGGGCGATGAGCGCGTTTCGTACGTCGGGGCCTCCGAAGACATAGAGCTGCCACCAATGCCTCAAGCCCGGAATGCGCGCGATTTCTTCCATCCGGTCATTCGACATTGTGCTTTGGATGAAGGGAATGCCCGCTTCCGCCGCAGCTTCTGCGAGGAGAAAGTCCGCCTTATGCCTGAACAGTCCGTTCAGCCCTGTCGGCGCGATAGCGAAGGGAAGCGGCGTCTGTCTGCCGAACAGCTTCACGCTTTGATCTCTGTGGCGGACGTCGACAAGCGCGCGCGCGAGCAGCCGGTAGCTCGCGAGCGCGGCGCGATTGCGTGCGAGAGTCGCCTCTTCTTCGCTTCCTCCCTCGAGATATTCGATGGCGAAAGGCGGCAGCCTGCGGTGCGCCATTGCGCGCAAGTCTTCGATAGTTCGAACGCGCTCGAGATTGAAGCCCCTGTAGTATCGGCGCCCTGGCGACCCTTTGAACGTCGCCGGAGACGGGTTGAGCCGAGCCCCTGTCGCGCTTGCCTCCACAGAGTCTTCGACGCTTCGGGGGAGATTAGTTGTCGACTCGGGGCTCATCGCCTACTCGTCGGCAAAGAGAAAGGGCGGCGTTCCCGTCACGCCTGGGCGGCAACGAAAAATGCCGCCGGCATGAGGCTCGCTGCCAGGGGCGAGGCCGTGCGCAGCCGTGGTGATGTAGAGCGCGTCAAAATCCCGGTCTCCGAAGGCGCACATCGTCGGCTGGCTGACGGGCAATCTGATTTCACGCTCGATTTTCCCATCGGGGGCCATACGAACAATGCGGCCGCCGCCATAGAGCGCGCACCAGTAAAAACCTTCGTTGTCGACCGCAGCTCCGTCCGGCCTGCCCTCCGCATCTTTGAAAGTCGCGAAGATGCGGGACCCGGAAATGCTTGCGGTCTGCAGATCGAAGTCGAACTCCTTGATCTCCTGCGCCGGTGTATCTGCGAAGAGCATGACGTCGTTTGCAGGGCTCCAAGCGATCCCGTTGCCGATGACTGCGGTCGCAGGCCTTTCTCTCAACCCTTCCGCTTCCGTGAAAACATGAATTGGGCGCGCAGTAGCCCTCGTTTCTTGCAAGGGGTTGTGCAACGGATCGTACATCGTGGCGACCCAGAATCGTCCGCGAGCGTCGCACTTTCCTTCGTTAAAGCGGTGTGTGAGCGGATTGTACGGCGGCGAAGCCAGAAGCTCGATGGAGGCAGAATCCAGCGCAAGCCGCACGAGACCGGTTCGCAAAGCCCCAATGACCCGTCCGCTTTTGCAAAGCGTGAATGCGCCGATTTGACTCAGCATTTCCCAGCTCAAATCCTCGCCGCTTTTGGGATCGAAGCGATGCAATGCAGGTTCCTCGATGTCAATCCAGTACAAAGCTTGTTCGCGTGGGGACCACGTTGGACTTTCTCCCGTTTGTGCATGGGCGTCGAGAACAAGCTCCACTGCGTCAGGGCTCAAATCGCGATCCGACCGCATGCGCCGCTTCCTCATTTCCAGGCAACCCTGCTCTGGAGCCACGAAAATAGGGCGTCGCCAGCGCCGATCATCCCTGGGTGCTAGCGAGCGCGAGCGCCGCAAGCTTCGTTCGAGATTCGGAACCAGCGGAAGCGCGTTGCGTTAGCCTATGGCGGAGTGGCAGCGCGAAAGCTTTTCAAGATGGCGATCGAAGGCGAAAGCGTCGAATTCGGCGGAACCTACGAAGCGGAACCGTTATCCAGCCTGACTCCGGGCGGCTGGTATATCGGATTAGCCTGTGCGCGATGCAGCCAGCATTTTGCGATAATGAATGAACCGACCAACACGGGACGCCTTCGAATATCTGGAAGCGCCACTTTTCGCGCCGTCTGTCCGAACTGCGGCGAAGTCAATGAACAAAGCGCGGCTAACCTTGCGCAATTCCAGGCCGCGCAGGGTGGCCCGACCTCGAGCGCCTGAGGGCGCTTCGACAACGCTTAACACACTCAACCAAAGATCGTTGCGCATATTTGAGGGGGCCAAGCTCGGCTTCGCGTGAGACTTTCCTCCTCATCCGACACTTGTCGCCGCGATTGCGGAACCCACCCTATCACTGGAGGCGTTCCCAGCCCCCTGGGAGGCCAAGCCTTATCGAGACGGAGCAGGAAATGTCTGTCACCTTGCGAGAATCCTCGTTTTTCGAGGGGGCGGTCGGCACCGGGCTCGTAGATATCGCGGGCGGCGTTGCGACGATCGTCCTTGCGATCTGCGGACTGACAGGAATCTACCCGCCAGTATTGACCTCGGTCGCGACGATCGTTTTCGGTTGGGCGCTCGTCGCCCAGGGCGGGATGGTGATGTCCGGACTATCTGCAGCGGCGCGAGACGCCACGGCGGGCGCCCAATTCAGCGGCTACGGAGGCAGCGTCGCAATTTTGCTTCTAGCCGGCCTCGGTGGCGCAATCCTTGGCATACTCGCCCTTCTCGGGCTCAACCCGAACGTCCTGACCGCAGTCTCCGTGATCTCCTACGGCGCCGCGCTCGTCTTGAGTAGCGGCGCAGGCTGGACGCTTCACGCCCGGACGAGACAAACTGCGCGCGGCGCCGACGTTTCGAGAATGAGCGGCATGTATCCCAGCCCGGAAAGCGTGCAGACCGTCGCCGGATTCGCCGTTGTGGTGCTGGGCATTCTCGCCCTCGTGGTCCCCGGCGCGGAGCCACACAAGCTCTCACTCGTTCTTGCGTCGCTGCTTATCCTCGGAGCGGCGCTCGGCGTGACAGGCGGCGGGTTGGGCACGATGGCGCAAAACCTTATGCGCCGCAGCGCGTAAAGCAGCAACTGATGTAACCCTTAGAAAGGTGGTCAGGCCAAATGTCCCCTGCTTCGATCTCCTTTCCAAGGATCCCTACATCCGAGTTGTTCGAAATGGGCGCAAGCCTCGCGGTTGTTGCAATGGCGATCTGCGGGCTTGCGGGCATTCATGCTCCCATCATGGCGGCGACTGCGACCATCGTCGTCGGCGCCGCCCTGATGGCGAACGGGAGTCGGCTGTTGGAAAGCTATCACGAGGCGTCTTTCCGGACCGATTCGAGCTATTACGAAGCCTCTAACACCCCCCTTCCGGCTTCCGTTTTTGCAACGGGTTTCTTGGGCGCGGCGTTGGCGATCTTCGCCTTGTTAGGCATTTTTCCGGGGCTGCTCACGCCGGTCGCCAGCGTCATATTCGCCGCGGGACTCGTCTTGAAAAGCAATGTAGCGTGGCAGTTACACATGCTCAGAGTCGTCAGCGCGATCAAAAGCAGCCGCGAGGTCAATCGCCTCGCGCTCGCCAACGAAATAGTCGCCACCGACGCGGCGATCTTTGCGCTGTCGGGGCTTGTAGCTGGCGCGCTCGGCGCGATCGCAGCGGCAGGCGACGTAAATGATCTGGCGCTCAATCTGATTGCGCTTCTCGTTGTCGCCTCGACGCTCGCCCTTTCGAGCCAGACGACGTTGATCGTGACCGCGAGGCTCGCACACTCTCTACTGCGGGCTCAGGGTTAGACGCGCCGATAATCGGTTTTCAAATCGTCTTGCGGTTCTTGGTGGGCGCGCTAGCTGCAATCCGGGTCGAATGCTTGAAGGATTCAAAAAATGACAGCTACGCCAGAAACCCTACCCCGTGAAACCTCTACAAAGGCGCTCGGCGGCCTTGCTGACGTCTCCGGAGGGATCGCAACGCTCGTCCTCGCAATCTGTGGGCTGGTCAACATTGCCCCGGCAATATTGACCGGCGTCGCCGTTGTTGTATTCGGCGCGGCCCTGCTCATTCAGGGGGCGACCGTCACCGCAGAGTATGCGAGAATAGCCGAGGTCAATGCCGAGCCGATCGCAATGGAGCCGGGCTCTGACAGCGCCGCCGCCGTCATGATCATCGGCGCGGCCGGGATCGTGCTTGGGATCCTTTCTCTCCTCCGGATAGACGAACCCGTGCTCGCGCCCATAGCGATCATTGCATTCGGGGTGGCGATGGTCATGGGAAGCAACGGCGTTTGGCAGCTGCAGCAGCTTGGCGCTGTTGCTCGACAGGGCGCGAGCTTCCGTACGGGAAGCCAACTTCTGGAAAGCGAGATGGCGTCCGGATCCGCCGTCGTGCAATCGCTTTCGGGCCTGGCGGCGATCGTGCTCGGAATTCTTGCGGTGTCCGGCCTCAATGACCCCACCCTTGTCCTCGTGGCCTTGCTGCAGCTTGGTGGAACGCTCGCAGTGACAGGCGGCGCTCTGACGGCTACCGGCATGGTCGCTTCGGCGCACCGGTGAACCGAACCTTTCCCCGCCCCCGCCGGGCGGGGTTTGGCCATTCGAGCTTTCTCCCAGTCAGTGAACGCGCCGCCCAGACTATATGAAAAGCGCGCGGCCCAGCGCCGCGTCGCCTAAGCCCCCTTGCGCTCGAAGGTCCAGGGAGCCGCCCGGACCGATCAATCGCTGCCGAACCACCTGAAGAAGGCGGTCTTCGCTAGATGCGCAAGGATGGCATAGCCAAAGAGAAAAATGCCGATCGCCGGCCAGTACGACCAGGGCAGCGGCGTGAAGCCGAAGATCGGCGCCAGTGACGAGTATGGGAGAAACGCCCCGATCGAGCAGACGACGAAGGTCATCATCAGCAGCGCATTGCTCGCGCGGCTCTCGAGAAAGGGCACCTTGCGCGTGCGGATGATGTGGATGATGAGCGTCTGGGTGAAGAGCGACTCGACGAACCAGCCGGTCTGAAAAAGCTCCGGCTTGTTCCAGGCTCCGAATACGAAGAGCATCAAAATAAAGGTGGCGTAATCGAATATCGAGCTGACCGGGCCGAGAAACAGCATGAATTTGGCAATGCCTTGAATGTCCCATTTTCGAGGCTGAGACAAAAATTCTTCGTCGACGTTATCGGTCGGAATTGCGGTTTGAGAAAAATCATAGAGCAGGCTGTTGGTGAGGATCTGGATCGGCGTCATCGGAAGGAAGGGCAGAAAGACGCTCGCGCCCAGCACGCTGAACATGTTCCCGAAATTGGAGCTTGCGCCCATAAGGACATATTTCAAAATATTGGCGAAGACTTTTCGCCCCTCGACAACCCCTTCATTCAGCACGGAAAGGTCTTTCTCGAGCAGAATGATGTCGGCCGACTCGCGGGCGATGTCGACCGCTGTATCGACGGAGATGCCGACGTCTCCGGCTTTCAGCGCCGGCCCGTCATTGATGCCGTCGCCGAGATAGCCGACGACGTGCCCATTCTTGCGAAGCGCGGCGACCACTCTCGCCTTTTGAGGCGGCGACAATTTGGCGAAGACCGTGATGTCGGAGACGCAAGAAGCAAGCGCCGCCTCGTCCATGGTTTCGATCTCGGCTCCGAGCGCGAGACGTTCGACTTCCAGCCCCACATCGCGACACACCTTCCGCGTCACGATGTCGTTGTCGCCGGTCAGGATTTTAACCGAGACGCCGGCCTTGCGCAGATCCGCGATCGCCTGTGCGGCGCTGTCCTTGGGCGGGTCGAGAAAAGCAATATAGCCGAGAAGCGTCAGGTCCTTTTCGTCAGACGGCGCGAAGACGTTCTGCTCGGGCGACGCAAGCTTGTAGGCGACGGCAATGACACGGAAGCCGTCGGCGTTGAGTGCGGCGGTTTGATGCTTTGCCGCGTCGAGGTGCGATGGATCGAGCGCGCCGCTCGCGCCCGCGGCTTCGTATCGGGTCGCGACGCCGAAAATTTCCTCGACGGCGCCTTTGCAGATCAAGAACCGCGCGCCGTCGTCGCGTTCGACGACGACGGAAAGGCGGCGCCGCTCGAAATCGAAGGGGATCTCGTCGATCTTCTTGTAGCGGCGCCCCGGCATTGGGCGTTCCCCGCCTTCGTCATGCTGCAGCACGGCGACATCGAGCAAATTGCGCAAGCCGGACTGAAAATGACTATTGAGACGAGCGAACTCCAGAACCCGGTCAGAATCCTCGCCAAAAATATCGAGGTGACGCTTGAGAATGATTCGATCTTGCGTGAGCGTACCGGTCTTGTCCGTGCAAAGCACGTCCATTGCGCCGAAGTTCTGGATGGCGTCGAGGCGCTTGACGATCACCTTCTCCCGCGAAATGGCGATGGCGCCCTTTGCCAGATTGACCGTCACGATCATCGGCAGCATTTCGGGCGTCAACCCTACGGCGACAGAAATGGCGAAGAGAAAGGCGCTGAGCCAGTCCCCCTTGAAATAGCCGTTGATGAGAAAGACGAGCGGAGCCATCACAGCCATGAAGCTGATCATAAGCCAAGTAAACTTCCTCACGCTCTCGTCGAAGGCCGTGCTTTGGTCTGCTTCGGATATCTTTCCCGCGATCGCCCCGAACTGGGTCCGCCCGCCGGTAATGATAACGACCGCCTCGCCATATCCGCTCACGACATTCGCGCCCATGAAGGCGAGATTGGCCGCCTCGAGAGGCTCTCCAGCAGCGAACGGGTGGGCAAATTTCTCAACGGGCATGGACTCGCCGGTGAGCGTCGACTGATTGACGAAAAGATCCTTCGTTTCGATCAGCCGCACATCGGCGGGGATCATGTCGCCCGCCGTCAAACGCACAATATCGCCGGGAACAAGGGCTTCGAGAGACGTCTCCACGAAAGGATCGTCGCCGGCGCCGGGTCGCCGCGCCGATGCGTTGGTGCGCACCATCGCGCGAAGCCGCGCAGCGGCGGCATTAGACCGGTGCTCCTGCACGAAAGCCAGGAGCACGCTGAGCGCCACGATCGCGGCGATGACCATGGCCGCGCGCTGATCGCTCAGGGCCCAGGTGGCCGCGGCCAGCGTGAGCATCAAACCGTTGAGTGGATTGAAGACGTGCCGCCCCAGTTCGTGCAGAATGCCGCCGCCCGTCTCCTGCGCGACCTGGTTCGGCCCGAAAATTTTCAGCCGGCGCGCCGCCTCGGCGTCAGGGAGCCCCTCGCGCGAGGAGCTTAGCACCAGAAGCAGCGTTTCCACCTCGCCTGCCGAAGCTTTCAGGAGCGTCGCGCGCGAGGATTCTTTGCGGCCGTTGAAATCCATGGCGGGTTGTTCCGCGTTGCTTGCCCAGCGGTACCTGCACGCTGCAGGCTTCCATGTAAAGCCCAGCTGCTGGCGTCGGCGCGCGCAAAGATGCGGCTTGGCTTGCAGGACTTCGGGGCGGGCAAACGAGCAGATCGGGAGACGATCGGGCCCCACGCCATGTGCGCTCCCCGCATGGGGGATTTGGCGGCTGCCCGGCTTTTATCTCGCGCGCTGCCCCTCTCGGGAGCTCCGATGAGGCGCAGTCCGTGAGCGAATGCGCTAAAATGGCAAATTGAACACCCGCGACGGCTCGAGCGCGCCCTCGACTACCTCGCCGAACGCGACCGGCACGCCGCCGCAAGCGGCATATATGACACCCTCATGCGGCGCATCGCGCCCGCGCAGGATCACCGAGCCGCCGCGCCGCAGCCGCGCTGCGGTGTCTCTGTCGACGACGACGCAAGGGAGCTCCGAGAGTCCGGCTTCGACCGAGAGCATGGCGTCGGCGGCCATTCCCTGCGATTCGATCTCGTCCAGCGTATAGGAGTCCTCCTCGTAGAAGGGTCCGACGCGCGTGCGCCGCAGCGCAGTGACGTGGCCGTAGCAGCCCATCAGCCGCCCGAGATCGCGGGCAATGGCGCGCACATAGGCGCCCTTGCCGCACTCCATGAAGAAGACGGCCTCTTCCGGCGAAAATGCTTGGATCGTCAGCGAATGAATGGTTACCGCGCGGGCTTTGAGCTCCACTTGCTCGCCTCCGCGCGCGAGATCATAGGCGCGCTCGCCGCCGATCTTGATCGCCGAGAATTGCGGCGGCGTCTGCAGGATATCGCCGAGAAACTGCGGAACGAGCTTCTCGACCTCATCGCGGTCGGGCCTCTTCTCGCTGGTGCGCGTAATCTCGCCGTCAGAATCATCGGTGTTGGTCTCGGCGCCCCAGCGCACGGTGAAACGGTAGGCCTTCTCGCCATCCTGAACGAAAGGCACGGTCTTGGTCCCTTCGCCGAACGCCACGGGGAGAATGCCGGAGGCCAACGGGTCGAGCGTGCCGGCGTGGCCGGCCTTTTGGGCGTTGTAAATGCGCTTCAAGCGCGAGACAGCCTGTGTGGAGGTCATGCCCACAGGCTTGTCGAGCACCACCCAGCCGTCGACGACGGCGCGATTGGATCTTTTTTGACTCATGCTCTTCTTCAGGCGTCTTGCGCGTCTTCGTCAGGCGCTTCGAGGTCGCGCTTGACGCGCTCGGAATTGAGGATCGCGTCGATGCGCGACACGTTGTCGAAACTGTCGTCGATTCGGAAACGTATATCCGGCGCGAACTTCAAATTCAGCTCATGGGCGATCTCGCCGCGCAGGAATTTCTTGTGGCGATCGAGCGCCGAGATGACCTCCGTCTCGTCTTTGCCGCCAAGCGGCATGACATAGACCGTCGCGAGCTTGAGGTCTGGGCTCATCTTCACGCGCGAGACCGTGACGACATGCTTTTCGAGCACAGGATCGTTGATGCCGCCTCGCGCGAGCATCCGCGCCATGGCGTGGCGCACGAGCTCGGCGACGCGCAACATGCGCTGCGAGGGCGCAGCGCCAGCGGAATGATGGGATCGGGACATGTCTGGTTTCTTAACTCGATATCGGCCCGCAAAGTCATTGCGAGCGAAGCGAAGCGATCCAGAAATCTGCTGCCGCGCTTTCCGCTCGCATGGAATCATGCGAGCGACAAGAAATCGCGCAAATCAGAAATCTTGAGCGCATTCTTATTCGCAAAAGTTTGTCAACTTTTGCGGAATGCGCTCAAGGCTCTGGATCGCTTCGTCGCTTTGCTCCTCGCAACGGCGGAAGGACGTAGGCGTTCTCGGGGCGGCGTTGTTAAAGCGTCCGCTTGATCTCCTCGACGCGGTAGCACTCGATGACGTCGCCCGGGCGCATGTCCTGATAGTTCTCGAAGGCCATGCCGCACTCCTGGCCGGCGTCGACCTCCTTGACCTCGTCCTTGAAGCGCTTGAGCGTCGACAGCTTGCCCTCGTGAACCACGACATTGTCGCGGATCAGGCGCACGCTCGCGCCGCGCTCGACCCTGCCGTCGGTGACCCGGCAGCCGGCGACCTTGCCGACCTTGGAGATGTCGAAGACCTCGAGGATCTGCGCATTGCCGAGCATCGTCTCGCGGAGCGTCGGCGCGAGCAGGCCCGACATCGCCGCCTTCACGTCATCCACGAGGTTGTAGATGATGTTGTAGTAGCGGATCTCGATGCCGGCGCGTTCCGCCGCCTCGCGCGCTTCCTTATGGGCGCGCACGTTGAAGCCGATGACAGCGGCGTTCGACGCCTCGGCGAGCGCGATGTCGGACTCGGAGATGCCGCCGACGCCCGCATGCACGATGCGCGCGCCAACCTCGTCTGTGCCGAGCTTCTCCAGCGCGGCCGCGATGGCTTCGACCGAACCCTGGACGTCGCCCTTGATGACGAGCGGAAATTCCTTTCGGCCCGCCGTCTTGAGCTGATTCATCATATCGGAGAGCGAGCCGCGCGCCGAACCGCCGCGGGCGGCGAGCTTGTCGCGCTTCATGCGCTCGCGATACTCGGTGATCTCACGGGCGCGCGCTTCCGACTCGACGACCGCGACGCGGTCGCCGGCCTCGGGCGTGCCATTGAAGCCCAGAATCTCAACCGGGTAAGACGGACCAGCTTCCTGGCGCGTGGCGCCCTTGTCGTCGAGCAGCGCGCGGACTCGGCCCCATTGCGTGCCGGCGACGATGATGTCGCCCACATGCAGCGTGCCGCGCTGGACGAGCATGGTCGCGACGGGGCCGCGGCCCTTGTCGAGACGCGCTTCGATCACCGTGCCCTCGGCCGCGCGATCGGCATTGGCCTTGAGGTCGAGAACTTCCGCTTGCAGCGAAATAGCGTCGAGCAGCTTGTCGAGGTTGGTCTTCTGCTTGGCGGACACCTCGACTTCGAGCGTCTCGCCGCCCATGCTTTCGACCTGCACCTCGTACTGAAGCAGTTCAGTGCGCACGCGCTCCGGCTTGGCGTCCGGCTTGTCGACCTTATTGATCGCCACAATCAGCGGAACGCCGGCGGCGCGGGCGTGATTGATGGCCTCGATCGTCTGCGGCATGACGCCGTCGTCGGCCGCAACAACCAGCACGACGATGTCGGTCACCTTGGCGCCGCGGGCGCGCATGGCGGTGAAGGCCGCGTGGCCGGGCGTGTCGATGAAGGTGATCGGCTGGCCGCCTGGCGATGTCACCTGATAGGCGCCGATATGCTGGGTGATGCCGCCGGCTTCGCCCGCGACCACATTGGCGTGGCGGATCGCATCGAGCAGCGAGGTTTTGCCGTGGTCGACGTGGCCCATGATGGTGACGACCGGCGGACGCGGTTCGAGATCGGTGTCGACGTCGGGCGCGTCGAACAGCCCCTCTTCGACGTCCGATTCGGCGACGCGCTTGACCGTGTGGCCCATCTCTTCCGCGACGAGCTGGGCGGTGTCGGCGTCGATCACGTCGTTGATCTTGTGCATCTCGCCCTGCTTCATCAGCAGGCGGATCACGTCGACCGCGCGTTCCGACATGCGGTTCGCGAGTTCTTGGATCGTGATCGTCTCCGGGAGGATCACCTCGCGCAGAACCTTTTCCTTCTGCTCGACCTGGCCGCGGAAAAGACGCTGCTGACGGCGCTTGAACGAAGCGACCGAACGCGTGCGCTCCTCATCCGTTCCCGCGGTGGCGGTTGAGACGGTCAGGCGGCCGCGATCCTTCATGGCCCCGCCGCGCGACGGCGCTGGACGCGGCGGCGTCGGCGGCGTGAAGCCGCCAATGGTGCGGGCCGGCGGACGCCGGATCGTCTCGACTTGGCCGGGCTGGCCCGGTCGGGCGGCGGGGGCGGCAGGCCTTGCGGCCGGCGCGGCGGCCCTCGGCGCGGGCGCCGCCGGCCTCGTGGGCGCAGCGGCGATTGACGCCGACGGGGCAGGCTGCTGATCCTGCGGCAGGCGGCGGCGCGCCTCCTCTTCAGCCCTGCGCTTGGCCTCCGCTTCGCGAGCAAGGCGCTCTTCCTCCTCGCGCTTGCGCGCTTCGGCGGCGGCGCGCTCGGCGCGCTCGAGCTCCTCGCGTTCGGCTCGGGCTCTGGCTTCGGCCTCGGCGTGGCGGCGCTCCTCCTCCTCGCGGGAGCGGGCGTCGACCAGCGCGCGGGCGCGGGCCTCACGCTCCTCGTCGGTCAGCGCGCGCAACACCATGCCGGCGGCGCCGCCACGCGGCGGCGACGGACGCTCCTGCCGCGGCGGCGGAGCGGAGGGCCTCGGCGCGGCAGGCGGCGGCGCGGCAGGCGCAGCCGCCGCCGGCTTCTGCGGCTCGGGATGGCCCGGCGCGCGGCGCTTCACCTTCTCGACCACGACCACTTTCGAACGGCCATGGGAGAAGCTTTGGCGCACCATGCCCTGCTCCCCCGCCGGCCGTTGCTTCAGATGCAACGTCTTCGACGGCGCGACAGTCAGGGTTTTGTCGCTGTTCTCGCTCTCACTCATCCAGCTTCCGATCCTCGGCCGCTTCCGACCCGCTTATTTCCACACTCTCGTCCGGCCGCCCGCCAGCGTCCGGCATTTCATCCCGCATCGTCTGCGCCGCGAGGGACGCGCCGTCCAGCGTCGCGCCCCTATACGCCGCCAACCGGCGGCATCGCGAAACAAAGCTCGTGCACGGTCCACCATGGGCGACCGCTGCATGTATCACATTTGTACGACCTAAAGCCAAATCCAATTGCGTCGAGGTAAATAAGCCGATGATGGGCGGAGCGCCATCGTTTTCCTGCTTGCTTTCGCCCGCCGCCCGCCGCGCGCTTTGACGCAGCTTGCGCTTTCCGTCGGCGCCGCCGTCGCTCGCCTCGATAAGGAGGCCCACATCCCGCCTCGCAAGAAGATCCGCGACCTTATTGAAGCCAGCCGTCACCGCGCCCGCCTTGTTGGCGATCGCCAGCATCTGCAGGCAGTCCGCTTCGAGCAGCCGATCGACGTCCTCTGCGAGCTGGGGCGGGGTTTCAACCTGCTCTTTCAGGCTGCGCGCGAACATGCGCTTCTTCGCCGCTTCGGCGACGAGAGGCGCGCGCGCGCCGACCCACACCCCACGCCCAGGCAACCGCGCGCGAATGTCCGGCGCGATGACCCCATCGGGCCCGCGCACGAAGCGGATCATCGCCTCCGGCGGCTCGCGCCGCCTCGTGACGATGCAGGTCCGCTCGGACTCGCGCTCTTCCTTCCTCGCCAAGGCCATCACTGTCCTTATTCGCCCTCCGCCGGGGCCGCCTCTTCAGCTTCGACCTCTTGCGCGGGCTCTTCGATCCAGCCGACGCGCACGCGCGCGGCCATGATCATCGCCTCGGCCTCTTCGCGCGACAGTTCGATGCCCTCGAGGAAGCCTTCGTGCTTCTTGGTCTCGCCGTCCTTCTTCTCGGTCCATCCGACAAGATCGTCAGGCACGCAGCCGGCGAAATCCTCTGTCGTCTTGATGTCGTTCTCGCCAAGCTTGACCATCATCGCCGTGGTCATGCCGTCGATCTCGCGCAATTCGTCGGAGACGCCCAATTCCTTGCGGCGGTTCTCGTTCTCCTGCTCCACGCGCTCGAGATAATTGCGTGCGCGAGTCTGAATCTCGTTCGCCGTCTCCTCGTCGAAGCCTTCGATCGAGGCGAGCTCGGGAAGTTCGACGAAAGCCAGCTCCTCGACCGAGCGAAAGCCCTCGGAGGCAAGCAAGCGGCCCACGACCTCGTCGACGTCGATCGCCGACATGAAGACCCGGGTGCGCTCCTCGAATTCCCTCTGGCGGCGCTCCGACTCTTCGGCTTCGGTCATGATGTCGATGTCCCAGCCAGTGAGCTGGGAAGCGAGACGCACGTTCTGACCGCGGCGACCGATCGCCAGAGACAATTGGTCATCGGGGACGACGACTTCAATGCGCGATGAGTCTTCATCGAGGACGACCTTCACCACTTCCGCCGGCTGCAGCGCATTGACGATGAAGGTCGCGGCGTCGGCTGACCAGGGGATAATGTCGATGCGCTCGCCCTGCAGCTCCTGCACTACCGCCTGCACGCGCGAGCCGCGCATGCCGACGCAGGCGCCCACCGGATCGATCGACGAATCACGCGACACCACGGCGATCTTGGCGCGCGAGCCCGGATCGCGGGCGACCGACTTCACCTCGATCACCCCGTCGTAGATTTCCGGCACTTCCTGCTTGAAGAGCTTCGCCATGAATTGCGGATGCGTGCGCGACAGGAAAATCTGCGGGCCGCGCTGCTCGCGCCGGACGTCGTAGACATAGGCGCGGACGCGATCGCCAGGCCGGAACATTTCGCGCGGGATCATCTCGTCGCGGCGAATGATGCCTTCGCCCCGCCCGAGATCGACGATCACATTGCCATATTCGACGCGCTTGACGATCCCGTTGACGATGTCGCCGATGCGGTCCTTGAACTCTTCATATTGCCGGTCGCGTTCGGCCTCGCGCACCTTCTGG
>JAMBEQ010000070.1 GCA_024506175.1 Methylocystis sp.
TTCGTCGGCATGAAGAACCGCGGCATCTACGAGACGCCGGGCGGCACGATCCTGCATGTCGCCCATCGCGGCATCGAAACCATCACGCTCGATCGCGGCGCGGCGCATCTCAAGGACGAGTTGATGCCGAAATATGCCGAGCTGATCTACTACGGGTTCTGGTTCTCGCCCGAACGCGAGATGCTGCAGGCGCTGATCGACAAGAGCCAGGAAAACGTCACAGGCACGGTGCGGCTGAAGCTCTACAAGGGCTCGGCGACTCTGGTGGGCCGCGAGAGCCCGTGGTCTCTGTATGACCAGGACCTCGTCACCTTCGAGGAAAGCGGGACCTATGACCAACGCGACGCCGAAGGCTTCATCAAGCTCAACGCGCTGCGCCTGCGCACGCTCGCCAAGCGCGCGGCGAGGGGCGCCAAGAAGTAAGAACCGCCGGGCGTGAGCCAATCCCTCCAGGGTGGCTCCGCGTAAGCGGGGTCGGGTGGGGTAAGCCTTACGAACCCCACCCGGCGGCCTTTGGCCGCCGACCTCCCCGTAAAGGGGAGGTATTTGCCGCTAACGGCGCCAGAGCGCCATTCACCCAAAAAGTGTGAAGCGTCAACGCGCGCCTCCGCGTCTCAGCACCAGCGTCGCCCAGCCGTCGATGTCGCCACGCTCGGCAAGTGAGAAGCCTTGGGCGCGATAGGCCGAGAGAACGCCGGCGACGTCGCGCGCGAGCAGGCCCGAGAGCACCAGCTCCGCGCCGGGCGCGGCGGCGCGGGCGATGGCGGGGGCGAGAAGCCGTAAGGGCTTGGCCAGAATATTGGCGAAGATCAGATCGTAGCGCCCAGCCATGGCCTCGTGCCGCAGGCCTACGGCCACGACCGGGCGCACATAGGCGCCGGCGCCATTGGCGACCGCATTGGCGCGGGCGGTTTCGACCGCGACGGGGTCGATGTCGCCACAGGCGACGGGCTTGTGCAGGAGCTTGGCCGCCGCGATCGCCAGCACGCCGGTGCCCGTGCCAACGTCGAGCACGCGGCGCGGCCGGCGGCGTTTGAGTATGCGGTCGAGCGCCGTGAGGCAGCCGAGCGTCGTGCCGTGGTGGCCGGTGCCGAAGGCGAGCGCCGCCTCGATCTCGACGCCGACGTCGTTTGCCCGGATACGGTCGCGGTCGTGCCCGCCGTGCACCAGCACGCGGCCGGCGCGAACCGGCTCCAGCCCGGCGAGCGATTTCTGCACCCAGTCTTCCTTGGCGATCTCGGAAAATTCCGCGCGGGCGGCGGTCTCGGCGTCGCTGACCGCCTCGATCAGAGCGCGAATTTCGTCCTCGTCCGGCGCCTCGGCAAAATATACTTCGAGGGCCCAGACCGGGCCGTCGTCGACCTCGAAGGCGCCGGCGGCGGTTTCGGTCGGGTCGAACGTCTCGACGATGATGTCCGCGACGGCGCGCGCGCGCCGCTCGTCCGTGGAGAGGCGCAGCACATGGCTGGCGCCATTGGGAGGAAGGCCTTCGAGCATGAGGCGCGATTAGCACGGAGGGCGGGCCGCGTCACCATCGGGCGGGCGATGGATTTCAACATGGCCGAGGGAAACACTATGATGGCCCGCCTTTCCCGCGCCGCTCACGCCCTGTATGGTCCGCTCTCAAAGGAGCGTGAATGACCGAGAAGCTGGCCATTTGTCTCGTCGGGCCGAAGAAGGGCGGCAAGTCCTCGCTGCTCGCTTCGATCGTCGATTGCGTCGCGCAGAGCGCCTTCGGCTACTCGCCGCGGCTGCGCCCCGCCTTGCAGCCGATCACCCAAGCAGAGTTCAGCGGCGAGCGCGCCGATCCGCGCCGCGCCGATCTCCTGTCGATCGAGGAAGGCGATTATGAGCGGCTGAAGCAGGAATTCACGGAAGGCGGCGTCGCCACCGATACGCTCGACACCTACGAATACTACTTCCGTCTCTCGGTGAACGGCGTGGCTCCGCCGGAAGTGATGACTCGGGGACCCTGGCTGCTGGAGATCGTCGATTCGGCCGGCGAGATCGCCGTGCCGCCGGCGGGGGCCGAGGTGGCGATCCTCAACGACGTGAAGGCGAAGCTCACGCGCCAGGTGCTGGGTTCGGACGCGCTCGTTATGGTGTTGCCGCTCGTGCGTCTCGAAGACTCGGCGTGGATGGGCGCGCTGGCGCGGCTCATTGATCGCCTTGCCCTCGCGAAGGAAAGGAAGACAGAGCGCGTCATCGTCGTCTTCTCGCAATATGAGCGGCTTTTCACGCGCCTCGGGCCCAGCGCCTTCACCTACGCCTGCGACCCGGCGGTGGCGCTGCATGTTTTGCGCAAATCCTTGCGCACGGCGCAGTGGCTCTCCCGGCTCCGGGCGCTGGAGCAGAGCGGCGTCTCGGTGCGCTACACGGTCTGCTCGGCCTATGGCTTCACCAAGCGCTTCCAGAACCCCAACATGGATCCCCATCAACCGGGAGAGCGCCGTTTCCGTCGCACCGGGCTCGAGGGGCCGCGCGCCAACAGCGAATACTGGCGCCCCTTTCTGACTGCCGAGCCGATACTTTACGCGGCGCTCGGGATCGACAGCGCCTTCACCTTTTCGCACGGGCAGATCGACGCGAACCAAGAAGAAATTCCGCCCGCCTCAATTCTTGCTTAATTGCAGGCTCCTATGTTTCCGAAAATCAGAAAACCGTTTTGAGGGCTGCGCTTATGGTTGCGGCGGCACCGGTCGGCGCAAGCGAGGCGATCCTTACGTTCCATCGCCTGCATTATGGAAAACTCGCCGAGGGCGCCGAACGCCGAGTGTCCGCTTCGGCAGGGTATGCCGTCACGCGCCGTTCTGCGGGCCTCGATCCCGCCTGGGACCCTTACCTTTCCCCTTTGCGCCTGACAGGTCTGCGCCGGTTTGAGCCCGACGCCATCGACCTAGAGGCGCGCGCGGCCGGTTGCCTGGTTATGCGGACTGTCGGCGAGAGCGTCATCTTCATGCGCGCCCGTTTCCGGCCGGAGGACGGCGAGCGCGGCGGCGGCCGGTTGCATCAACAATCTGCGATTTGGGTTGGCTCTTTCGAGGGATTTCGGAGGAACCCGGCCGGCTGCCTCTCCATCGCCGCATATGACTTGCGCGCCCTGCCGGATCTTGCGAGCGAGAGCGAGGCCCTGCGTTTGAACGAGGCGCCCATGCGATGGCGGGTCTCGCGCCCGGAGCCCGGAGCCGTGCGCCGCATTGTCGAGCGGGCGCCATGGGCGCTGGCCATGCTCGAGGCTCTGCTCGACGCCGCGGATAGCGGCGCCGACGCCTGTCTGGACTTCGGCGCCCGGGATTTTCCGAGCGAAGATGCGTTCCTTGCGGGCGTCGGCTGCGTGCTGGAGCTTCTGCCCCCCGGCTATCCGCGCTGGCGCGACATCAATGTGGTCTCGGGTCTCTCCAATCCTTTGCCGGGCCTCTGTCTGCGCTATTTGCCATCCTGGGGGCGGGCAAGGGCGGCTGCCTGATTTTTTGGGACTTCGCGTCCGCCTTAGCTCCACCGTGAGGGACGGAATTATCGGGAGCGTCGCATTTCGGTTGCGCGAATGTCATCGTGATGCAATTTTAGGACCCTAAGGCATTGGAGACTAAACGATAAAACTGGGCGCCAAATGGTCCTCAATCTGCATCACGTTCCCGGGCGGCTGCGCGTCTGCCTCGCCAAGCTCAGAGGCGAATCGCGTGCGATCGTTCCCCTTCATTCCGAGCTGCTTTCTATCCCGGGGATAGAGTCGGCTTCGATCAGCGCGCAGACCGGCAGCGTTACGATCTTCTATCGTCGACACGAGTTCGAGCTGGACGCCTTCTGGTCCGCGCTGCGGCGGCTGGGCTATCTCGACGAGGCGGCGCACGCCGGACCGTCTGCATCTTCTTCACCGGCGATCGAGGCTGTTGGCGCGAGCGCCGCCTCCGCTCTCGGAGACGCCGTCGTCTCCGCGGTCGTCAAGCATTTCGTCGACCGTTCGGCGCTGTCATTGATCCGGCTGTTGGTCTGATTCAGAGATTTCTCCCTGAAAGGCCTCCGCCGGCCACGCTGCGCGCTGGTCGCTCTTGAAGGCGGTCTTCGAGACATTATCGTTTAGGCTTCACCGCCTCGGATGGTTCTCGTCCGAAGGCGTCGGCGCGCGGCGCCCGAGCGCTGGCGTCGGGCCCATGCGGGAGAAGCGCTATCATGTCCGATACTGTCGAATTCCACGTGGCGCACGCCACGCCACGGCGGCTCCGCCTCAGGGCGCCGGCGAAACGCGGCGACCAAGCTTATTTCCAGGCTGTTCGAGACCATTTGTCGCAGTGGCCGAATGTCGAGCGCGTGGATGTAAACTCCGCGTCGACCAGCGTCGTGATCCACTGCGCCGACACGAGCGAGCTCCTCCGGGCGCTCACAATGAGCGATTTGCTGCAGATCGTGGAAACGCCCGTCCGGGAAGAAGCGGCTCACCCCCAAAAGCGCTCGTCCAGCTGGCCTCTTTCGAAACTGGATCGGCAACTCCAGACATGGAGCGGCGGTCGCGTGGATGCGGCGCGCGTCTCCGTCTTCGTCGTGCTTGGCGTGAGCGTTGCCCTAAAACTCGCGCGCGGCAACAGATTCGGCGCCGCGACCGTGCTTCTCCTTTACGGCGGGCGAGCCGCGCAACGCTGGTGGCTTTCCAAAAATGAGGGCGCACGGCCAGCGAGCCGCGCCGAGCGGCGCCTGCTGCCGTCTGGCGGCATTTAGGTTCTGATCCGCTACCAATCGCTGCCCGACCAACTGGGCAATTTGCCCGAATTCTGCAGGCGCGGCGCCTTACGCGTTGGCGGCGCGCGTGCGGGTCGTTAGATTTCCGGTTTCTTGAAGCGGCTGTGAGGCTGTTTTATGCGCCTGATCTTTCGGCTGATCGCCCAGCTCATCGTGATCGTCGTCGCCGTGCTCGCGGCGACATCGGCTTTCGTAATGATCGACGCCCACAAGGGTGTAGAGGCCGAAACCGCCGCGACGGCCAATCGTGTTGCCTTTGAACTGGAGAACCTGTTTTGGCGGGAAATCCTCTGGCGGGGCAGCATGCGGCGCGACAAGGTGTTGCCCGTTCCGAACTGGGAGTCGCTTTCCACCCTGAAGCTCATCTCCCCGGGCGTGTGCATTGCATTCGCGCCGGCGGGAGAGGAGCCGCGCCAGCTGTGCAGCCGACTTGAGGGAGTCGGCGCGGCGGCGCCGGAATGGTTCGCGAGCGCATACAGGGAGATCTTCGGCCCCGAGAGGCCCGTGACTCTTCAGCTCACGGTGAGGCAGCCGGAGACCGGCGCCGTCGTCGCGATTGCAGACGCGGATGCGGCCGTCCGCCAGGCTTGGCGCCAGATTTCAATCGTCCTTGGCGTCGCGACATCCATGGCCGTTGCGATCTGCCTCCTGGCCGCCATGGCTATCGCCAGGGCGCTTGCGCCGACGCAGGCCATCATCGATGGGCTAAGGCGTCTTGAGGGCGGGAGTTACCGTCGCCCAATCGCAGCCTGTCAGGCGGCCGAGTTCGGGCTCATTGCCCGGGCGGTCAACGATCTCGCGGAGCGCCTCGCGCATACGGCCGCCGAGCGCATGGCCCTGACGAAGCGCTTGTTCGAGGTTCAGGAGGAGGAGCGGCGCGCTCTGGCCCGGGACCTTCACGACGAATTCGGTCAATGCCTGACGGCTACGCTGGCTTTCGCTGCGTCCATAGAGTCGGGCGCCCAGGACC
>JAMBEQ010000071.1 GCA_024506175.1 Methylocystis sp.
CGTTAACGCGCCCGTCTCCCCTCCCACCCCCAAGCCGCCACAACCACCCCCAGCAACGCCAGCATCGCCCAAAGCCCGAGCCCCAGCGGCGCGACTTCCACGCCAACGAGCGTTGAGGCCCCGGTCTGGCGGATGGCGATCCAATCCGC
Organism: Methylocystis sp.; assembly: GCA_024506175.1. Classification (GTDB taxonomy): domain Bacteria; phylum Pseudomonadota; class Alphaproteobacteria; order Rhizobiales; family Beijerinckiaceae; genus Methylocystis. The sequence goes on from JAMBEQ010000071.1 coordinate 150, forward strand.
GCCGCCATAGCGGTTGGCGTCGGACAGCTCCACGATACGCGGCATCGTCACGGCGTCGCTGTCCTTGCTGAGCCGCCGCACGGTTCCGCCCGTCGCCTCGGCCAGCGGCGCAAGCTTCTCCGTCGTCGACGCCACCTCGCGGAACTCGCGCGGATTCGCCGGCCCGACATTCACGAGCGCGGTCAGCCCATCGCTCTCGAAGCGCCACAGACCCATTTCCTTAGCGTCGAAGCGGGCGCGCCACATGCCAGGCTCGCTCGGCTTCAAGGCGATTTCCTCGCGCGCGCCCGAGGGCGCCGTCGCCATCACGGGCGCGGACTCTTCCTTCAAAGTCTGCCGCTCGACCGTCACCTCGCGTCCGCGCGCCTCGGCGCGCAGCGCCTCTTCCTCGAGGTCAGGCTCCTTCATCAGCCAATGAGCGAGGCGGCGCATCAGGTCGGCGTTGGGCCCGCCGCCATCATAGCCGCGCGCCCAGAGCCATATCTGGTCCGTCAGCAGCAGCGCCACCCGGCCCTTGCCCTCATGAGAGAGCACGAGCAGCGGCTTGTCGCGCGCGCCGGACAGAATGGATGTTCCCTTCAGCACGTCGGCGTCCACCTGCCGGAACCAGTCGCCCCATTGCGGGGGATCGGCTTTCGCGCCGGGCAATCCGCGCGTGACCGGATGCTTCTCGCCGTCCTTGCTGATGCGCGCCTTGAAAGCCTGTTCGAACAGGGAGCCGTCCGGCCGCGCCGGCAGCATGCTTTCGAGCGGCGAATAATACAGGCCGCGCAGCGTCGCATAATCGGGCCCGACCGCCGCCAGGAACGCCCCGCCGTCTTCGACATAACGCAGGATATTGTCGAAATAGGCCGAAGGCAGCAGCGTCTGGTTCGAGTAGCGGTCGAAGATGATGAGGTCGAACTCGTTGATCTTGCGCCCGAAGAGATCGGCCGTCGGAAAGGCGATGAGCGACAATTCGCTCGCGGGCGTGATATCGAGCTTTTCCGGCGGGCGCAGAATGGTGAAGTGGACGAGCTCCACATTGGCGTCGGCGCGCAGCAGATTGCGCCAGCTTCGCTCGCCCGGATGCGGCTCGCCCGAAACGAGCAGCACCTTGAGCCGGTCGCGAACGCCTTCGATGGTGACGACGGCCTTGTTGTCGACCAGCGTGAGCTCGCCTGGCGCCGGCGGAACTTCCAGCTCGACGATATTGGCGCCGCCATGGGCGATCTTCACCGGTATGTTGACGATGTCGCCGGGCACGGGGCTGTAGGTTGGGAGCAATTCGCCGTCGCGGCGCACGGTGACCGGCGCGCGCGCGCCGTCGCCGCCCGTATCGACCACGCGCGCCTTGATTGTCTGCTCCTTGCCGACGATGCCGAAGCGCGGCGCTTCGACGAGCTCGATGCGGCGGTCGCGCTCCCTCTCTTTCCCGGTAATCAGCGCATGAATGGGCGCGCGGAAGCCGAGCGCCTCGGCCTTTGCGGGGATGTCGTGCACGACGCCGTCGGTCACAAGAAGCGCGCCGCCGACGCGCTCCGGTGGCACGTCCTTCAACGCCTGTTCGAGCGCCCCGAAAAGCTTGGTCCCGTCATTGCCGCTCGCGTCGTTCGTCACCGTGACAAAGCGCGTCTCGACGTCGCCAAATTTGGCGAGCGCCGCGTCGAGCGCCTTTCGGGCTTCCTCCGTCTGAGTCGCGCGGCCGCCAAAATTCTGGCTCTCGCTCTTGTCGAGGACGACGGCGACGACCGTCTTCTGCGGATCGCGTTTCTCGGTGACGAGAGAAGGATCGGTAAGCGCCGCAAGAATAAGGGCGAGCGCCAGGGCTCGAAGCGCCGTCCCGCGCTGGCCCGCGACAGCGCTGAGCAGGAGCGCCACTGCGCCAGCGAGGGCGAGAGCCGCCAGAAGCGTCCAGGGGAGGAGCGGCGCGAAGGTGAGGTTGAGGTCGGTCATCTGCGCTCTCTCAGCCCCACTTCGTCGTGCAGACGCTCGTCGAGGGTACGGGAAAATTCGTCATTACGAGGAGCGAAGCGACGAAGCAATCCGGAGCGACGACGCGGCCCCTGGATTGCTTCGCTGCGCTCGCAATGACGGCTTTCTGTGCGCGAGCGACGACGCGTGGATGGCCGGGACAAGCCCGGCCATGACGGGCCAAGGCAATCGGGACCAAACCCCATCATCGTCACTGCCCGAGCCTCTCCAGCAAGTCGCGCACATGCACCTGGTCGGATTTGTAGTTCCCTGTCAGCGTGTACATCACGAGATTGATGCCGCCCCGCAGCGCAAGCTCCCTTTGCCGCGCCCCGCCTGGAGTCAGCGGGACCAGCGGCTGGCCGCGCTTGTCCTGCGCCCAGGCGGTCGCGAGGTCGTTGGAGGTAACGACGATCGCCGAGACGCTATCCGTCGCCCGCACCGGCCGCGCGGCTTGTTCCTTGGGATCTGGCGGCAGCGCCTCGACCCAGGTCTCGCCATTTGCGTAGCGGCCGACGAATCCGTCGAGGAGATAGAAGGTTTTCGTGATCACGTGGTCTTGCGGGACGACTTCGAGCTCGGGAATGTCCAGCCCCTTGGTGAAATCGCGCAGCCACTGGGTTTCTGGCGTCGGCGAGTCTCCGGGGCGCTGGGCGAGCGCATCGCGCGTATCGAAAACGATGGTGCCGCCTTGCTTCATATAGGCGGCGACCTTGGCGGCCGTTTTGGCCGAGGGCTGCGGCGCGGCAGCGACGATCGGCCAGTAAAGCATGGGGTAGAACGCGAGCTCGTCCTTGGCCGGATCGACGCCAAGGGGGTCGCCGGGCGAGAATGACGTGCGCGTGAAAAGCGCCTTGGAGAGCGCCTCGAGGCCTGAGCGCGAAATGTCGTCGATCCTCGGGTCGCCCGAGACGACATAGGCAAGCCGCGTGCTCAACGCCGCCTCTTTGTCGCGCTGGGTCGCAACGGGTTTTGCGGCGCTTTCGGCCCTGGCGTCCTGCGGCTGCAGAGGCGCAAGGAGCAGAATGACAGCGCCGGCCGCCGTCGCGAGCGGCCTCAGGCGGATCTTTCCGGAAAGAAGGAGCACGACAACGCCGTCAACGATAAAGGCGAGCAGCGCGGCGGCGAGCAGCGGACCTCGGAAGTCGACAGGCGCGCCAGAGGCAAGCGCGGTTGGCGCAAGGCCCGCGCCTTGGAAGTCGAAGCGCGTGAGTTCGTCGCCCTCCCGCAAGCTTTGCAAGGCGACGAAGGCGTCGCCGGCCCCATAAAGCCCCGGCGGATGTTCGGCGCTCGCCGGCCCCTCAAAATGGGCGGGTATGGCCTGGGCGTTCGGACCCGGCGCGCCGAGGACGCCGAAACCGTCTAGCGTCTTCATCGGTGCGAGAACTTGCGGCTCCCCCGCCGTGGCCGGCGCCCCGTCGCCGGCGACGGGGAGTGGCGCGGACTCGCCCGACATGGCGCTGATGCGCTTCAGCATGTCGACGAAGAGCCCGGAGATCGGCAAGTTCGACCAGCTCGCATCGGCATTGACGTGGAAGAGCACCACGAGCCCCTTGCCGCGTCGCTCGGCGGTGACGAGCGGCGTGCCGTCGGAGAGCCGCGCCCAGCTTTTTTGCGCGAGGCCGGGATCAGGCTCGGCCAGCACCTGGCGCTGGACGCTCACATCCTTTGAGGCAGGCAGGCCGAAGAAAGGACTCACCGCGTCGAACTCAGCGAGCGACTTGGGCGTCTCCCAGGACATGGCGCCGCCGAGCACGCGCCCGTTTCGGCGCAGACGCACCGGCAGAAGATCGTCGGAGGCGTTGGCGAGGCGCGGGCCAGCAAAACGGATAAGCGCGCCACCCTCCTCGACGAAGCGGTTCAGAGCGTCGTAGGTCTCGCCCGGCGCGAGGCCGACATCCGCCAGCACCATGACGTTCGGCCGCTCGGCGAGCAGCGTCTGGATCGGGTCGATCGCGCCCGGCCGCGCCTTGCGCAGCTGCGCAAAAGGCCCGAGCGCCTTTTCAAGGTAATAGAGGGGCGAGAGCAATGGCTGCGCGTCGTCGAGGCCCGCGCCACCGACGACCGCGACGCGCCGCACTTTCGAGCGCGCGTCGAGGAGCGCCACAGCGCCGGCGGAATTCTCACCCTCGATTCGCAGCATGCTTACGTCGTTGCGCAGCTCGACCGGAAGATCGAGCGTCGCCCTTGCGCGCAGCGAGGCGCCAAAAGCGGCGCTCGCGCGCCCGATGA
>JAMBEQ010000072.1 GCA_024506175.1 Methylocystis sp.
TGGATGCACAGATACAACTGGCATCGCCCCCACGGCGGGATAAAATATCAAACGCCAATCAGCCGCCTCGGCCTGACAGAGGACAACCTGTTGAGGCTCCACATCTAGAGCGCTTTCCGCTCGCATGGAATCATGCGGGCGAAAAGAAATCGCGCAATCAACAAGTCTGGAGCGCATTCTTATCGCAAAAGTCGGTCAACTTTTGCGGAATGCGCTCTAGCCGTCAATGACGGCGATGACGGCGGTGGTTCACCGGCGGAGGCGGCGGCGGAACATAGGCGAGCGTCAGGCTCTCGACGCCGGCGTTCCAGCCAAGTCCCGTGCCGGCCTCGATTTGGAAGGGTTGCAGCGAGAAGGTGTTGTCCGAGCCGCCGACGAGGACCGCTCCGCCACCGCCAAAGCCGATCTTGGCGGAGACATTCGGGCCAACGTAATTGCCGGCGAGCGCGCCCGGACCGACCTTGCCCGTCGCCGCGACCACGCCCCAGGCGAGCTCGCCCTGGCCGTTAATCGAAACATTCGGACCAACTTTGGTCAAAACGCCGGTGTAATGAGCCGGCGCGGCGCCTTCGTCGTCGTCTTGGAACATGCAGTCAATCTGCTGGTTCTCGACCAGAACGCTCAGGCCGTTGCCCAATAGCCTGCACTGCAGCGTGCCAACGCGGTCGCCAGCAAAAGCCGCGGCGGGGGCCAGAAGCGCCAAAACAGCGGCACCGCCCAGAATGCGTCTCATTTTGAAACGGACGGACATGAAACTCCTCCTCTTTTCATCTCGGACTTTTCAGCCCTTAACGCGGTCGCAAACCTTCAACAGATCGCTACGCATGGGACGCAGTATATGACATCAAACAGCATCGCTACAGCAGAAGTTTGAGCGACGCCATTGGCGCGTGCGAAGGCGCACAACGAAGGCCGCGGGGGCGTGGCGTTCGTCATAACTTCTTGCAAATAGGGGACAAGCGGGTGATGGTACGGCGTGCTGCGCGGCCTTGTGCGACGCTTGGACGCGGCGGCGGAGACGAGTGATGAGCGCCCAACTTCCCGTTCTATATGATTCCCAGCTTTCTGCCTCCGACCTCGAGGCCTTGCGCGCAGCTGTCGCCGCTTTGGAGCGCCAGACCTTCACGGGACGCATTTCGAGGCTGGCCGGGCGCCGGATGGGACTCGTCACCCGTCCCCTGCCCCCGCAAATACAGGAAATGGCGGGGCTGGCGGCGCAGAAGGCGCTGATTGCGGCGCTGAAGGTGGCGCTCTCCAGCCTCGAAGGCGCGCCGCAAGGCGACACGACGCGCCTGCATCGCCGGCTCGCGGCGCTCGCTGGCGGCTTCGGCGGCGCCGTCGGCCTCGCGAGTCTGCCGGTAGAGCTTCCTCTCTCCACGACGATCATGCTGCGATCGATCGCAGACATCGCGCGCAACGAGGGAGAGAATTTGCGCAACCCCGCAACCGGCCTCGCCTGTCTCGAGGTCTTCGCGCTCGGCGGCCACACCGGAGACAATGTGCTCGAAGGCGGCTATCTGGCGATCCGCGGCATGCTGGCGAAATCGGTAAGCGACGCCGCGCGCTACGTCGCGGTAAGAGGCGTGTCGCAGGAAAGCGCGCCGGCCCTGGTGCGCCTTGTCAGCCAGCTCTCCACGCGTTTCGGCGTCGTGGTCTCACAAAAGCTGGCCGCCCAGGCCGTGCCCATCATCGGCGCCGTCAGCGGCGCCGCGATCAATCTGGCTTTCACGGAACACTTCCAGACATTGGCGCGCGGCCATTTCGCGGTGCGCCGGCTCGAGCGGGTCTACAATCCGGTGATGGTGCGCGCCCATTATGCGCGCATCGCCCGCGAAGAGGGCTATTGGGATGCGCCGCCTTCGGCGGCATAATCGCCGGCGCGCGTCGCGGCGAGCAAATGCTCGACCTGCCGGCTCTCCCCGATGCGGGATTCATTCTCTTCGAGAATGACCAGATCGGCCTCGCTCAGGTCTTCGACGAGCAGATGCGGCTCGATTCCAAGGCGTTGACCATAGTCGGCCCCGCCGGGAGCGCGGCGATCATGCCACAGTTCGACGCCGCCATTCTCTGTGCGCATGTAGAACCAGTAATCGACTCGCGGCGGGCAGGCAGCGAGCGTGGCGGCGGTCAGAAGCGGATGCAAAAAGCTGTCGCCCAGGGCGAGCAGCACCGGCGCCCGGGCGCAAGGCTGCGAAGCGCCAGCGCGTTCGATGACGGCCGTCGGATAGGCGGCGTCAGGCCAGAGAAGATTGAGCATGTCCAGCAGGTCACGGTCCCAGCCGACCGCTTGCGTGGTCTCGCGCCAGACGAAATCCAGGCGACCGATCGCTGAGGGGGAAGCGCTGGTTATCTCGCGCAGCGCCAGGGCCGCGCCGAGAGCGTTCCAGTGCGTCGCGCCACGAGCGAACAATGGAGCGTCGAACTCGGCTCGCTCGGCGCTGATTAGCCCCGCTCCGTCCACATAGCGAACGCCTCTCTCCGCCAGCGCGGTAAGATAGGGAGCTAGCTTATCCGGGCTCCCCGGCGCTTGCGCCGCGCAGGAAAGATCGGTCGGCAGATCCGCGCTGTACCGCGCCACCTTGGAGGGCGAAACGAGGTAGACAAAGCTCTTGCCGGTGCCTTCGACGGCTTGTTGAATTTCGTGGATCCCGTCCGCCCAACGGGCGACGCCGGCGGGATTTGGCGCGGCTCCGCGCCGGCAGAATTCGTCGATGTAAATCTGCTCGAAAAGCTGGCCGTCGCGCCCGATGGCGACGCCCGGCGCGGGGGACGCCCCGAAGAGCGAGAAGACGATCTGGTTTCTGGCGCGCACCGAGATCGGGAATATAGGCAGCGCCCGCCTGAAATTATCGGAGACCGCCTTCTGCGTCTCTCCCGAAAGAAAGGCGTCGAGAGACCATGGGGTCGGTTTCGGCTTGGGCAGGCCAGAAAGCGGCGCAGCGCTACGAATGCGCAGCGTCGGCCAGGCGCGCTCCACCGAGAAGTTCCAGACGCCAGCGAAAAACAGAAACGCGACGAAGCCGGCGCAGGCGAGGATCGGAAGGCGCGGGAGCGTACGGCGGTTCACGGTCGACATCGCCTTTCAGAACCGAAAATAGATGAAGGGTTTGAAAGGACCCGCAAGCCCCTTCGCAAGCGCAGCGACGAAAAGAATTGCGAGCGCGGCGTTGACTGCGAAGGCGTTTCGGCGCGCGAGCGCCATCCAGTCGACCTCGAGGCTCGCGCCGATGCGCTGAACGACGCAGATCGAAATCCCGATCACGGCCACGATAAAATAATCGGGCGTCAGCGTCACCGGCGCGCTCGCTTGCGCCGATGGCTGCGCCATGACTGAAAGAAGCGCGCCTGCCTGGTCGAGCGTCGGGGCGCGAAATATTACCCAGCCAACCGTGACGATTAACATGGTCGTCGCGTTCGCGAGCCAAACGGGCAGACGCTTGAAGCGCTCGAGGAGAAACAATCGATCGAAAATGAGGAAAGCGCCGTTGTAGGCCCCCCAGAAGACATAGGTCCATGCGGCTCCGTGCCAGAGCCCCGAGGCGAGAAAACATATCCAGAGATTGAGATAGGTCCGCCTCTCTCCCTTACGGTTTCCGCCAAGCGGAAAATAGAGATATTCCCGTATCCAGCTCGTCAGCGACATATGCCAGCGCCGCCAAAAATCCGTGACGCTCGTCGCGATATAAGGCATGTCGAAGTTTTCTAAGAGGCGAAAACCGAAGATGCGCGCGAGCCCGATCGCCATGTCCGAGTAGCCCGAAAAATCGAAATAGATTTGCAGCGTGTAGAAAACGGCGCCGGCCCAGGCGTCCGCGAACGCGAGCGTCGATGGATCGCGCGAAAAGATTATGTCGGCACCGCTCGCCATGACATCGGCGAGCAACAGCTTTTTCATCACGCCGAGCATGAAGCGTGAAAAGCCGCTGATGAAGTCATCGGCGTCCGCGTGTGGGCAGGTTTCGAATTGTCCGACGATGTCGTGATATTTGACGATCGGCCCTGCGAGGAGCTTTGGAAAGAAGAAAACGTAAAGCGCGTAGAGCAGCGGTCCGCGCGCTCGCGCGGTCACGCCCCGATAAACATCCACGAGGTAAGTGATCTTCTCGAACACGATGAAACTTACGCCAACCGGCAGCGCGATCTCGGGAATGCGAATACCCGGAAGCGTTATCGCGCAGAGCAGCGCGTCGAGGTCGAGCGCTAAAAAGCCGGCGTATTTGTAGTAGACGAGGAGCGCGAGATTTGAGGCGACGCCGAGCCCGAGCCAAAGACGCGCGCGCGACCGAGGATAAAAAATCGCGACGCGGCCGCCCGCCGCCCTGAAATCCGGATCGCTGTGCTCGCGCGAAGCGGAGGGAGCGGCAGACGCGTGGGACGCCGCGATGCGCCCGACGACAAGGAGATCCAGCGCGATGGAGATGAAGATGATAAAAATGAAGCTCGGCTCGATCCAGCCGTAGAAAGCGATGCTTGCCAGAAGCAAAACAATCGCCCTCTGTCGGCGGTCGACCCCGAAAAAGAGATAAAGCAGATAAACCGCCGGCGCGAAGAGAAACAGGAACAGCGGCTCGTAGAAAAGCATGAGACTTCCTGTGCCCGTCTGCGGCGCAGTAGACCGCAATCCGCAAAAGGTGACCGACTTTTGCGATAGAATGCGCTCCACCTATTTGTTTTGGCGCGATTTGTTTTCTCTTGCATGATTCCATGCGAGATTCCATGCGAGCGGAAAGCGCGCCAGCAGGCGCAGCGCGAAGCGGCAGCTTTCGCCCCGGCCGGGGACCATGGCCGTTATATGTCAGCAGGCGTGCATGACGCCGAGATAAGCGGCCGCATGCGACTCAAGAACCATCGTCGCCTATTCGGCCGCAGCGCTCGCTTCAGGCGGGGCAGCCTCTCCAGAATCGGCCTGTTGGGGCTCGGGCTGCACCGCCACAAGGTAAGCCTGGTCCACCTGCGCTGCCTGCGCGGCATAGGGCGCGGCGGCGCCCTCGCTTACCGAAAGATCTGGCTCCAGGCTTACCTCGGTTCCCGGAACGATTTGCGCGGCGCGCTCAGCTTCAAGCGCCTGCGTGGTTTCATGCAAAAGCTGACTCACGGCGGCATTCTGTTCGACTTGGCGGGCGCATTCCGCCTGCGCTTCTTGTAGCGCCACCGCCAATTCCGCTATGCGGCGCTCCCGTTCAGTGAGAGCCTGCTCTGCGCTGGCCTGCGTCGCGTTTAAGGTCTCGCCAAGTTGGGCGTAGGCCAAACGCTCTGCATCGAGCGCCTGGCTAGTCTCAGCGAATCCTTGGCTGACCGCGGCATGCTGCTCGGCCTGGCGGGCGCATTCCGCCTGCGCTTCTTGCAGCGCCGCCGCCAACTCTGAAATGCGACGCTCCCGTTCAGCGAGAGCCTGCTCGGCGGCGGCCTGCGCCGCGCTTAAGGTCTGGCCAAGTTGGGCGGAGGCCGAACGCTCCGCCTCGAGCGCCTGGCTTGTCTCAGCCAATCCTTGGCTGACCGCCGCATGTTGTTCGGCCTGGCGGGCGCATTCCGCCTGCGCTTCCTGCAGCGCCGCCGCCAATTCTGCAACGCGATGCTCGCTTTCAGCCAGTTGGTGGCCAGTCGACTCTCTTTCCGCATGGAGCAGATTTCGTGCTTCGCCCAGCGCTCTCTCAAGCTCGCCTCGAGCCGCAGCAGCCTGCTTGAACTGTGTTTCGAAGGGCCCGAGCAGCTGCCTGAAAGCGATGTAGCTATGCGTGAACTTTTCGATATCGGCGTCAAGTCCGGAATCGTGGCCGCCGGCCGCAGCAAATTGTTCAACCAAGCTATAAAAGCTGCGAACAAGCGGCTGGCGGGGCTTGGTTCCTGACACGCCCGAGCGATTCGCCTCGGGCCTGACGATGGACGAAATGGCGATCTCGAAGTCTCTCTGCTCCAGATGGATCGGCGGATCGACGAAATCGAGCAGCTTCCGCGCATTGAGGAGCGGGTCGGACGTCCAGTCTTCGTAGTGTATGAAGCAGCGGTCGCGGCCGCGCGTGTGGCGGAGCGCATCGACAATGTAATCGAGGGCGCGAAGTTCACCCGTTTCCAGTTCCAGACCATCGCGGGTCTGCAGCGAAATCGCGACATGCGCGGGGTTGCGAAGGCACACGACGAAGCGCGGGCGCAACCGAAGCTCCCCGAAAATTTGGGTCCAGATCGGCATGAGCCGGGTCGTGCGCGGATCCTTGAAGCCTACGAGCCCCCCTCGGCCCAGGATCTCCTGGAGACGCTCCTTCAGGCGCGCCCGGATCGGCCGCAGCCGGAAATCCGCCCACCATGCCGGCGGCAAAGGAAAATCGTGAGTCGGCGAATAGTAGGTTCTATCGAACAGAGCGAGCGCCTCGTCTTGGAGCCCCACAATGTCCCAGCGCTCGAAATGGCCCAGTTCGTTGCCTGGGCCCGGGGTGGGTTCATCCGCCATGTCGACGCCCATCATGCCGAGCACATTTGAGCAGAGCGAGGTACCGCTTCGGTGCATGCCGACAACGACGATAACCGGCCGCTCAGGCTGGCTCGCTCGATTCATCGAATCGAGCGATGAATCCGTCCGGAGTACAACGTCGCTCATTATTTCGAACCCTCAACAGAACCTCTGCCACGGTTAGGGTCTGAGGTGTAAGCAAAGTTGCAGCGATGTCCAGATCACCCTTGAAAATCTATCCAAATATTCACAATGTTACAAATTGCTGCTCTGCATTATAATGCAGGGCTTGCTTTGAGCCAGGAGCGCTGCGGGCGTTCTTTTTCGAAAAACTCAAGATCGGGGCGGCGCGCCGGTCTTGGCGTAGTCGCCGCCTCCCCGCGCCTTTTTATCCCGGGGGGTGGAAGTCCATCAGCCGATTGGCGGGAAAGTCGTAGAGCTTCCCTGTCTCGCGCCATTCCGGCGTCAGGAGCGGGAGGCATTTTCTAGCGAAATCCTCTGGCTGGGGGAGAGACATGGGGTCTTCGCCCGGCATCGCTTGGGCGCGCATGCGAGTCCGCATTGGGCCCGGATTGGCGATCATGACCGTGACGCCGTAGCTCTTTACCTCCGCCGCATAGGTGCGGGCCATCGCGTCGATTGCCGCTTTCGAGATGGCGTAAGGGCCCCAATAGGGCTTCGCCTTATGCGCTGCGCCGGAGGTCGCGAAGAGGACGCGGCCGGCGCTCGACGCCCGAAGCAGGGGGTCGAGCGAGCGGATCAGCCGCCAATTGGCGGTGACATTCACCGCCATCACGCGATTCCAGTCTTTCACATCGACATGAGCGAGCGGCGACAGGGGGCCGAGCACGCCAGCGTTGGCCACGAAGACGTCGAGCTTGCCCCAGCGCTCGAACAGCGCCGCGCCGAGCCGGTCGAGCGCGTCGAAATCCCCCAGGTCGCAGGGAACAAGCGTGGCTTCGGAGCCCAGCGCGCGAATCTCGTCGTCGAGAGACTCCAGCGCCCCTTGGGTGCGGGCAAGGGCCACGATATGCGCGCCATCGCGCGCGAGCTCGAGGGCAATGGCGCGGCCGATGCCGCGTGAGGCGCCGGTGACGAGAGCGATGCGAGGGGGCGTCAATTTCCGGTCCGGTTAGGGGAAGATATCCGCGATGTCGATCGAGAGGCTTGGCGGGTCAAGGGCGATCGCGCCTTCCCTGACAAACGCCACGACGATTTCCTGGCCGTGTCGCCGATAATGGAGGACGAGGCGCCGCGAAAGGTCGACAACCAGATAATGCCTCAAGCTCTCCAATCGGAAGTAATCGCTGAGCTTACTATTCTTGTCGATGCTCCGCGACGACGGCGAGATGACCTCGACGATGATGGCGGGCGAGGGGGCGAGCAGCGCGTGCGGCGCGATGGGGTCATCGCAATTCACAAATGCATCCGGCTCATAGACCGTGTGCTCGTCGGTCATCACGCCAAGGCTATCGACGAAGGCCTCACAGCGAAGCCCCGTGCGCGTGATTGCGTCGGCGAGAGCGCGGGCGACGTTGAATTTCGTGCGCGCGTGTTCCGCCCGTTCGGGCGCCATTGCGAAAATCTCGCCCCGCAGGAGCTCGTAGCGTCCCTTTGGCTGGGCCTCCACCCAGTCGAGGAACTCTGCA